>CAYONY010000018.1:4958-11897 GCA_964405415.1 uncultured Fimbriimonadaceae bacterium | reverse complement strand
TGGTGGGCGGATGCTGGATGCGGGCGAGGATCCAGCGGTTGCCCAGGAAAAAGTGGCGCGAGGCCAAGAGCCACCCCCCCAGGACGAGAATGCCGGCGCCGACGATCAGGCCAATCGCCTGATTGCGCGCGGCGGTCTCGGCGCGCTTGGGAATGCCACGGGCCAGAAGCACGGCGACGACGAGCACGAGCCCCAAAAGCGAACCGGCATGGTCGGAATGGCCGCCCGCCCCGCGCTTGCCCAAGATATCGCCAAAAATGCAGAGCGCGGCGGCGACCGAGGCGCGGGCCGGCCAGGTGGCGCCCGAACCCGCCAACAGCCAGCCCACGAGGCAGATCCCAGCGGCGGCCCCCAATTGGAACGGCTCGCGCGCGTCGACCCCAACCAGGGTCCAGACGGCGGCGCCGAAAACGCCAAGCGCGGTGGGCGCGGCGACGCCCGATCGTCCGGAATTCAGAAAATAGGCCACGAGCGCCACCAAACCGCCTCCGGCAAAACCGAGCGACGTCGGCCAAAGGTCTTTGAGCGCATCACGCCAGATCCAGCCGGCGCCCAGCGCCAAAACAAGCGCCGCCAGACCCGCAACGAGCCAGGGCCCGCGAGCCGGGGATTCTTTCGAATCGTCTTCCTTGATCCACAGGGCGAGCGCCGCCAAGATGAGGGCGGCCCAAGGCAAAAGCGTCGTCAACAACGCGAAAACCTCCTTGTCATCGCCCGTTCGCCATACGTGTCTCTTCGAGTTATCGTTGGAACGTTTCAGCGGGGCGATTTGTACGGTCGATTTTCCCGGTATTTGGGCGAGTTTCCTGCGGGATTTCCCGGTTAAGCCAAAATAGCTTCATGCGCTTTCAGGCCCCCCGTGGGACCGAGGACGTCACCCCCGAGCTCGCCGCAAAATGGCAGTTCGTCGAACGCACGTTCGTCGAGCTGGCGAGCCGCTACGGCTACCGCGAAATTCGCACCCCGGCTTTTGAAGATTTCGACCTTTTCGTCCGCACCTCGGGCGAAACCAGCGAAGTGGTCTCCAAGCAGATGTACGACTTCATGGACAAGGGCGGCCGGCACATCGCGCTCAAGCCCGAAGGCACCGCGCCCGCGATGCGCGCGGCGATCGAGCACAACCTTTGCCCGCCCGGCACCGTCGAGCGCCTTTTTTACATCACGCCGGTCTTTCGGTATGAACGGCCCCAGTCCGGACGGCTTCGCGAACACCACCAAGTAGGTCTCGAATTGATCGGGAGCCCCTCGGCGGCAGCCGATGCGGAGATCATCGAGGTCACCGTGCGCTTTTTTCAAGCGCTGGGGATGACGTCGGTCCGAGCGTCGTTGAACTCGCTGGGACGATCGGCGTGCCGCCAAGCCTATCGCGAAGCCCTTTTGGCATTTGCCGAGCCGCTGTTAAAGGATCAAGGGGAGGAGTTTGCGGAAAGGACACGGAAGAACCCGCTTCGCCTTTTGGATACGAAGGACCCGGCGCTCTTGCAGGCGCTGGAAAGCGCGCCGAGCATTTCCGAGTTTCTGGAGCCGGAATCGCAGGCGCGGCGGGACGAGATTCAGGCGCGGCTCACTGAAGCCGAAATACCTTTTCGATACGACGATCGGATCGTCCGCGGCCTCGACTACTACACGGAGACGGTCTTTGAAATCCACGCCGACGGCATCGGCGCGCAGAGCGCGCTTTGCGGGGGCGGCCGCTACGATGAGCTGATTGGGGAGATCGGCGGACCGCCCACGCCCAGCGTCGGGGTCGGCATCGGCATCGAGCGGGCCCATCTGGCGATGGCGGCGTTGGGATTGGAGGCGCCCTCGCCAAAGCCCGACGTGTTTGTGGTCTGCACGCCGGAAACCGCGGCCGCCGCCCGAACCCGGCTGCGCGACCTGCGGGCGAAGGGCTTTGTCGCGCTGGCCGATATCGACGTCAAATCGTGGAAGTCCCAGCTTCGGCAAGCCGACAAATCCGGGGCGCGGTTCGCGCTCTTTCTGGGCGAAGATGAGGTCGCTTCGGGCCAGGAAACTCTCAAGAATCTGGCCACCGGCGACCAGTCCGCCTTGTCTGGAGGCGAAGTGGAAGACGCTCTTCGGAGTGGCCGATGATCGTTCGTGGGCGGATGCTTGCGGTGGCGGGCGGGCTGGCGTTCGCCACCTTGGTGCCGGCGCAGATCCCGGATGTCCTGGTCAAGATCGATGCTTTGCTCCACTACCGGGCCGTCGGGCGGAAGAACGGCGCGCTGCACGCCTACGACAGCCTCGGCAATTACGGCACGGTTGGCCTGACCTTTACGCTCGAGCCGGGATTCCAAGTTTTCGTCGCGCAGCGGCTGGAGGAGATCGAAGGCCGCGCCGAGGACGATCAGCTCGACCAAATCTATATCGAAGATAAGGGCTATTGGCGAGTGGGCAAACAACGGCTGCCCTTCGGAAAGGGCGTGCTCATCAACGAAAACGTTTCCGCAACTCGGGTGGACACGTATCTGGGCTCCGATGCGGTGCCGGCCGCGCTCGCCTACTGCGACGGCGGCAAGGGTCTGCCGAAGGGGGCGATCGGGCGGATCGGCTCGCGGTTGGGCTTGAGCTTTGCGCTGGGCGATCATTTCGGCATCGACACCGCGAGCCTGACCACGTTCCGCTTCCCGGAGGATGCGCCGGGGAAAGGACGGGGCTATCGCCAAATCGTCGGGCTTGACTACGGCCGGAATATCGGCAACGTGCGACTGCGGGCCGAATATGCCTCGCTGCGAAGGGGGAACACGGCGGAAGACCGGGACCGGCGGGTCTCCGACTTTTCAATTTGGCTGGAGCCGGACCCTAAGCGGGCGCTGGGCCTCGGGTGGAGCCGAGACTGGGATAGCGGGACTAACGAGCTGCGCCTGCAGATGCGGTTTATGGTGGGGATGGGGGTGTGGCTCGAGCCGATTCTGCAGATGCGGGAAGAAAAGGTGCGGGCGGCCGGGGTGTCGATGCGGGTGAAGTTTTGATGATCGGCAAATCGCCGTACCTCTTAGCTTTCTGGCCCTTGGTAGGGGCCGCCATCGTGACTGGCCTGCTCGGGCAGTGGCCGTTCGCGGCGCTTTGCGCGGTCGCGGCGGTGGCGATGGTGGCGATCGTATCGATGAAGGCGGCCGGAACCCGCCGAGAAGAGACGGGAAGCGATCTCCATCCCTCCGATTACGCGCGTCTGGCGCCCCTTCGCAAGCATCGCAACGCCATCCAGGAGCTGGTTGAGGCCAAGAAGAACGACACGTCGATTGCGATCATCGGGGCGGAAGCCCTGGCCGAGGCCGACCATATCCTCCAGCAGGCGGCCAAGCTCGTGCAGATGCGGCGGGAGCTCCTTCGCGCCGCCGGCGGCCGCACCGAAGCCCAATCGGACTTGACGAATCTCGACCGCGAGATCGGCCAGGCCCAAACCGAGGAGGAACGCTCGGCCCTGGAGGCCGCGAAGGCGGCCCGGGAACTCGAAGTGTCCCATTACGACCGGGCCGAAGGGACGCGCGAACGCGTGGAGAGCAGCCTCCGTCAGGCCGAAGCCGCGATGGCGGAGATGAAAGCGCGGCTCACCACCGCCGCCGCTGGCGCCGATAATCCGGCGGAAACCGATGAGCTTCGGGAGACGGTGGGGAGGCTGAAGTCACTCGGTACGAGCTTCGACGAAGCGGAGGCTTGGCTGAAGGGGTAGATTCCTTGCGATGAGTACGGGAAAGCGCGCTTACGATATTGTCCGCGGATGGGTCGGCCACGAATGGGACCGCATTCGCGAAATCGAGCGCGACCTTGCCGCGGATGAGCTCGAGGAGGCGATCGAGCGTCCGGCTCCGGCCAAAACGCGAACGGTGACGAGGGAGGTCCCGGTGCCCAAAGAAGATGCGGATGCCCACGCGCGCAGGCTGCTCGGCGTGGGAGAGACCGCGAGCTTCGAAGAGATTCGCAAAGCTTTTGACCGGCTCAACCAGCGCAGCGACCCGACCCGGTTTCCGGCCAATTCCGGCGAACAGACCCAGGCCGCCGAAATCCAGAAGCGGATCCATTGGGCCTATGCCCAGCTCACCGCGAAGTTCGACACGGTCGAGAAGCGGTTTCGGTCGTTGGAGATTTAGGCGGCGGTTGGCAGTTAGCAGTTGGCAGTTAGCAGTTGGCAGTTGGCCGTGGGGGAAAGGCCGTTTGCGAAAGGAGCACGGCCTATAGGCGGCGCCGGGATCCGCGGGCTTCAGCCCGCATTCGTTCGTCAGAAACATCAAATGCCCTTCCAGCCGCTAGCGCGCAAGGCAGCGTGTCCTAAGAATCTACGCCATAGTTCCACGGACAGGTTTTCTCCCCATTTTTGACGGCGATTTGACCGCCTCGTCGAGGATCGGCTACCGGGTCAAAAAAGCCGACAAATCATCAAAAATGTAAATTCGCCCAATTGGTCGGCAGGCAAACCTCTGGGCATGCGACGCCAACAAACCCCCACCGCTTTTACGCTCATCGAGCTTCTCGTCGTGATCGCCATCATCGCCATCCTGGCCGCGATCCTCTTCCCCGTCTTTGCTTCGGCCAAGAATTCGGCGAAGAAGACCACCAGCCTCAGCAACGTCCGGCAGATCGGAACCGCCGCCGTGCTCTATTACGGCGACTATGACGACCGGGTCCCGGCCTTGTACTACTACGACGCCAACAACTTGAGCTTGCCCACCACCCAGGGCTTTTACTATTGGCCCACGCTCCTGCTTCCCTACACCAAGTCGGAGAAGATCTTCCTTTGCCCGGCTGACACCGCCGACGATGCAGTGCTGGCCGATCCGCAAGGACGGGGCCGATTCGACCCCAACAACACGCTGCACCACTACATCATGGGGGCGAATCCCAGCTATGGGATGAACTACCGCTATCTCAACACGATGATCAACGCGCCGGACCCCAACGGGACGAACCCGACCCCCTTCCACTACATCGGCAATTCGGCGACCGCGCTGGCGAGCCCCGCTTCCACGGTCCTGTTCGGCGAGGCGACGATGAAGGATCGGGCCCGACCGGGCGGCGGCCTGATCACCACCACGATCGGCTACGCAAGGATTGAGCCGCCTTCGCGATGGGTCGGGACGGAGCCGGATGCCCGCGCTTTTGGGCAGCTTTGGCCCCGGTTCCACAAGGAGTTGGTCAATGTGGCCTGGCTCGATGGCCACGTGAAACCGATCTCGAAGAAGGCGCTGCGCGGAACCGGGACGACAACGGAAGAAATCGACCGGTTCTGGAACGGCATGGGCGAATGAGGTATCGCCTTGATGAGCTCAGGCCGGCCCATGGGGCCGGTCTGAGTTTTTGGGCATCAGGCTGCTTTGGGCAAGCCGATCTCGAACGGCGTCGAGTACTCGGTACGAATGAACTCGATCTCCGGCATGATGGAAAGGAACGCCTCCACGAGATCGGGATCGAGATGGGAACCGGCCAGCTTGCGGAGCTCGGCGGTGGCGTCTTCCAACGACCAAGGCTCTTTGTAAGGGCGCTTCGAGGTGAGCGCGTCGAAGACATCGCAGACCGCGCAGATCCGGCCCTCGATGGGGATATGGGCGCCCTTAAGCCCGTTCGGATAGCCGCTGCCATCCCACTTTTCGTGGTGGGTGAGGGCAATGCACTCGGCCATCTGGATCAGCGCGCTGCCGCTTCCGGAAAGAATGTTCGAACCCACCACCGTATGGAGCTGCATCTCTTTAACTTCGTCCGGCGTGAGCAGGCCCTCTTTGAGGAGCACGCGGTCGGGAACGCCCAGTTTGCCGACGTCGTGCATCTGGGTGGCCAAGAGAATGCGGTCGCATGAGGCGTCGTCTAATCCGATCCGGCGGGCAAGGGCCTCGCAATAGCGGGCCATGCGGACGATATGGTCGGCGGTGTCTTCGTCCCGCATTTCCGTGGCGCGCACCAACCGCTGGATCAACTCGGTCCGACTGGCTTCCAGCTCCCGTTCGGCGCGAATTCGGTCAGTGATGTCCTCGACCAGGACTAGGAATCGCGACGAGCTGCCGCGCGAATCGATGGTCGTGCTCCAGAACCACCGCGAGTGGCGGCTGGCGCCATCGACGGTGGTCGTTTGCGCATGGTGGACGGCCCGGGTCCGAACGCCCTGATCGAGCTCATCGAGTAAGACTTGCACCCTTTCGCCATCTTCCGGGTGGAAGAACGCGCCCGGCAATTCGAAGAGGTTTTTGCCCACCGCTTCGCCGGGCTCGATGCCGAAGATGCTGGCCGACGCGCCCGCCCACAGGCGAATGTCGTGGTTCTCATCGAGTTCGATGACGCCGAGCGGGGTGTTCGTCAAGTGCTTCCGCAGGGTCTCGCTGGCCCGATCCGCACTTTGGCGAACCAGGGCCCCCGCGATCGCGAGAATCGGTGCGAGCACCGCCAAGAAGATGCCTTCGACGCAAATATCGATGCTGCCGCCGTGAGCCTCGTGGCGTTGGGGCACGAAGACCAAACCGTAGGCCACCGCGATGAGGCTGCTGAAAAGGGCGGAATTCAAAGACGACATGAACCCGGCCAAAGCCACCGAAACGAGAATCAGGGTCGCCGGCTCGGGGAACCAGGGCCAGTGCAGCAGGACTTGCTCGACCAGCGCGATGCACGCGGTGATCAGGATCGGCGCCTTGGCATCGCGAAACATCGCGGCCGCACGCCGCCGCATTCGAGCCCGGGCGATCATCTCTTTCGCTCGTACGCTCTGCGCGCCATCCCCCACGGAGTCGTAAGACATTCCTAACGGAGTTATCGGTACTGCGAACCCGGGAACATTAGGACAATCCGCACAATTCAAGCGCGACGGTGGCACGCATGGGCATCCCTCGGGCTGGGGTATGGTCCTAATTCGACCTGAGGTCGGGATTGGGAGGATGTCGTGGCGCGCTTCCGTTTAGCTTTTTTCGTTGCTCTTGCTTTGATCGCAATGGCGGGCGCAAGCCTGGCCCAAAC
>CAYONY010000018.1:0-4948 GCA_964405415.1 uncultured Fimbriimonadaceae bacterium | reverse complement strand
CGCCGACCCTCTGCTCTTAAGCAGCCTGAAATGGCGACTGGTCGGCCCGTTCCGCGGCGGACGCTCGATCGCGGTAACCGGCTCTCAGGCTCGGCCCCAGGAATACTACTTTGGCGCCACCGGCGGCGGGGTCTGGAAAACCACCAACGGGGGCGTCGATTGGGCGTGCGTGTCGGATGGGTTCTTCAAGACGGCCTCGGTGGGGGCGTTGGCCCAGTCCGCCTCGAACCCCGACGTGGTATATGCCGGAATGGGCGAGCGCGATATCCGCGGCAACATCAGCGAGGGCGACGGGGTCTATAAGACCACCGATGGCGGCAAGACCTGGCGCAACGTCGGCCTCAAAGCGACTCGGACCATCGGCCGCATCGTCGTCCACCCGACGAACCCCGACATCGTTTATGTGGCGGCGCTGGGACCGATTTATGGGCCGAGCGCCGAGCGGGGCGTGTTCAAATCCACCGATGGCGGCGCAACCTGGAAGAAGATCCACTTCGTGAACGACCGAGCCGGCGCGGTGCATCTCGTCATGGATCCAAGCGATCCCGAAACGCTTTACGCCGCAACCTGGGAATGCTTCCGGACGCCGTTCTCGATGAGCAGCGGCGGATCCGGGTCCAGTCTCTGGAAGACGACCAATGGCGGATCGTCCTGGCGCGGGCTCAAGAACCAAACGGGCTTGCCCGCTGGCATCTGGGGCAAGATCGGCATCGCGGTCTCGCCTGCCGATCCCAAACGGGTCTGGGCGATCATTGAAGCGCAAGAAGGCGGGATTTTTCGGTCCGACGATGCCGGCGAAACCTGGCAGCTCACGAACAGCGATCGGAACTGGCGGCAGCGAGCGTTTTACTACACCCACGTTCACGCCGACCCCAAGAACGCGGACACGCTTTACGTTCTCAACGTCGGGATGGGCAAATCGACCGACGGCGGCAAGACGTTCCGAGGGATGGGCACCCCCCACAGCGACAACCACGACCTCTGGATTGCTCCGGACGATCCGGCGCGAATGATCCAGGCGAATGATGGCGGCGCGAATGTGAGCACGAATGGGGGCCAAACCTGGACCGAACAGGACGTGCCAACCGCTCAGTTCTATCACGTCAGCACCGACAACTCGTTCCCTTATCGCCTGCTCGGGGCGCAGCAAGACAACAGCACGGTTCGGATACTCAGCCGATCGACCGGCGCCGGGATCGGCCGGGACCATTGGACAACGACGGCCGGCGGCGAAAGCGGCTACGTGGTGGCCAAGCCCAACGACCCGGAAATCGTTTACGGGGGGAACTACAGCGGCGTGCTCGAGCGGCAAGACCATCGGTCCGGCCGCAGCCGAGACGTCAACCCGTGGCCGGAAAACCCGATGGGGCACGGGGCGCTCGACCTCGTCCACCGGATGCAGTGGACGTTTCCAATCGTGTTCTCACCTCACGATCCCAACGTGCTCTACACCTGTTCCCAGCACGTTCTGATGTCGACCAACGAGGGCCAATCGTGGAAGACGATCAGCCCCGACCTGACCCGAAACGATCCGGCGACGCTGGGCCCCTCCGGCGGGCCGATCACCAAGGACAACACGGGCGTCGAATACTACGGGACCGTTTTCACCCTTGCCGAATCCCCGGTCCGAAAGGGGGTGCTGTGGGCGGGGTCGGATGACGGCTTGATCCACGTTTCCCAAAACGGCGGGGGACGGTGGACGAACGTGACCCCGTCCGGCATGCCGAAATGGGCCCTCGTCAGCCTGATCGAGGCTTCTCCCCACGACCCGGCCACCGCCTATGCAGCGGTGGACAACCACGAGAACGACGACTATACGCCTTACCTTTACCGGACGACCGACTATGGGAAGACCTGGACGAAGATCGTGGACGGAATTCCGGGGGACACCTTTATGCGGTGCGTCCGCGAAGATCCGAATCGGAAGGGGCTGCTTTATGCCGGATCGGAAACCGGCGTCTACGTCAGCTACGACGGCGGCGGGCGATGGCAGAGCCTGCAGCTTAACCTTCCGGTGGCGCCGGTTCACGATTTGGTGGTGAAAGACGACGATCTGGTGGTGGCGACGCACGGACGGTCGTTCTGGATCTTGGACGACATTTCGGTGATCCAGCAGGCGCCGACCTTCCAAACCGGCAAGACCACCTTCTTCAAACCTCGCGCGGCCTTTCGCGTTTTGGGCGGCGGAGGGTTCGGCGGTCCTGGTGGCGGGGGTGGCGGCCGCCGCGGCGGCGGTGGCGGAGCCGCGGCCAGTGCATCGGAGAATTTGGGGGAGAACCCCCCGACCGGGATCTTCCTGAATTACTGGCTGGCGGCCGATGCCCAAGCCGTTTCGATTGAAGTTCGGGACTCCAAGGGCGAAGTGGTCGCCACTCGGGAGGGGCTGCCCAAGGGCAAAGGCTTCCAGCGCGCGACCTTCACCGGCATGCGGTATCCGAGCTACCGTCCGGTGCCGGGCATGATCTTCTGGGGGGCCGGGCCCCAGACCGTGCCGGCCCCGCCGGGCGAGTACACCGTGAACTTGAAGGTGGATGGCCAGACCCTGACCCAGACCTTTGCCTATCGAAAGGATCCGCGCGCGGACGCGAGCGAGGCCGACCTGGTGTTTCAGGCCGAATTGGCCCGAAAGATCATCGCCCGCACGACCGAAGCGAACGAGGCGGTGCTGAGAGTCCGCGACCTGCGGACCAAGATCGAGAAGGCGGCGGCCGGGACAACGGATGCGGAGATCGGCAACGATGCGAAAGCCCTGATCGCGAAGATCACGACGGTGGAAGAAGCGATCTACCAGACCAAGCTGCGCAGCGGCCAAGACCCGCTGAACTATCCGATCCGGCTGAACAACAAGCTGGCGGCGGTGCTGGGCTATGCGCTCAGCGGGGACTATCGCCCGACCGATCAAACGGTGGCCGTTTTTGAGAAGCTCACGAAAGAGCTGCAGGTGCAGCTCGATCTGCTCAAGAAGGCGGTCGATGGGGATTTGAAGGCGCTGAATGGGAAGCTGGTGGCAAAAGGGTTGGCGAAGATTGAGGGCTAGTGTGGGTTACGGCTCCCGTATCTCGGCACGGCTGAACGCCGAGGCTTCCTAGCGTCATCCACCCCCACCCCCCTCCTTCAAAGGAGGGGGAGTCCTTCAGTTCGGAAGGCCCAAGGCGACCGCCGCCCGAACCAAAACTTTTCGGACCGGCGAGGGCAGCGGCATCGCGTCCAGTTCCGCCCTAGTTCGCCACTCGAGTTCTTTTGAGGGCGCCTCGCAACGAACCAGCCATGCCTCGAACGTGATGCGATGGTGGGTCACTTGGCAGCGAACTTCACCCAATTCCTCGAGCCATCCTTCGCCAACCATCGCCCGCAGTTCGGCTTCCGGAGAATCGGCGCGCGAACGTGGAAACTCCCACATTCCTCCCCACCATTCGCCTTCCGGAATGGGCCGAATTCCAAACCGGCCCTCGCAAAACGGCACCCAAACCGTATGGGTTTCCCGTACCGTCGCCGGCGGCCGGCTCGCGGTGGGATATCGGTCAACCGTCCACGACTGGCGGGCCACGCACATGTTCTCGATCGGACACCGATCGCAATGAGGCGCTCGGGGCGTACAAACCATCGCCCCGAGTTCCATCAACGCCTGGTTCCAATCGGCCGGATGCTCGCGGTCGAGGGCTTCATCCGCCCATCGCTGCGCGGCGCGAAGAAGGGCGCCGCCAGCCAAATCGCAGGCCGTAAAGCGGGCAAAGACCCGCTCGACGTTGCCGTCGACCACCGCGGCCGGCAGACTCTGCGCGATCGAACCGATGGCGGCCGCCGTATAGGGGCCAACCCCCGGGACGGCGAGCCAGCCTTTGAGATCGGACGGCCAGCCGTGCTCGGCCACCCATCGCGACCCTTGAAGAAGAAGCTTGGCGCGACGATAGTAGCCCAGCCCCTGCCAAAGCGCCAGAACTTCTTGCTCATCCGCCTTGGCAAGGGCTTCGACGGTGGGGAATCGCGCCATCCAGCGGGCGTAATAGGGCAGGACGGTGGCCACTTGGGTTTGCTGGAGCATCACCTCGCTGACCCAAACGGCGTACGGATCGCGCGTGCGCCGCCAAGGCAAGTCACGGCCATGGGTGCGATACCAGTCGAGCAGGGCCGACCGCCAGGCCACGGGCTTCATGGGCTCAGTTTAGTGGTTCTCCGCGAGCGGTTCAAGGCCGGGGGATTGGACGTCACGGCTTGGGTTGGCGGAGCCATTCGGCCATGGCGGCGATCTCCTCGGCGGGCAAGTGGGATTGGCCCGGCATCGTGGAACCGGGCTTGGCGGCCTTGGGGTCGCGGATGAACCGTTCGAAATAGGCGGCGTCGGCGTGGCGTCGAAATTGGGTGGTCAGGTCGGGTCGGCCGTCGGCGCCCTTGAGGTCTTTGCCGTGGCAGATCGCGCAATTCTGCACCGCCATCCGAAATCCGTAGCGCGCGAGCCGCTCGTCGATCGGCTTGGCTTGGGATGCGTCCGCCTTGAAATCGGGGACTTCCTGATGGCCCCAAGCGGGCGCCGGCGATCCGCCAAAGAGCGCGCCCATGGCCCCAAACCCGAGCACAAACACCACGAAAGCGCCGCGAACCAGTCGATCCCGTTTTGCTCCAAGCCACGGGGCAAACAGCAGTAAGCCGCCGAACAAAAGGGGCAACACGCCTGCTCCAATCCAGCCCAACCCGCCGGAAATCGATTCGAACGCGTTGAGCGCGCCGTGCATCGGCCAGGTGTACCAACTCGGGCGCGCATCGGCCAGCACGAAGTCGATCGACGTCGCGGAGGCGCCCCATGGCGAAGGAAGCGCCAGCGCCAAGGCGGCGACCGCTACGAGCGGCACCAGCCAAACGAACCTCACAAACCCTTTGGCCCGTTCGCGGTTTCGGGGTGGGATACCGACCATCAGGATCGAAACGATCAGCGGCAACAAAAGGCAAAGGT
>CAYONY010000017.1:5002-25549 GCA_964405415.1 uncultured Fimbriimonadaceae bacterium | reverse complement strand
TACCGCGCTTTTCGACTTTCTCTTTGCCCGCCACCATGGCGGCGCGAACTTCTTGCGCATCGAGGACACCGACCGCGAGCGCTATTCCGAGGATGCCGAGCGCGAGCAGATCGCGGCCCTTGCCTGGGCGGGCGTCGCCTTCGACGAGGGGCCTCACGTGGGCGGCCCCCATGCGCCCTACCGTCAAAGCGAGCGAAAAGCGGCGGGCCTCTACGAGCCTTGGATTCAGACGCTGCTCGACTCGGGCCATGCATATTGGGCGTTCGATACCCGTGAAGAGCTGGACGAAATGCGCCAGTTCCAAGAGATCAACAAGCGGCCGGTGGGCTATTTCGGGGGCGATTGGCGCGACGCTTCCGCCGCGTCGGTGGACCAAGCGAAAGTCGAGGGCCGGCCCGGCGTCATCCGTCTGCGCATGCCGCGCGGACGAAAGATCGCGGTCGAAGATGCGGTGCGGGGCCGGATCGAATGGGATTCCGACACGTTGGACGACCTGGTTTTGATCAAGGCCGACGGGATGCCGACCTACCATTTCGCGGCAATCGTGGACGACCACCTCATGGAGATCACCCACGTCATTCGGGGCGAGGAGTGGGTAAGTTCGGCGCCCAAGCATGCCTGGCTCATCGAAGCTTTTGGCTGGTCGCCGCCGGTGTGGGTGCATTGCCCGGTCATCGTGGGCAAAGACGGCAAGAAGCTCTCGAAGCGACATGGGGCGACGAATGTGCTCGATTACCGCGCGATGGGCTTTTTGCCGGAGGCGTTGACGAATTTTGTCGCGCTGATCGGCTGGTCGCCGGGCGACGACCGCGAGCTCATGCCGAGCGAAGAATTGGTCCGGGCATTTGGCCTGTCGGGATTGCAGCCTTCGCCCGGGCGGTTCGATTTCGACAAGCTGAAGTGGATGAACGGCAACTATATTCGTTCGTTATCTCCGGGGGCCCTGGTTGAGGAGGTGCTCGATTACGCGCGCACGCCCGAAAACTTGGCGTATTGGGGAAGTTATGCGCCCGATCCCGACGAGCCTTCGCCGGTGAAGGACGATCCGTTTGGCGTTCCGGCAAAACTCGCCCTCTTCGTGTCCGCGCATCGGGCGGATCCGGTCTATGCGTCGGCCGCGGTGGCGCTCAGTCAAGAGCGCGCCGACAGCCTGGCCGATTTTGGCGAGGCGTGCGCGTTCTTCTTCCAGGAGGAGCCGCCGATGGACGCCAAAGCGATGGAGAAGTGGTTTGGGCAGCCGCACGTGGGCGCTCTCTTCGAGGCCGGGATGGCCTGGCTCGAGGGTTTGGGCGCCGACCCGGATGTCGAAGCTTGCGAGACGTTTCTTCGCGTCTATGCCGAGCAAAACGGAATGGACAAGCTGGGCCCGGTGGTGCACCCGATGCGGGTGGCACTGACCGGAAAGACGACAGGCCCGGGCTTGTTTGAATTGATGAGCGTGCTGGGAAGGGAGCGGATGAGAAAGAGGCTTTTTCGGGCGCGAGGGATGGTTTTGGGGCGACCCGAGTAGGTTCTCGGACTGGGAGCGCCGGGTTTAGCCGGCGGATATTGTAAGCTTCTCATCCAATGGAGCGAGAAAGGATCCAACCAAAGAAGGACCTCCACGGGTGGTATTGCCGAGGCTATCTCCCGCATCTCGATTGGCCAACGATCCAGTTTATTACGTTTCGACAGTTCGACAGTTTGCCTAAGTCGCTTCTCGATGAATGGCGGGAGGAGCTTCGTCATTTGAGCAAAGACAAGCTTAAGGCAGAGGAGTATCGTCGTGTTGAAGCGCACATCAACCAGGGCTCGGGGAGTTGCGTTTTGGCGCGGCCAGAGTTGGCGGAAATCGTGGAAGCCAAGTTGGTTGAAATGGACGGCATTGCATTCGACCTTAAGGGGTGGGTGATCATGCCCAATCACGTTCACTTCCTGGCGGGCTTTCGCGAAGAAATCTCGATGTCGAAGGCAATCGCTGACCTGAAGGGCTCGACGGCCCGGGAAATCAATCGGCGTTTGGGTCGAAGCGGGAGCTTTTGGTACCGCGACTACTACGATCGGTTCATTCGCGACGAGGACCACTTTTCGAATACTCTGGCGTACATCCACCGAAATCCCGTTGGGGCGAATCTTTGCCGCCACTTCATGGACTTTCCATTTAGTTCTGCCCGCTTTCTCTATGAACGGAAGGGGGACATGGTTTTCGAGGTTCGCCGGCTAAACCCGGCGCTCCCAGTCCGTGAGGCCCATGAGGTCGGAGCCCTTACTTCGAGCACGCTGAGATGACCCTCTGCCGCATCGTCGAATTTCCCTTAAATGAAATCGCGGGAAGCGAAGCCACGCGGCAAGGCATCCACGAATGGGTGGAAGCCACCGGCGAGGCGGCGAGACGAGGAAGGAAAGGCGTCGACCCCAAACTCGCCGCTGCCGTCGCGAAAATCGTCGAAGACGTCCGCGTCAAAGGTTGGAAGGCCGCGCTGAAATACACCCGGCGCTTCGATTGTCCAAGCTTGAAAGTCGCGCAGCTCGAGGTCTCCAAGCGGGAGATCGCCTCGGCGCGCATTCCGGAAGCCCACCACGACGCGATCCTCCATAGCATCGACCGGGTGCGGGCATTCCATGAAACCCAACTTAAGAAGATCACGAAAGGCTGGAAACGTACAAAAATCAACGCCTACGAGCCCCTAAATGCCTGGGAATGGAGGATGTCCGCTTCGAGCCGTCTCGATGCCGGATTCGAGGGCCAGCGGCTGATCCCGATTCGCAAGGTCGGCGTGTATGTTCCCGGGGGGAATGCGAACTACCCCAGCTCGGTGATCATGAACGTGGTTCCGGCCCAGGTCGCGGGGAGCCCGGAGATCATGATCTGCACCCCCCCGCGGTCCGACGGCTCGATCAGCCCGGCGGTTCTTGTCGCGGCGCGGGAGCTGGGGATCGAAACCATCGTCCGTTGCGGCGGAGCCCAGGCAATCGCGCTGATGGCCTACGGTCCGTGGGGCGACCCCCAATTCCCGTCCGGACAAGTGTTAGATTGGGGATTTGTCGACAAGATCGTCGGCCCCGGCAACCGTTGGGTGAACGAAGCCAAACGCCAGCTTTGGGGCCAGGTCGGACTGGATACCTTCGCGGGGCCGAGCGAGGTCTGCATCCTGGCCGACGAGACGGCCAACCCCGCCTACGCGGCCGCCGACTGGCTCACGCAGGTCGAACATGCCCCGGACAATGTGGGCTACCTTGTGGTTCCGACTCGACATGTGGCCGACGCCATTCTCGCCGAAGCCGAAAAGCAGCTTCGGGGCGCCCCCCGCGAAGCGACGATGCGGGCGGCTCTCCAAGCCAACGGGTTGGTCCTCGTCGGCCCACCCCCAGCCTATTGCGGTCCCTCCAACGCCGATTCGCTGGCTGCCGAGCACACCAGCCTCATGACCGCCGACCCCGCGTTCGCCCTCGATCGCCTCGCGAATTCCGGTTGTGTCTTGTTGGGCAACAACACGCCTCAAAGCGCGGGCGACTTCGTCGCCGGCCCCTCCCACACCCTCCCCACGGGCGGCGCGGCGCGGTTTTCGAGCCCGGTCAACGTCATGGATTTCCTCCGTTTCCAGTCCGTTTCGAGCCTCACAAAAGAGGATTTGAAAGAACTACTGCCAACCATCGAGGCCTTCGGCGAGATGGAGGGGTTCCCGCAGCATGCCCGCGGCGCCCGGATTCGATTCGAGTCAGAATGAATCCGTGAAGAAGATCGGATTCGTCGGGCTCGGAACGATGGGGCTGCCCATGGCTGGGCACATGCTTGAGGCGGGCTACGACCTGACCGTCTGGAGCCGCACTGTCCAAAAGGCGGAGCCGCTGCAGGCAAAAGGAGCGAAGGTCGCGTCGGGCCTTGAAGAATTGGGCATGACTTGCGACACGGTCTGCCTTTGCGTCCCCAAGACGGAAGACGTCCGGCAGTGTCTCGACGACCTGACCGCAATAGCGCAAACCGGCACGCTATTCATCGACCATTCGACGATTCTTCCGAAAGCGGCGATGCAGATGCAGACCGATCTTGCCGCCAAGGGCCACCGATTCGTCGATGCCCCCATCACCGGCGGCAGCATGGGAGCCCAAAAGGGCCAGCTCACGATTTTCTGCGGGGGGGAAGCGACCGACGTGGCCGAAGCCATCGAGGTCGTCAAACCCTACGCCAAACGCGCGGAACGGGTGGGCGGTCCGGGGGCCGGACAAATGATGAAGATGGCGAACCAGATCGCCGTTGCGGGCGCGCTGCTCGCGCTGTGCGAATCGCTCGCCTTCTCCGAAAAAGCCGGGCTTGACCTGGCCCAGACGCGCGAACTCCTGAGCGGCGGCGCGGCGGGCAGTTGGGCTTTCGAAAATTACGGCCCCAAAATCCTGGCTCGGGATTGGTCGCCCGGATTTACGGTGGATAACCAGCAGAAGGACCTCTTGTATTGTTTGGAATCGGGGGAAGCGGTCGGGATGGAGCTTCCGGGCACCGATCTTGTTCATAAGTTGCTCGCTCGGCTTCAGGAGCAGGGACATGGCGATTGGACCACGGCGGCGTTGTTTGAAGTTTTGAGATAACGATCCAAACCAAAGCGCGACTGGCGTCGCGCACTCCAAGACGAGAGCCAAAGGGTAACGTCTCACGCGATGTCCGCGCCGGCCGTCGAGATGATCGGGATTTCCAAGCGGTTCGGACCCGTCGAGGCGTTGTCCGAGATCGATTTGCGGGTCGAGGCGGGCACGACGCATGCGATCGTCGGCGAAAACGGGGCCGGCAAAACCACCCTTATGCGCATCCTCTACGGGGCGCTTCGGCCGGACAACGGCGAGATCCGCGTGGAGGGCAAGCCGGTTCAGTTCCGTCGGGCGGCGGACGGCATCGCCGCTGGGATCGGCATGGTCAGCCAGCATTACGCGATCATTCCCGAACTCGATGCGCTGCAGAACCTCATGCTCGGCGCCGAACCTGGTCTTTGGCTCGATCGGCCGGCCAACGAAGCAAGGGCGCAGGCTCTGGCGGAAACCATGGGGTTCGCCTTCGATTGGCGCGCGGAAGCCCGCCGATTGAGCCCGGCCGCCGCTCAGAAGTTGGAAATCCTCAAGCTGCTGTGGCGCGAGGCCCGCATCATGATCCTCGACGAGCCCACCGCCATGCTCTCGCCGGCCGACAGCGACGCCCTCTTTGAAAGCCTGCATGCGCTTGCCGCCAAAGGCGCCACCATCTTGCTCGTCACCCATCGGCTTCCCGAAGTGATCGCCCATGCGCAGCACGTCACCGTGCTTCGAGGGGGCCGATGCGTTGCCGGCAAACCGGTGGGCCAAACCGGTCCCGCCGAACTGGCCGAAATGATCGTGGGCCATGCCGTGGAACCGGTCCGGCGGCCGCCCCTCGCCTACGGCGAGCCTCGGCTCGAGGTGAGAGACTTGCGCGTGAAGGGGCGACGCGGCGACGAAGCCCTTAAATCGGTTTCCCTGACCTTGCGGCAAGGTGAAGTGGTCGGCCTGGCCGGGGTGGATGGAAGCGGCCAACGCGAGCTGTTCTGGGCCCTATCGGGCGCGCTGCGGGCCGAAGGGGGAACGATCCGGCTCTTGGGGGAAGATGTGACGACCCGCTCCCCTCGCGCCCGCATCGAGGCCGGATTGAGGTTGATTCCGGAGGACCGTCACGAAGAGGGCGTCGTCGAGGATTGGAGTTTGGTGGACAACGCCCGCATCGGGCTCCAGCGGCTTTCCGGCTTGCATTCGGATTCGCCCACCGCTCTGGCCGAACGGGTCGCGGCGCGGTTTTCAACGCGGCATGGGGGGCTCAATATGCCGATGCGCAGCCTGAGCGGGGGCAACCAGCAGCGCTTTGTCGCGGCGCGGGCGCTCGCCGTCCAACCTCGGCTCATCTTGGCGTTTCAGCCCGCGCGCGGACTCGATATCGAGGCCACGCGGCAGGTCTATGCCGCCCTCCGCGAAGAGGCCGCCAGAGGGGCGGCCGCCCTCGTGGTCAGCTTCGATCTCGACGAATTGCTCGAGCATTGCGATCGGGTGGCGGCGATGCGATCCGGCCAGATTTTCGAGCCCGAACCGGGACAGGAGACCGACCGGACGACGATCGGCCGTTTGATGGTCGGCGCGGGGGCGGCGGCCGAGGCCGGTGCTGCATGAAGGCCCGTGTCCTGTGGCTCGCGCTGGGCGCGATCGGCGTGCTGGTTTTGGCGGTTTGGGCAGCTGGGGTTTCGCCGGCGGAGGCGGGCGCCAAGCTCATTTCGGGCAGCTTGGGCTCAAAAGGCGCCGTTTCAGGAACGCTGCGCGAATTCACTCCTCTCTTGATCGCAGGTCTTGCCGTCTTCTTAGCGCTGAAAGCCGGGCTCTTCAACATCGGCGTCGAGGGCCAGTTCTTGCTCGGCGCGATCGTCGCCGCCTTCCTCGCATTGCGCTTCCCCGGTCCGGGGGGCCTGGTTCTCGCGATGCTGGGCGGCAGCCTTGCCGGCGCACTATGGGCGCTTCCGGCGGGGCTGATCAAAGCCTATCGCGGCGGCCACGAGGTGATCACGACGATCATGCTCAACTACGTGGCGGGCTTCTTGACGACCGGATTGGTCGCCGGACCCCTTAAAGATCCGGCTCAGGAAAGCACGACGACCGCGCGTCTGGAGACCAGTTCGATGCTTCCCTTCCTTATCGAATCGCCTCCACTGCGCGTGAGCCTCGGGCTCCTGTTCGGACTCCTTTTGCTCGTCGCGCTGGGCTTCTGGATCAAGCGCACGATTGCGGGGTTTGAGCTTTGCCTGGTGGGCGCCAACGCGCGCGCCGCCACGCTCGCCGGGGTCGATTCCGCCCGGACGGTTGTGCGGGCGATGGCGTTCAGCGGGGCGATCGCCGGTCTGGCCGGCGCCATCCAAGTGGTGGCCTACGAAGGCCGGTTCTATGCCGGGTTCTCCTCCGGTTACGGGTTCGACGCGCTGGGCGTGGCGCTGTTGGCGGCGGGGTCGGCGGTGCTTCTTGTGCCCTCCGCGCTCGTGTTCGCGGTCCTGGCGAAGGGCGGAACGAGCATCCAGATCATGGGGGTGCCCAAGGGGATCACCACCATCGTTCTCGGCTTGCTCATTCTGGTTTTCGCCGCCGTGCGCTACCGCAAGGAGGCGGCTCGTGACTGATTCCGCCTTTTTCGTCTTCCTCGCCAGCATGTTGACCTTGAGCGCGCCTTTGGTTTTGGCGGCGATGGGCGGGCTGATGAGCGAGCGCAGCGGGGTGATCAATATCGCCCTCGAGGGCAAAATGCTGGCCTCCGCGGTGGCGGCGGCTCTCATCGCCGCCCCCACCGGCAACGCTTGGCTGGGGCTTGCCGGCGGACTTGCGGCCGGCGTGATCTTGAGCCTGCTTCATTGGATGATGACGCAGCACTTTCGTATCGACCATATCATCAGCGGCATGGCGATCAACGCGATTGCGATCGGCGCTTCGAACTACCTCTCGCTAAAGTTTCTCGACCCGGATCGCACGGCGGAACTGCCGGTCGTTTCGCCGCGCTTCTTCTACGGTTTGGCCCTCCTCTTGCCCCTTGCGCTTTGGCTCTATTTGGCGCGGATGCGCGGCGGGCTCCGGCTGGCCGCGGTTGGCGAAGACCCCGAAAAGAGCCGCCAAATGGGGTTGGAGCCGGTCACGATTCGGCTTACCGGTCTGCTGGCGACCGGGCTTTTGTGCGGCTTGGCCGGCACGCTCTTTGTGAGTCAATCGGGGCGGTTCGTGGACAATATGACGTCCGGCAACGGGTTCATTGCGCTCGCCGCGCTCATCCTTGGCGGTTGGCGGCCCTTGCCGGCGGCGGCCGCCTGTCTGGCGTTCGGCGGGTTTCAAGCGTTGCAGATCCAACTCATGGGCACCAAAGTTTTGGGGGCGAATCTGCCGCCCGAACTGTGGCAGAGCTTGCCCTACCTCGCCACGATCATCGCGCTCGCCGGCTTTATGGGCGGCCGCAGCCGGGCGCCGGCGGGATTGGGAAAAGCGTAGGGAAGCGCGACCGTTTGTCAATTGTCGAGCCGTCTATGGAGATCGATCGCTCGGCTTTCGCTCCCCCCCAAACACTGTAAAGGTAACGTGAATCTTTGACCGTTCTGCTGTCTCTCGCCATCGCCTCGTCCTCCTTCGCCCAATCGGGAGCGTCCGCCGCGTTCGAAGGCTGCTTGCGCGTCCATCGCGCGATGCAAAGCGCTTCGGCCACCGTCGAGGTGAGCCAGCTTCTGAATGGACAGCGGACGCGAACGTCCTATCAGGTCGCGTACGTCCGGCCGACCCAAGTCCAACTTCGGGTGCGTGAGCCGCAGCAGCAGGGCCGTGCCGCCACCGACCGCACGTTTGCCCTGGTGGATGGCCGATTTTGGGGCTACGATGCGGTGGTCCACGAGCAATTGGCGCGCAAGACCATCCCGGTCGGCACGCTGATCCAAAAACTCTCCACCCAGGTCGGCTCGATCGACGATTCGGTGGCGGGGCTCATCGAACCGGATCGTTTGGTGGCGTTTATCCGCCCGTTTCGGGAAACCAGGGGCTGGACGATTTCCCGAAAAGGGGCCCTTACGCTGGTTCGGAAGTCGTCGACGACGCCCCCGAAAAACACGACCGAGTGGCGATTTGAGACCACGACGTGGCGGCTTCGCGGGCTCGCGGTGGACGTTCCGGGCGGCCGCTTGGAGTGGACGGTGACCTATGGCGCGGCGCCCAAAGCCATTTCGTGGCGTCCCCCCAAAGATGCGCCGGCCGTGGCCTCCTTCACGTTGCGGCCCGGGCCGCCCCAGTATCGGACGCCCGAGGCCAAAACGATTGCCGAACGGGCGATGCGGGCCTACGACCGTCTGCAGCACGTCCATTATTGGACCGAAACCGCCGAGGGCATTCAAAAGGTGTGGCTCAGCGGTAGCAAGCTGCGGCAAGAGACGCGTAGTTTGGCGTTCGTCGTCGCCGATGGCCAGGGGGCGATTCGCGACGATCGCAAGCGGCAGTTCTATTCGGGCAAGGCGGGCAGCCGGTTGATCGGAGAGGCGCTCGCCAAACTGAACGCTCGGATCGATCCCTTCGTGCGGCAGATTCTCAACCGGCAAAATCCGGTTCGGATGCTGCTGCTGCCGGGCATTACGGTCGCCAAGATCGGCAATGTCAAGATCGGCGGGGTCGAGGGCGACATTTTGGAGTTCAAAACCGCCAGCTCGAAGATTGCGCTGGTCGTGCGCCGCCCCGATGGCCTGCTTTCCTCGCTGCGTTCGACGGTGTACGATCCGGAAGGCAACGTCGCCGGGGGAACCGATCGGACGTTCATCTATGGCCCGATCGGCAAGCCCTTTGCCGCGGACCAGTTCAAATTGGCGGCCCCGGCGGGGTACCGGAAGCTCGCGCTATCGAGCCTGGCGAAGTGAGCCCCCTTGCCCCCTCCTTTGAAGGAGGGGATGGAGGGTGCAAGGCATCGTCAACCGTAAGCCGTGGGCCGTCCGCCGTAGCCAATCCGAAATCCGAAATCCGAATTCGGAATTCACCCACCCCAACCCCTCCCTCAAGGGAGGGGCACTATCGCGCTCCCCTCCCTCATTTTCGCTTCGCAAAAACGAGGGAGAGGCCCGGAATGTGCAGCATCGCGCCATAATAAGGCGTAGAAAGCTCTGGATTTCGAGCCTAAAGGAGACCGAACTTGCCGATCACGCTGACCGAACGCGCCGTAACCGAACTCAAGGACCTCATGCAGAGCCAGGAGAAAGCCGAGGCGGCTCTGCGCGTCTGGGTGGCCGGAGGCGGCTGCTCTGGGCTGCAATACGGCATGGCGCTGGATGACGGCCAGCCGGAAGAGGGCGACCAGGTTTTCGCTCAAGACGGCCTGAAGATCGTCGTGGACGACCTGAGTCTGAAATACATGGATGGGGCATCCGTCGATTTCGTGGATGACACCTTTGGCGGCGGGTTCAAGATCGAGAATCCCAATGCAACGTCGAGCTGCGGCTGCGGGTCCTCGTTCCAGACCGAAGAGGGCGGCGGCGGAGGCTGCGGGTCCGGCGGCTGCGGCTGCGGAAGCCGCTAGGACGAAGGGTTTTTCGTGCCGAGGTAGACCATCACGCCGGCCCGGTCGTTGAGCTTGCTCTTGGTGTGGCACGTCATGCAGGTCGCGGCCCCAAAACGCAAGAGGCGAGTCTCATAGAACCACGCTTCGTCGGCGCCTCGCGTGGTCTCTTGGCCGCCTTCAAAGGCCGCCCGTGAGAGCTTCGCGACGCGATCTTTCGTCTTCGACCCCTTCGGGAGATTCCCGATGCCATCGGTGAGGGAGGCGAAATCTTTGAGAACCCCGTTGCGAACCGGGACGAAAAACCACCCGACGTACGCGTTTCGGTCGGCAACCCATACTCGCATCCGGGCCGCCTCTTCGGTGATGTTGCCCACCAACCCGGTCCCCACGTGCATCTCGAAGACGTTGATCGCCGGGGTCAAGGCCCGGGGAGCTTGGTCGAACCGCCGAACGAAGTGCAGCACCGACTCTGGCCGGACTTCACGTTTGGGGTCCAGTTCCGCCGCGTTCTTCTTCATCTCCGCGTAGCGCTTCGCCGAAAGCTCGGCAGTGGTCTGCAGCGACGCCATTTGGTACGTGTTCCAACGCGCCACGAACTCTCGAAACCCCGGCTCGTCCCACTGCGCCGCGATGGTTTTCTCCGTAGCCGTTTCGTAGCATCCGGCGGCGAACACCGCGCCGACCCCGATCGCCCATCCCCAACGCTTCATACGGACACCTCAATGGCCCTAACGCCGCTACCGCGCCAAAGGTTCATTCGTGACTCTTCTTCCCGCAGGGCGGCCACGACACCGAGCGACTTGGGTCAAGGCTTCTCAAAGTACTTGTATCGGCCGGCGACATTTTTGAGCAACCCGTAAACTTCGCCGCTTGGCGTTGCCGTCAAAGTGAATTCCCACTCGCCTTGAGCGGCGCGCAAAGCGCCCGTGGGCTTACGGTTGATCTTCCACTTGCGGTCCGTGGCGAGAACGGCGGCAATCCGCTCGTAATTGGAGCGGGTGGTCCCCTTAAAGTCCATGTAAAGGAGGTAATCGCCATAAGTCGGCGGGGTCGACGTTTCCAATCCGATCACCTCGCATTGGTGGGCAATCTGCTCGATTTGCGCGATCGAAGGGGGCGCATCCCGAATGAAAACGGCATTGGGCACCGGCATGCGAATCTGCCGACGATCGAACGTAAGGGCCAGATAGATCCCGGAGGCCGCCAGCGCGAGCCCAAGCGTCCAGGTTGCAAATCGCGCCGTTCGATTCGGGCGTTCCTCGACGGAGTGGCCCTCGTCCACGCTCACCCGCTCATCGCCTGAATCATCGCTTCAATCGCCGCAAATTGCTCGGTATCCGGCGGCGTAAGCCTTCGCGCCTCATAGAGCTTGGCTCGCGCCAAAGGCGGGTTCTCCTGCTGCACCGCCATCGCCTCGTTCACGAGTTGGGCGGCGCGCTCCAGATCGTAGCCCGTAGCAGGCGAAGAAGCCGGCGGCCCCGAGCCGGGCGGCGATTCGATCGGCGTCGATTCCGGCGGGAGCGCGCTGTCCACCGCCACCCCGGCCCCGGGGGTGGAAACCTCGGGCGGACGCGCCGACGGCACGTTTCGGGCGGGTGGATTCGAGGCAATCCCGCCCCGCATCTCGCGGCTCACCGAAGGGTTGGCCCGTTCGGTCTGAAGCTTGGAATACGCCTTGCTGAAATAGCTGACCGCGAACACCGCCAGCAGCAGCAGCGTCCCGATCGCCAAAAAGGCGAGAAAACCGCGCGCCATCGCCCCTTTCATCTCGGGCGTGATCAGCGGCGGGCGGGGCGGGGGCGGATAGTAAACCGGAACCGGCGGATAGCCCGGACTGCCCATCGGCGCCCCCATCCCCGGGGGTGGGGCCTGATAGGGGTTGAACGGGTAGCTGGGCGGCGCCGCGGGCGCGGGCGGATAGGGCGTCCCCACGTAGGGGTTGCCCACCGGCGGCGCGTTCCCCACTTGGAAGGGAGGCAGCGCCCCGCCGTAAGGGTTGTAGGCGCCCGGCGGAACGGCCGGGGTCGTTCCCGCAAAGGGGTACGAGGCGGTCATCGGGTCGAGCACCTGCCCGGTCGAGGCCTGCTCGGCCGCCTCCACCGCGCCTTTCATCTCGGTCGCGCTCGAATAGCGCAGCGCCGGGCTCTTATCCATCGCCCGCTGAAGCACCTGCCACACCGCGAAGTTGGCCTGTTGAGGCTGGCTCGGCTCCGCGTTCATGATCGCGTAAGTGATGCTCACCACCGAATCGCCCTGAAACGGCTTTCGGCCCGAGATCATTTCGTACATCACCACGCCAAGTGAAAACAGGTCGCTTCGCGCGTCGATCTCGCGGCCCACCACCTGCTCCGGCGACATATAGCTGGGGGTGCCGAAGACCTGGCCATCCATGGTGAGGTTCGGCTCGAAGGTCAGGCGGGCGATCCCAAAATCGGTGATCTTGATGCGGCCATCGGAGAGCAGTTGCACGTTTTCGGGCTTGACGTCCCGGTGGACCACCCCGCCTTTGTGGGCAAAGTCGAGCGCGTCGAGAACGGCTTTGGCCACGTCGAGCGCGCGATCGAGCGGCAGAAAACCATGGGTATCCAGCTCGTTTCGGAGGGTATGCCCATCCAGATATTCCATCGCGATGAAGTGCCGATTGGCCTCTTCGCCTTATTCGTAGACCGTGACGATGTTGGGATGGGTGAGCGTGCCCGCCGCACGAGCCTCGCGAAGGAACCGGTTCCGCCGATCCTCCTTTTGGACGTCGTTCAGCCCGCCGGGCATCGCCAACTCTTTGAGCGCGACCCGCCGGTTCATCAGCGGATCGTAGGCCTCGTAGACGATGTCGTTCGACCGCGCGATTTCGCGGATGATCTGGTACTTGCCGAGCGTCGTGGTGGGGTCGCTCACGGAATATCTCTATGTAAGGATACGCGAGACGGTTCGGATTCGGGCCGGGAACGCCGCCTTTCCTTTATCTATTGGCAACGAAGCGCCCGGGTTTCGCGATATCCTTAAGACGGGAATGCGGGGAGGACCGTCCATTTCCAACGTGAGGGCTTGGATGAATCTATCGCATCGCGGCTACCTTGGATGGTTTGCGGGGGCGGCTTGGGCCCTTGCTGCGCTCTCGATCGGGGGCGATTTGGACGTGTTCGGCCGCGCCCACGGCCCCACCGGGACGTTGATCGTCGCCCGTCCGACCTTGGTCTGGGAGATTTGGTCGACCGGGCCTGATCGCATCGTGGGCGCCACCGCCACGATCGACGGCCGACCGGTTCGCGCCCAATACGATGCGGTTCAACGCCGAATCGTGGCGGAGCCGGCGGCTCCCTTAGCCCCCGGCAAGCACGTGGCGGAGGTGGTGGCCCGCTTCAGCGATGACGGCACGGTCAAGAAGGACTGGGAGTTTGAAGTCGGCCCCCAGGCGGTGGCCGACCTGGCGCCCCCGACGCCCGAGCAGCTCCGCGCAATCGAATGGGTGAATACGCTGCGCCGCCGAATGGGGCTGCCGGACGTTGTGGCCGATGCTCGTCTCAACTTGGCCTCCACGCTCCATTCAAAGTACTTGGCCCAAAACAATACGACGGGGCACTTCCAAACGGAAGGAAAACCTGGCTTTTTCGGTGTCGATCCGGGCGACCGCGCCGCCGCCGCCGGGCTGGTGGGCAACAGCTGGGAAGTCGTGGAGTTTGGCAGCGACACCCCGGAGGAAGCGTTGCGCAACCTGGTGGATGCGCCTTACCATCGGCTGCCGTTTCTCCAGCCGGAGGCGGTGCTGTTCGGCTCGGGCGGCCAGACCCGCCGCCTGACCGCGACGTTTTCGATGTCGTCGGCCGTGCAGACCGTGGCCCACCCTTACGAAGGCCAAAGCGACGTGCCGCGAAGTTGGGACAAGAACGAGCGCCCCAACCCGTTTCGCATGCACGGTGCGGTGAAGCGCCCGACCGGCTATCCGATCATGTTGGTTCACTTCGCCAAGGAGCCGCTGAAGATGACGGTGCGCAGCGCCAAGCTGACCGATGGACGCGGCCTCGAGGTGCCGTGTTATCTCAACACTCCGGAGAACGACAACCAGCTGACGAATGCGATGTTCCTGATCCCGAAGGCGCCGCTGGCCGCCAACATGACCTATGTGGCGCAGATCTCGGCGACGGTGGCGGGTGGGGTGGACGTCTCCCGGACCTGGTCTTTTTCAACCCGCGCCAAGTGATCGAACCATTTTTTTCGATTTGGAAATCACTTGTCGCACAGGTTTTCCACCGGGCTTCTTAACGTTATTGGATTCGAAGTCCGAGCTTTTCCACCGAGGCCGCTTTTTTGCACGAAAGGGTGTGGAAAACTCCTGAGAAAAATGCTTGGTTTTGTCCGGAAAACGTGATATCGTATTCATGTACTCGATGGTGATGGATTCGGATCACCAACACCGGCTCGCCGGAGGACGGAGAAGACGACAGTCCCTTTTCCGAGAGTGCAGAGTCGATGGGAGCGAGTCTCCCAGCCCTCTCGAAAGAGAGGCGTCGGGTGCGATTAAGATGATCCGACGGGCAAAGCTTGCCGCGCCCTCGCGAGGAACCTTGGACCTAAGCCTCGCGAGCGTAGCCCCGGAGGGCCAAGTGTGTCTCCGGAAGCAACGGCAAGAATTTGTCTCCGCGCCCCGCGGAGGGCGGCTTCGGCCACCAACCGCAGGGCGAGGGGCAGGAGGAGCGCAAGCCGATCCGGTCCCAGAAAGCGGAGGCATTGTAGGCAGATTGTGGACCAGTAGCACTCTCGGCTTGCCGAGAGAGTCACTAATACAAGAAGTCTACGCAAGCTTTGAGGGCGGACCTTCTTCGGAAGGGGATGCGCTTAAAGCTTAGAAGCGCGTCGAAAGTCGGAGCTTGCTCCTTCTTAAGGCGCGCTTCTGTTATTTTTGTACCCCCTTGCCTTGAGCCTCCGGGGTCGTTTTGCGAGGCATGGGCGCGCCCATTGCCGAACTCGAACCGTCCCTTTAACAACCCAGGAGGGTCGATCATGAAGCTCAAAGCCTTCTTCGCCGAGTTCATCGGCACGTTCTGCTTCGTTTTCATCGGCGTGGCCTCGGTGATCGCGACGTCGCGATCCGGCTCGTCGCTGGGCGAGCTCGGGCCCGCGCTTGCCCACGGTCTGGCGCTGGCGCTGATGGTTTCAGCGACGGCGCACATCAGCGGGGGACAAATCAACCCGGCCATTACGCTCGCGGTTTGGCTGGGCAACAAGATCTCGCTGATGCAAGCGGTCGTGAATATCGTGGGCCAAATCGCCGGCGCCTATCTCGCAGTGCGCGCCTTGGAGTGGGGCTTCACGGCAGACCGGATGGAAGACATCTTCTTTGGAATGCCGGCGATGGGCAACGGGGTCGGCAAGTATCCGGCGCTGATGCTCGAAGGCGTGATGACGTTCGTGTTGGCGCTTGTGGTCTTCGGAACGATGGTCGATGGACGTTCGCCCAAAATCAACGGCCTGTATGTGGGTCTGACGGTGACGGCGGCCGCGGTGACCATTGGCCCTTACACGGGTGCGTGCCTGAATCCGGCCCGATATCTGGGCCCGGCGTTTGCCAACCATGGCAACCTCACTGAATCGATGATCTATCTTGGCGGGCCGATACTTGGCGCCGCCGTCGCCGCCCTGGTCTATACCTACGGAATCGGAAAGCCCGATCCGGAAGCGGAAACGGTCTAGCCGCGCGTCGGATTTTGGCGGACGCCCCACCCGAGCTTAGGTTCGGGTGGGGCGTTTTTTGGGTTTCGGACGGTCGAGCGCTCGTGTTAAAACGCGATTAAGGATCGGCCGCACTTGGCGCTCACATAATGTCAGCTTAACATTCGCGCCCCAATCTCACTCTCGGTCGAAGGGGGTTTCGGCCATTTAAGGAGGCGCAGTGGATTCAAAGTGGAGACCTCGTGGGTGGATGGGGGCGTTGGCCGTGGGATTGGCCGCGTGCCCCGCCTTTAGTTACGCGCAAGCAACGCCGACCGGTGGGGAAGCCAAGCCGGCCCAAGCCGCGGAGCTCAAAGCCAAGCCGAAACTGACCAAAGCCCAGCAAGCCGAACTGGCGAAAAAGCTGGGCGCGAAGACCGCCGAAATAGAGGCGCTCAAGGCCAAGGCTACCGATGTGACCAAGGGAATTGGCGCGTTGGCAAGCTCGGGCAAGCTTCCCACCAGCGATGAAGCGATCGAGCTGATGCGCAAGATGGTCGAGGAGATGGGCCTCATTCGCCAGCAGCTCGGCCAAGTTCAAGATGAGATCGAGCACATCAAGGGGTGGATCGAGGGGCAGAACGAAGCGCTGCCGATCATGTCCCAGGACATCCTGGACCTTAAACGCAACAAAGAGGCCAGCTACCTACAGTTCCAATATCGCGACACCAGCCAGAAAGGCGGGGCGACCGATGCCTTTGCGATGCGCCGCATGCGCATCGGCACGACCCAGACGATCGACCCGAAAACCAGCCTGAAATACAGCTTCGATGTGGCCACCGGAACGGCGGGAACGGCGGCCCAGATGCGCGACGCCTTTGTCATCTACGACGTCGAGCCGTCGCTCGAAAAGGTTGGCTTCCAGATTACGGCGGGCCAGCAGCCCCTGCCGCTGGGCTATGAACTGGAGCGGTCCTCCAGCGAACGCGAGTTTCCCGAGCGTGCGCTCTACAACCAGCGCATGTTCAATGGGGAGCGCAGCCGGGGCATCAACCTCAAATACGGAATCTCCAAGAATGCCTTCATCCACGCGGGGGGATGGGACGCGCTGGCTTTTAACGATGCCGAGCAGTCGGCCATCGCTCCGGGTCCGGAAAACCGGCTTGCCGGTTCTGGCGGAATCCGGTTCTTTGGCAAGAACTACGACTTTGGCGTTGCCAAATTCGCCGGCGAGCGCGCCAAGTTCGTCACCGGTTCCGGCGCGAGTGCGGTCACGCATCCGAGGATCGATCGCGAGTTTGTCTATGTTGACGGCACGATCGTCGGGCTCTTCGTTCCCAATCTTTACATTCGCGCCGAAGGCATGATGGGGAAGGATCGGGTGCCGGTAACCGGAACGCCGACGTCGCCGCGAACGCGGAAGGACATGGCGGGCTACCAGATTCAGCTTGGCTACAACGTCAGCTACAACAACCAGATCCACTTGCGTTACGAGCAATTCGACGCCGACACCGATACGAACAAGAATTCGATTCAGGGATACGGCGTGGCGTGGACCCACCACTTCAATCCCGGCGCGAAAATCACCGCTTCCTATGAAGCCTTCGATGATCCGTCTCGGGCGGGCGCGGGAGTTCGCCAGCAGCACTACCAAGTGACGACCATCCGTGTCCAGTTCCGGTTCTAGTCGCGATTTCCTAAAAGGAGAACAACAACGAATGAAAACGAAAAGTATTTTCCGCGCAGGAGCTGCTGTTGGTGCGGCTCTGGGTATCGGTTTGGCTTGGGCTCATTTGCCCGAGCGACAAGTGACGATCAAAGGCTCGGACACCCTGCTGATCCTCAATCAGCGCTGGGCCGAAGCGTACAGTAAACAGGGAGGCGGACCGGTTGCCGTCAGCGGCGGCGGATCCAGCATCGGCATCAACGCTTTTATCAACGGCGTCACCGACATTTGCGCCAGCTCCCGCGAAATGAAGAAGAGCGAAGTCGACAAGGCCAAAAGCCGCGCCGCCGTCGCGAACGAGATTCCGGTTGCGCTTGACGGTTTGGCGATCGCCGTCAACGAGTCGAACTCGGTGAAGTCGCTCACCATGGACGAGCTCCGGCGAATCTACATCGGCCAGATCACGAACTGGAATCAGGTCGGCGGACCAAACGAAGGGATCGCCGTCTTTAGCCGCGACAGTAACTCCGGTACCTATGGCTTTTTCCAGCAGAACGTGCTGAAAAATCAGAACTGGGGCCGCAACGTGGTTTTCTCGCCCTCGACCTCGGAGGAGGCGCGCGAAGTCTCGCGGACCGCGGGCGGAATCGCCTATGGCGGCGTGGCTTATTTCAAAGGCAAGCGCAATATCAAGATCATTCCGATCGCACCAAGGGCGGGCGTGGCCCCGATCGAGCCGACCGAAGAGAATGTCCGTTCGAAACGATATCCGATTTGGCGGTACTTGTACTACTACACGAACGGTAAGCCGAAAGGCGACGTGGACAAGTTCATCGATTTTGTGCTGTCCGCGGAAGGGCAGAGAATCTGTGAGCAGGTGGGCTATTACAGCTTGAAATAGTCCTCTAAGTACTCCTTTACACCCCAGCAAAGGCACGGGGAAAGGGGGGAACCCAGGTACGGGCAAGCGTAGTTATGAAAAAGTCGAAAGCCCATCGTGGTTGGTTTGTCGACCGAACCATGCAGAGCTTGGTGATGGCGGCGGGGGTCTTAACTCTCGCCGTCATCGTCGCCATGGGCTATTACCTCATCCACGAGTCGCAGTACGCTTTCAAGCGGAAGTTCACGTATGGGTTCCGATTTGCGCTTCAGCCGACAGAAGGTGAATTTGAGCGCGAAATCCCGCTCGATCCCAACGCGTCGGTGCTGACGGTTCACACCGAGGGCGCGGAGGGCATGGACGAAAAGGAAGAGGGGATCGAAATGCCGACCCTCGAAGCGTTGGCCGGCACGGCGGCGCTGGGCACCGGAACCGCTCTCACAGGTGACCTGGAGAAAGTAGACGCCGGCCGTGCCGAGGGGCTTTTCCGGGACGATTGGCGCAGTCCGAAATCGGCGGAAGAAGGCGATCGTTTCCTGCTCTTCGGGTTCGCCACCCCGGAATACAAATTCGATAAGATGGTTCTGGCGTGGGTGCCGGATGAAGGCGCCGATCCGAACGAAGCGCCTTACGATCTCAGATTGCGGCTGAGGCGCGGCCCCGATGGCGCGGATGTCCCCGCCATCGATGTCGACCTCAGGAAAACCCCTTCCGGCCGCATCGAACTGCCCGTGTTTGTGGCAAAGTCGGACGCTGAGCGAACCAGGGGTTACGTTTTCGAAGTGGTGGCGACGCCGACCCGGAGCAATGCGGGTGCGACCGCGGCCGGATTCTTTGGATCCGAGTGGGGCCCCACGCTCGCCCATCCTCGTTATGGCTTCTTTCCCTTGCTCGCCAGCACCCTGCTGATCACCCTCTTGGCGCTTCTCATTGCCGCCCCGATTGCCGTGGGCGCCGCCATTTACGTCAGCGAGATCGCGCCGCGTCGGCTGCGCGAATGGCTCAAGCCGATCATCGAACTCCTGGCGAGCGTGCCCACCGTCGTTCTGGGCTATTTCGGCTTGATGCTCCTGGCGCCGGGATTGATGAAGATCGTCCCCGAAGCGGCGGGCATGCAGAGCGGCCGAGCCATGATCACGGCGGCGATCATGATGGCGATCCTTTTGATTCCGATCATCATGACCATCGCCGAAGACACGCTTCGATCGGTTCCCCTCACGCTCCGAGATGGCGGAATCGCGCTTGGCCTCACTCAGGAGGAAACGATCAAGCGGGTGCTGATGCCGGCCGCCAAAGCGGGGCTGTCGGCGGCGATTCTGCTTGGCTTCTCCCGGGCCGTCGGCGAGACCATGATTGTTTGGATCTTGAGTGGAGGCACCCCCAACCTTCCCAACTTCAACAGTCTGGGCCAAGCGGTCAAGAATTTCTTTGAGCCGACCCGGGGCATGGCCGACACCATCGCGATCGAAATGGGCAACGTCGCCTTCGAAGAGCAGCACTACGGACACCTCTTCCTGCTTGGCCTTTCGCTTTTCGTCCTCACCCTTGCCATCAACTTGCTTGGATTTCGATTGCGGAGGCAAGCATGGCCGCATTAGGCGCCCACCGACTCCCCTCGGAAGCGGAGCTCCTGGCGCGGGATGCGCGCCGGCTTCGCTCCAGCAAACGCCGCTTGACCGTACTGGTGGCGGCGGGACTGGGTACGTCGGCGGGAATCCTTGCCCTGATCGGCGTGATCCTCTTCAAAGGGCTTCCGGCGATGACGTGGGAGTTTCTCAGCAGCCCGCCGGTGGAAGGGATGGCGGCCGGCGGAATCTGGCCCATGATCCGAGGGTCCCTTCTGCTGCTCGTGGGTAGCTTGATTTTGGTTTTGCCGTTGGGGATTCTGGGGGGCGTCTTTTTGGCCGAGTACGCCGGCCACAGTCGATTTGCCAATGTTGTCCGGGCGTGCATGATGAGCTTGGCCGGCACCCCGTCGATCTTGTACGGGCTTTTTGGCCTTGCCGTATTTGTGTTGATGTTCAAGCTGCAGGTCAGCCTGCTCGCCGGCATTCTGACTCTGACCCTCTTTGCCTTGCCGATGATCGTGCTCACCACCGAAAATGCGATCCGGACCGTTCCGGAAAGCTTGATCGACGGCGCGATCGGCCTTGGGCTCTCCCGGTGGCAAACCATCGCCAAGGTGGTCTTGCCCAACGCGATGCCGGGAATCCTTTCCGGGGTCGTGCTGATGACCGGCCGCGCCGCCGGCGAAGCGCCGCCCATCCTGTTCACCGCGGGAATCTACTATTCAACCGCTTCGCTCACTTACGATTTCGAAACCCTCAAGTCGCCCGT
>CAYONY010000017.1:0-4992 GCA_964405415.1 uncultured Fimbriimonadaceae bacterium | reverse complement strand
GTTGCGAACCTTCCCTACCATCTGGCGGAAGGCTATCGGCAGGGTGGCGTCATTCCGGAGAAAATCATATGGGGAACGTGTCTCACGCTTATGTCGATGGTGCTGCTGCTGAATCTCGGCGCTATCCTCGTCCGGTCGCGAATGCGTTGGAAACTGGGATCGTAGAGCCGGTCGCCAGCCAAACCGCGTTGCGCGTCAAAGGGCTGAACGTGTGGTACGGCCCCAAACCGGCGCTCAAGAACGTCACGCTCGATGTGGCCAAAAACCGGGTGACCGCCCTGATCGGCCCGTCCGGTTGCGGCAAGAGCACGCTTCTGCGGTGTATGAATCGCCTCAACGATCGCATCGCCGATGCCCGCATCGAAGGCCGGGTCGAGCTTCACGATACGGACATTTACGGCAAGCGCGTCGACCTCCTGGCACTTCGGCGCAAGGTGGGCATGGTCTTTCAGAAAGCGAACCCCTTTCCGATGAGCATCTACGACAACGTGGCCCTCGGCCCCAAGATGCACTACGGCGTGAAAGGCCGGGACCTGGATGCGATCGTCGAGGAAGCCCTGCGCCATGCCGCGCTTTGGGATGAAGTGAAAGACGAGTACCGGAAGAAAAGCGGTTTTGCCCTTTCAGGAGGGCAACAGCAGCGCCTCTGTATTGCGCGCATGCTCGCCGTCCGTCCCGAGGTGATCCTTATGGATGAGCCCTGCAGCGCGCTCGACCCGATCAGCACCGCCAAAATCGAAGAGCTGGTTACCGCGCTGGCCAAGGACCATACCGTCGTCGTCGTCACCCACAATTTGGCTCAGGCCGAAAGGATCAGCGATGCCACTGCGTTCTTCATGTTCGGCGAGCTCGTCGAGGCTGGCCCCTCCGCCGCGATCTTCTCGCAAGCCTCGAACAAAGAGACACGGGACTACGTGATGGGAAGGTTCGGATAAGCCGCTCGAACCGCACGTCGAATCGCTCGATGGCCCGAAGTGGCGGGTTCCGGCCGTTCTTCGCCTACAATAGAACGCAACGATGAGCAGCCGACTTTCGCGCCGTGCCCTCCTGAAGGGGGTTGGAACCGCGGTTTCGTTGCCGATGCTGGAGGCGATGCTTCCGCTGGGAGCCCTAGCCCAATCGGTGAAGCCCGCCCAACGTCCGGTTCGCATGGCCTTCGTCTTCGTGCCGAACGGCATGAATATGAAGCAGTGGCGGCCCGCCGCCGAAGGCGCGCTGGGCGAGCTTCCGGCCACGCTCGAACCGCTGAAGGAGCTGAAAAACTCGATCAGCGTCTTCAGCGGGTTGGCCCAGCGGAACGCCTTCGCCTTGGGCGACGGCCCCGGCGACCATGCCCGGTCCACCGCCGCATGGCTGACCGGCGTCCACCCCAAAAAGACGGCGGGGGCGGACATCAAGAATGGCCCCAGCGTGGACCAGGTCGCCGCGATGCGCATCGGAAGCCGAACCAAATTCGCCTCGCTGGAGATTGGCTGCGAGCGGAGCGCCCAGGCCGGAGATTGCGATTCCGGATACAGCTGCGCCTATTCCAGCAACGTCTCGTGGCGCTCCGAAACGACGCCGGTGGCCAAAGAAGTCAATCCTCGCTTGGTTTTTGAGCGGCTTTTTGGCAATGGGGCGAGCGGGGAAGAGGCCGAGAGCCGTTTTCGCCGCGAGCGCTACCGCAAGAGCATTCTCGATCTCGTTCTGGAAGATGCCCTGGCGCTTCGGCGCGAATTGGGGACGCGCGATGCGCAAAAGCTCGACGAATATCTCGAGGGGGTGCGGGAGATCGAGCGGCGGCTTGAACGCATTGAAAAGGAAAACCCAACCGCCTTCCTTTCCGGCGAGCAGCGGCCCAAAGGCATTCCCGCCGACTATGGCGAGCACATCCGCTTGATGGGCGATATGATGGTGCTGGCTTTTCAGACCGACTTAACGCGCATTTCCACCTTCATGTTTGCCAATGATGGGAGCAACCGTCCGTTCCGCAATATCGGGATTACCGATGGCCACCACGATATCAGCCACCATGGCAATGGGGCCGATAAACTGGCCAAGAAGCAGCAGATCGACCGCTGGCAAGTCGAGCAGCTTGCTTACGTCTTAAAGAAAATGGAATCGATCAAGGAGCCGGGCGGGACGCTTTTGGATAACTCGATGGTGCTTTTCGGCGCCGGCATCAGCGACGGCAACGCTCACAACCACGATGATCTTCCCATTCTTTTGGCCGGGAAGGGCGGCGGCACGATCCGGACTGGGAGGCATGCCAAGTTTGATCGGGAAACCCCGCTCACGAACCTGTTTATCACCATGCTCGATAAGGTCGGCGTGGACGTGGAGAAATTGGGGGACAGCACCGGGAAGCTTCAAGGTTTGCTGTAGGACAATCAAAGAACTCTGGATAGATCATGTCAGTCTCCACGACCCGTAGTTGTTTTCAAGGCCTAGCCCGCGAACGTATCGAAGAGGCGAGAGCCCTCTTCCGATCTGGACACTATTCTGGGGCATACTATTTGGCGGGATATGCCGTGGAATTCAGTCTGAAGGCGGTCATCTGCCAACAGTTTCAACGTCACGCTTTGCCTGACAAGGATCTTGTTCAGAAGTCTTTTCAACATAATCTCGAACAACTTCTTGCCCACAGTAATCTTGCCGATACTTTCAAGAAGGATCGCAATGCCGATCCGCAACTCAATACAAATTGGTCAACGATAAGTCTCTGGAGAGAGGGAAGTAGGTATAGGCGTACTAGCAAGATTGAGGCAAAGAATCTGATACAGGCAATTGATGGAGGGCCGTCTTCATTTTTGAGTTGGGTGCAATTGAAATGGTGACTTTTGTAAACGAAGATATTCGAGCTGCGGCGCGGAAATTGGCCGAGGACATTGAAGAAGAGCTTGGTGCGACAATACATGCCGCGGCGCTAAACTATGAGAGCGATTTAGGGCGGTGGCGATTTGTAATTATGTCAAGTGCAATCGCTCGAAGGGGATCGACCGCGGTTTTTGGCGCAGTTCAAAAGGCATTGGCAAAAAGGCAGCATCCATTCGAGTTAGATGACGTGTCGATTGCGATTCCGGGTGTTAACGATGCCATTGTGCAAATGTCAAAACTTGTGGCTGTGCCAAGAGAACCTACTATTGAGCCACCTCCTGAATTCGTGTCTTGTGCCTTCAATGGTCAGGAGATAAGTCATTCATGGCTGTTGTGGTCGGTGCCTGCGGTAGCGGTGTCAAGCAAGAAGTCGGCATAGACATTTGGAACCTGGTTGGCCTCATGAATGGCGATTCAGTTTTGCGAAGCGCCAATATCGCTTCGGTTCTGTTTGCCTTCAAACGTAACGCCCTCGGCCGCCGCGTATGCTTTCACATGCGCCTCCTCGGCCGTGGTTCCGGTAGCGGTCACCCCGATCACCCGCCCCCCCGCCGTCACCAACTCTCCATCTCGGATCGCGGTCCCCGCGTGGAAGAGCAGCGCATCCCCGACCACCGAAGCATCGATCGTAATCGGTTTTCCGATGGTCACCTTATCCGGATAGTTCGCGCTGGCTAAAACGACGCAAACGCACGCGTGAGGCCGCACTTCGATATCCGGAATGGGCTCGCCTTTTGCACACGCCAACAAAGCTTCAACAAATCCTTTTCCCATCCGGGGCATCAGACACTGGGTCTCCGGGTCGCCAAAGCGGGCGTTGTATTCCAGGCATTTCAGATCGTCCGCGGAAGCCATCAAGCCCGAAAAGAGCACGCCGCGATAGTCGATGCCGTCCCGCGCCAAGAGCTCGAGGACGGGGGCGGCGACCCTCGCCTCGGTTTCCCGAACGAGGTCAGCGGAAACCCAATCCGCAGGCGAGTAGCTGCCCATCCCGCCGGTATTTGGGCCTTCGTCTCCATCGAAGATCTTTTTGTAGTCTTGAGCGACCGGAAGACTGCGGAAATTCGCCCCGCTCACCAAACTGAAGAGCGAGAATTCCCGCCCCTCCAAATACTCCTCCACCAGCACCGTCCGGCCCGCCTCGCCCAACTCGTCGTGGACCATCCACCGCGCCAAAGTCGCCTCGGCGTCTTCGAACGTTCGGCAGATCACCACACCTCGCGCAAACGAAGGGCCACTCGCCTTGAGCACCACCGGTCCCGAATAAAGAACTTTCCGCGCCAGTTCGAGGGCTTGTTTGGGGTCGGATTCGGTCCACGCCGACGCGGTGGGGACGCCCGCTCGGCGCATCAAATCCTTGGAAAAGGCTTTGGAGCCTTCGATCTGGGCGGCGTCCTGGTTCGGCCCGAACACCGGAAAGCCTTCCGCGCGCAACCGATCCGCCAAACCCGCAAAGAGAGGGGCTTCGGGGCCGATCACGACCAGATCGGGCTTCAGAACCCTTGCCAGTTCGCAAATGCCCGTGACATCCGTGGGCGCCACCTCATGGCAGGTCGCGACTTCGGCGATTCCCGGATTTCCCGGCGCGGCGTGAACTTCCGCGTCCTGGGCCAGCCGCCAAGCCAACGCATGCTCGCGGCCGCCTCCACCTACGACGAGAACCCGCATCAGCCCTTCATCCCAAAGAACTTCTTAAACTTGTGTACGGTCGCATCCCGGCCAAGCTGGGCGATCGCTTCGGTGAGCGGAACCCCTTTCGGACACGATTTCACGCAATTCTGCGCGTTTCCGCAATTGGTGAGTCCGGATGCGTCGGTGATCGCTTCGAGCCGCTCGCCCTCCAACGATTTTCCGACCGGATGAAGGTTGAAAAGGAGGGTTTGGCCCAAGGCGGAGGCCCCGATGAAATCGGTTTTCTCGCCAAACTGCGGACAGGCTTCCAAGCAACAGCCACAGGTCATACAGCGAGAAAGCGCGTAGCGAACTTGGCGGACGTGGTCGTCCTGCGGCGGCGACATCCCCAGATCGTAGGAGCCGTCGATCGGCACCCAGCCCTTGACTTTGATCAGCGAGGCGAACATCTCGGCCCGATCCACGATGAGGTCGCGCACCAGGGGAAACTTGCCCATCGGCTGC
>CAYONY010000016.1:0-25699 GCA_964405415.1 uncultured Fimbriimonadaceae bacterium | reverse complement strand
ATATCTCCACCGCCGCCGCAATCGTCGCGGCCGCATCGGGCGTGACCGTCGCCAAGCATGGCAACCGAGCCGTAACGAGCACGTGCGGCAGCGCCGACGTGCTGGAAGCCTTTGGCGTTCGCTTGGGGCTCGATCCGGAAAAGGTGCTTCACCTGCTCGAATCGGTCGGGATCGCCTTCATGTTCGCGCCCGCCCACCACCCGGCGCTCAAGCACGTTGGAAAGGTTCGCCAGGAGCTTGGATTTCGGACGATTTTCAACCTTCTCGGTCCGCTCGCCAACCCCGCCGGCGCGCGCCGTCAACTCGTGGGCGTCTATGACCCGGCGCTCGTCCGGCCAATGGCCGAAGCGTTGGCGGCCTTGGGGGTCGAACGAGCCTATGTTGTGCACGGCAACGATGGGCTCGATGAAATCTCCCCGGTTACCTCCACCCGGGTTGGGCGGGTCGAAATGGGAGCCGTGGTTGAAGAATCGTGGCAGCCGGAAGACTTTGGGCTGGAGCCGGTCGACCCGGCCGCTTGTGCCGCCGGCGGATCACTGGCGGAAAACGCCGCCATCCTGAAAGAAGCGGTCTCCGTCTCCGATTCGCCTCGGTGTGCGGCCATTCTTCCCAGTGCGGCCGCGGCGATTGTCCTTTCCGGGCTCGAATCGGGACTCCGCGAAGCCGCGCAAAGGGCCCGTGGTTCGGTCGCCGAAGGTCGTGCCTGGGCCACGCTCGAGCACCTTGCGGAGGCCAGTCAAGCCGCATGAGCGTTCTGAGACGCATTTTCGAAGAACGGCGGGCCGACGTCATCCAAGCGCGCGTTTCAGTTCCCCAAAGGGATCTTGAGGCGAAGATTCGCGACATGCCTCCGCCACGAGGGTTCTTACGAGCGCTCCAAGAATCGCCCCATCGTCCTGGATTGATCGCCGAAATCAAGCCCGCGAGCCCCTCGCAAGGTGCGATCGACCTTGCGCTCGACCCCGCCGAAACCGCCCGGAAGTATGAGCGGGCGGGCGCCCAATGCCTCTCGGTGCTCACCGAGCCTCGACACTTCGGCGGGTCCCTGGAAAACCTGGCCGCCGCCCATCGGGCCAGCGGCCTACCGCTCCTCCGCAAGGACTTTATCGACGATCCGTACCAGGTTTTCGAAGCGCGAGCGTGGAATGCCGATGCCCTTCTCCTCATCGTTGCCGCATTGAATTCGGCCCAGATTTCGGACCTTCAAACCCTCGCATGGGAGCTCGGAATGGACGTCTTGGTGGAGGTTCATTGCGAAGCCGAAATGGAAGTTGCCTTGGCCGCGCGAGCCAACTTTATCGGGGTCAACTGTCGCGACTTGGCTACCCTCCAAACCGATCTGGCGACCGCCGAGCACTTGCTTCCGAGGGCCGCCGGCCGCGCATTGACCGTTGCCGAAAGCGCGCTCTCGACTCCAGCGGACGTGGCTCGAATGAAGGCCGCGGGCGCCGATGCGGTCTTAATCGGAACCGCCTTTTGTGCGGCTCCCGATCTCGAAGCCAAAGTCCATGAGGTCATGGGGCGATGACTTGGATCAAAATCTGCGGGCTGCGCCGCCAAGAAGATGCCGAGCTTGCGGCTGAACTCGGCGCTGACGCTCTCGGGTTTGTCTTTGAGCCCAGTAGCCCACGCTGCGTGGGTGAGATCGGGTGGGCGCCGGATTGGCTCGACGAGCTCGCGCCCGAAAAGGTGGCGGTGTTTGGACCGGTTCGCCTTGAGGGCCTTTCAACTCAATTCTCGACCGTCCAGGCCGTGGAGGGGTTCGAAGATTTGGAAGTAAGGCCCCGAAATCGTCAGGCCGTGCTCCGCGTGGGAACGGATGCACTCGACCGCATTGCCGAAGTCGCCCGAAATGCGGACCGTATCGTCTTGGACGCGTTGCATCCATCCGCCTATGGAGGCACTGGGCAAACCGTCGACTGGGAACTTGCCGCGGAGATCGTTGCCGCCAGTTCCGTGCCGGTCGTGCTCGCCGGGGGGCTCAATCCGGGCAACGTCGCGGAGGCGATCCGGCAGGTCCAGCCGTTTGGGGTGGACGTTTCGAGTGGGGTGGAATCCGCCCCGGGCGTCAAAGACCCCGCTAAGCTGCGCGCTTTTTTCGAGGCCATCAAGCAAACGGACACCCTCTCCCCTTGAGCGAGAGGGCCTTGACCCTGAGGAACGAAGGGGAACCGGGGTGAGGGGGATTGGTGTACAATGCTCCCCAGCGGACGTGATGCCGCAATTTCCCCGGAGGTCAAACGCGAAATGAGAAACCTACTTCCCGCCTGCCAACCTGCCTCCGGACTCCTCGCTTTCTAACCCTGAACGCCCCGATTCCGGAGCCTCGCCTATTCGCGCGTCAGCGCCTCGGCTCGCCTCACGGAATCACAACCTTGTACCGAAAGAAGCAACCCTATTTCACGGGCCAATTGGCCCATCTCGACGGCAACGAGCGGACGAAACTGCTTAAACAGGCTTCGAAGCTCCGTAAGCAGGCGCTCGCCCGCGGGGGACACAAAGTCTCCTTGGGCGACCTCGTCGCCGAGCTGACCGGAACGGCGGCGGCAATCACGTTGGAAGCCAAATCCGGTCTCGTTACGTGGGTCGGACCGAAGTCGGCTCGAATTGGCGATCTCGAAATCGAGAAGAACGGCCATAACCTGGCGGTGGGGGACGTCGCCCTTTACACCGAGTTCGAAGGCCACCTTCGGGCGGCTGGCATCGAGCCCCGCCGGTCGAAACTTGCCCGTCCGGACGTCCAAAACCCTCATACGGAACGGGTGATTGTCGCCAATGTCGATGCGGTCGGCATCGTCGTGTCGGTCGGCTCACCACCCTTGCACCCCCGTCTGATCGACCGCTATCTGGTCGCGATTCAGATGGGAGGCGCCGAGCCGATTCTCATCGTCAACAAAACCGACCTGCTCGAAGATCTCGACCTCGAGCGAGAGTTGGAAAAGATCGCGCCTTATGCGGCCCTCGATGTTCCGATCTTCGCGTGCTCGGCGGCGACCGGTTTGGGCTTGGAGGCGATGCGCGAGCAGCTCGCCGGCAAAACATGTGCCTTCGTCGGGCACAGCGGCGTGGGCAAATCGTCGATCATGAACGCCCTCTATCCGGAGCTCGCGCTGCGCACGGGCGCCCTGATGGGGGGCTATGGAAGGGGCGCCCACACCACGACCTGGAGCTCGCTGTTCGAAGTCGGCGGCGGGACGCGGCTCATCGATACGCCGGGCATCCGCAGTTTTGGCCTTGGGAAGCTTTCGATCGCCGAGCTTCAAGCCTCTTTTCCCGAGTTTGGCGGGTTCAAGTGTCGGTTCCGCGACTGCGCCCACGCCCACGAGCCTCAATGCGGGGTGAAGGCGGGGGTGGAACGAGGAGAGATCTATCGGGAGCGGTACGAGACGTATCTTAGGCTGCTGGAGGAGGTGGTTTGAAGCGGATTCCGCGCTCAACCCGGTTCCCTCGACTCAAAGGGGAGCGGCATCGAACCTACCAGCGAATCAGGTTCGCGCCCCAAACGAGGCCCGCGCCAAAGCCAACTGTCATCACCAGCATCCCCGGCTTGAGCCGGCCCTCTTTTTCGGCCTCGTACAGGCCGATCGGGATCGAGGCCCCGCTCGTGTTGCCGTATTTTTGGACATTGATAAAGACCTTGTCGTCGGGCAGGCTCAGCCGCTCGGCCGCCGATTGGATGATCCGGATATTGGCCTGATGCGGCACGAAAAGATCGATGTCTGAAGAATCCAGTCCGGCTTGTTCGAGCACGCGGCAGCACGCATCGCCCATAGCCTGAACGGCAAAGCGATAGACTTCGGTGCCCGCCATGTAGATATGCGCTCGGTAGTCTGAGCTGTCCGAAGCATTCGCCGGGTGAAGGGAGCCGCCGACTTCGAGGTTGATGTGGCACGCGCCCGCGCCGTCGGCCAGCAGAACCGTCTTGAGCAGGCCCCGGTCGGTATCCTCCATGGCCTCCAGCACGCAAGCGCCCGCCCCATCGCCAAAGAGAACGCACGTTGAGCGATCGGTCCAATCGGTGAATTTGGTGAGCACATCGGAGCCGATGACGAGGATGCGCTCGGCCTGGCCGTTTTCGATGAGGGCGGCCGCGGTGGCGGCCGAATAAATGAACCCCGCGCACGCGGCGCCAACATCAAATGCGCCCGCGCGTTTGGCCCCGAGGTTCTCTTGAACGAGGCAGGCGGTGGCGGGAAAGATCATGTCGCCGGTGACCGTTCCGCAAATGACCATATCGAGGTCCATCGGGTCGATCTGGGCGCGCGCAAGAGCCTCCCGGGCGGCGGCCGTGGCGAGCGTGCTGCATGTTTCTTCGGGCGCGCAGACCCGCCGCTCCTCGATTCCCGTGCGCTGGCGGATCCACGCATCGGTGGTGTCCACCATGGTTGCCAGCTCGTCATTGGTCAAGACGCGCGGGGGGACGCTCATCCCAACCGAACGGACGACGGCGCGGCGCTTTCTCACATTCATGTTCCCAACTCTTGGCGGACGCTTTCGCGGAGCACTTCGACCAAGTCCGAATCGATCGCCTTTTGCGCTTGTAGCACCGCGTTGGCGATGGCCCGCGAATCGCTCCTTCCGTGGCAAATCATACACAAACCATTCAATCCCAAGAGGGGCGACCCGCCCACCTCCGCGTAATCCATCGACTTTTTCAGGGGCGCAAGCACTTTCTTGAGCGGAAGATACGCCAACCTCTGCAGAGGGCTTTCCGGCACTTCGCGCTTAATCATCTTCATGATGAGCTCGGCGATCCCTTCACACGTTTTGAGCACAACATTGCCCACAAACGCATCGCAGACGACGACGTCGACTTCGGGGTGGAACATGTCCTTGCCCTCAATGTTCCCGGAGAACCAGGGCCGCTTTGAAAGGAGGCCAAAGGCTTGCTTTGCGAAGGCATTGCCCTTTCCTTCTTCTTCGCCGATGTTGAGAAGATAAACCTTCGGCTCGGCCTTGCCCATCATTTTTTGCGCGTAGGCGCGGCCCATGATCGCGAACTCCACCAAATGCTCAGGGTCCACATCGGGACTCGCCCCTGCATCGAGCAGCAGGAAGCGGCCCTGATCGCGCGGAATCATGCTGGCGATCGCGGGGCGATGGAACCCGTGCATCTGCCGCCAGCTGAGCAAACATGAAGCGGTCGCGGCGCCGGTGTTCCCCGCCGAGACGAAGCAAGCGGCGATCTCCCGCTTCACCAGATCCGCCCCCACCCCCATCGACGAGTCCCTTTTCTTGCGCAACGCGTCCAGCGGCTTCTCATGCATTTCGACCACTTCGGAAGCTGGATGGATCTCGATATTGGGCGGACAGGGCGACGGCAAAAACGCCTGGATCTGGGCCGGATCCCCGACCAAAATGAGGGTGTGGTGCAGCTGGGAAGCGGCCTCGACCGCGCCCAGCACCACTTCGCGCGGAGCGTGGTCGCCGCCCATCGCATCCAACGCAATCGCCTTCAAGAGGCGTCTCCGAGCGGCCCTTTTTTGGCGTGCCGAAACGCCTCGGCAAGCGGCCCCTCTGGCCTCCCGCCTCCGGCCGCCAGGTCGGTCCCTCTGGAGGCCGCGACCGGGCACACGCCTTCCCAGCCATATTGGCAAAGGGGCTGCACGGGCAGCGCGACCAAAAGGTCCTGGCGCAACAACACGTCGGGAATCAGGCTGTTGCCCTCGAAAAGGGGATACGGTTCGTCCGCCACAACCCGCGCGTAGTCTTGCGAGGCATAGGAGCTCGGAACCCCTTCGACTGGGAACTGCTCCTCGATTTCGAAGCTCACCGGTACCTCGAGGGGTCCCCCGCAGCGCGCACAGTCCACAATCGCCGCCGTTTCGAATTTGCCGGAAAGGAGAAGCAGGTTTCCCGTGCTCACTGCCTCCAAATAGCCCTCTAACGGTCGCAACAGCTCCAGCCCTTCTTCGCCGGGAAACTCGGTGGAAATGTCGACTTCCAGCTTGCGGCCCGGATGCTGGAGAACGTCGTTAAGGTCGAGCAGGTCGTCCCGCCGCATGTGGGTCGGGATTGTACCTTCGGCTTCCTCCGCCCTAGGTGTCCGTGCTTTTCGCTTCAAAGTTCAAACAAATCGGATTCGTCGAACCGTCCTTCTCTGATACGGGCAAACTTGCTATACTACGCAAGGTCCGTTCGAGCGGGCGTCGGGATTCCGCGAACGAGGTGAATCGGTTTTGAGGAAGTGGGCACTTATTCTGTCGGCGCTGAGCGTCGCCTTAGTTGGTTGTGAGCTGAATGGCCGCGGAGACGGCGGGGCCGGCGGTGGCGGTGGAGGTGGCGGTGGCGTCACGCTTTCGAGCGCCAATACCACGCTCCTGAACACGCCGGGCCGCATTGAAACCACGTACAACACGGGTCAGGGGCGGGCTCCCGGTTCGCCGACGGCCGTCGTCAATCGCGTGCGGTTTGTCGACGACGTGTTTCCGGTGGGCGATACCCGCAACAACGTGGAGACCCTGCTGACGCCGCCGCGCAACCTGCTGCTCGATGGCTATTCGTCGCAGTTGGTCGCGGTGAATGCGCCGATGACCAACCTCGGTTTCAGTGGCCCGTTGAACGGACGTCTGTTCGACACCTTCCGTTTGGACGTCGATCACCTTTTGATCGAGCTGGCGGGCGGAGGCTTCCAGACGGTCAACGGCCCCGGCGGCCAAGCCGCCGTGTTCGAACTCTTCGATGCGAACGTCTTGGCCCTTGCCGGCCGCATGACGAGCATCCAGATCTTCCTGGATGACGCGATGTTGAACTTCGATGGCACCGACATCGTGTTTGACCGAGCGCTCTTCGAAGCCGCAAATCTAACCGACGATGGCAACGGCAACATGATCATCATGGGCCACATCGGCGACTACATCGCCTTCGATATCTCCAGCGTCGCCAGCAAGCCCACAATGACCAATTCGGCCGCCGCCACCATGGTGTGGTTCTCCGGCGATGGCATCGCGCTGAGTGGCGATGTGGGCACCGGCGCAGAATATATGGAAGTCTTGACGCCGCTCTCGCCTCCCATCGAAGGGCTCTTCAACCCGCCGGCGCCGCTTCCGGGCGGCAGCGCACCGGGAACCTACACGCTCCGGCAAGTGGACCCGCGCGACCTCTCCAGCCTGGCTCGGATCACCGCCTTGACCGGAACCTGGAAGCCGTACGTCGATTCGAACCCGGCTAAGTCGCCCTTCCTGAATTTGGGCACGCTGGAGGCGTTTGCCTTCCCGCAGAGCCTGGACGACACGAAGTTCGACCTGGTTGTGGTGAGCCGATCGCTCGGCGGAACGATCACCAACATGTACTTCGGCCAAGCCAATCTGGACACGAACACGTTCAGCATTTGGCCGATTGCTCAGGTGGACGACGGCGATGGCGCCAATGAAGTCAGCGGCTTCATTTCCGGTCTGCTCGACCGAAATGGAAGCACCCCGGCATCGGCGCGGCACGCCCGGTCTGGGAATCTGACGATCACCGCCGGCGGCGTTCCTTCCGGGTTCACGACGACCATGCGGTTCATCGTGTACCGTCTGTAAATGAGACCCATCCTCGCTGGCCTCGAAACCGAGTACGGACTCGATATCGAAGGGCGAGGAGCCGAAAACCAGATCGAGGAATCCAAAGCGCTTGTCCGAGCTTTCTCGGGCAAGCGCTTTTCTGGGTGGGACTACCGGTTTGAATCGCCCCGCTCGGACTTGCGCGGCTTTCGCATCGAGAAGCTGGCGGTCGATCCTGAAGATGCCCATTTCGATGCCGGCAAGACCTTTGGCCCCGATCAGGAGACTCGAGCCGACCAGGTCTTGGCCAACGGGGCCCGCCTTTACAACGACCACGGCCACCCGGAATACGCCACGCCTGAGTGCTTAAGCCTAGCGGAATTGGTGCTGCATGATCTGGCCGGCGAGCAAATCGTGGCCTCGGCGGCCGCCACTCACGCGGAGGCGATCGGCCGCGAAGTTCGGATCTACAAGAACAACACCGACTTTCACGGCGCGTCATACGGCGCCCACGAAAGCTATCTTGTCCCCCGCGAATGGGGGTTTGAGGCGCTCTATCGGGCGGTCGTACCGATCCTGATCGCCCGGCAAGTGCTGTGCGGGGCCGGCAAGGTTGGCGCGGAATCCGGCGAAAAGTCCGCCTTCCAAATGAGCCAGCGGGCCGACTTTTTGGTCGATGCCGCAAGCGCCGAAACGCTCTATCGCCGGCCGGTCTTCAATACCCGGGATGAACCCCATGCCGATCCGGCGCGATGGATTCGCCTGCATGTGATCGCCGGCGACGCCAACATGATCCCCGCCGCAACCCGGCGAAAAGTCGGCCTGGTTAAGCTCGCACTTGCCCTTATGACCGATGGCGAGGTTCCCGATTGGCCGATTCCCCATCCCGCCGAGGCGTTTTCGGCGGTGAGCCGGGCGATCGAAGGCGATGCGGAAATCCGCTTGGATCGCCGAAGCTGGACGACCGCCCCCGAGATCCTTGAGAGCTATTTTGCGGCAGCTGAACGAACTCTGAACCTCCATCCGGGGGGCGAGCCGGAAGGGATTCGTGGAGACTTGGGCCGCATCATCGCCGAAAGCCGCGACCTTTTGACCGCAAGGCGAGAGTGTCCGGAGAAATTCCGCAGCCGTGTGGATTGGGCGGCCAAGCGATGGCTCGTCGAACAGGCGGCTGAGGCGAACGGCTGGAGCTTGGATCACCCCAACCTTAGGTCATATGACCTCGAATATCACCGGATCCCCCGGTCGGAAGGGCTGTACGGCGCGCTGGTGGAGGCAGGGGAGCTCGAGACCGATCCCGGAGCCGATGCGATCCAGGCTCGCGGCGAAGCAGTTTTCGAACCCACCCGAGCCCGGGCCCGAGCCATTGCCGTACGCCGATTCGGCGAATCGCTGGTTCAGGCCTCATGGCGCGCCCTTTCGTTTCGGGTAGACGGCGCCGTAGAGACGGTCGAACTTCGACCCGATGCCGAGTATCCTGAGTCATTGGGCGACGCGGCGGACGTAGAAGAGTTCATCCGCCATTTGAGGAACCTCCCATGACCCTACGCATCGAAGATCGCAAAACGATACCGACGACGCCGAGCCCCGGACGCAAGCTCGACGACACGCCGGACCCGGCCCGCCCAACGGTTCCCAAACCCGGGGGCGACAACGAACTGATGCGTCGGCTTCGAAAAGTCGACCCTGATCAGGCCAAGAAATACCGCCAAAGGTCGGGGCAATGACGGTGGCCTCGCCCCAATCCTTTGCCGAATTGGTCGGCTTCCGACCCGTCGCGACCGCCGTCAACGGCCACGAAACCCATGGCACCACCGTCTTGGCCGTCCGCTTTGATCAGGGTGTGCTGATCCTGGCCGACCGCCGGGCGACCGCCGGCAATCTGGTGATGTTCGATCAGGCCGAGAAGGTGATGGCGCTCGACGATGCGACGGTAATCGCCATCAGCGGTTCCTTCGCGCGTTCGATTGAAATCGCCCGCTATTTGAAGCACTCCTTCAAGTACTACCGCCGCACGACGCTCTCCGATATGAGCCTGGATGGCAAGCTAATGGAGATCTCGAGGGCATTGGCCGGCAACATGCCCATGGCGATGGAGGGCATTGGCGTCTTTCTGCCGATCGTGGCCGCCTACGATCGCGATTCCGACGCCTTCAGCGTGCACTTCTTCGATGCGGCGGGGGCTCGATTCCAGAATGGGGCCTATGCCTGCGCGGGATCTGGATCCGAGCGCATTCGCGGCCTTTTCGAATACCTTTCCCGGACGAAGGGTAACTGGGCCAGCCGAAAGCTTGACGATGTGTTGCTGGATGGGCTCCAAATGCTGGACATCGCCGCTGATTTGGATTCGGCGACCGGGGGGTTTGTGAAGACGTTGCCGATCGCGCGCGCGCTTGGCAAATCGGGCACCGTTGAAATCGAAAAGAGCCGCCTCGAGAAGGCGGTCAAAGCGGTCCTTTCAAAAACGGCGGCCGGCTAAAGCCGAAATCCGAAGTAGAAGCCGAGCGCGTTGGTGCGGAAGCGCTTGTCGGTGCGGTCGCTGAAGTAAAGCACCGCCTCGCCATAGACGTTCTTGGTGAATTCCATCCCGACGCCGACGCGGCCGCCCATGACCGTGTCCTTATCGCCCTCCACATCGAACGAAGCGCCACCGATGCCGCCAATCAGATAAACCCGCTGGCCGGAAGGCGTCGCCGCGCCATAGAAGCGCTGGTTGAGGTTGTAAATGAAGACGTTGTCCCCTTCGTGGCTAAAGAAGTCGAAGGAGAAAAACGTGCGGGTATTGGGCCAGAGACCCGATCCAATGCCCAAATCGAATCCCGCGCCAAACCAGCCGTTCGACGTCTGCTGAAGCTCCGAATCCTGGGCTAAAATGCCGCCCCCGCGGATGCCGATCTGGACGGGCAATCCTTGGGCAAGGCTTCCCGCCGACAAACCGAGAACTCCGGCCGCCAGGCCGATCCACTTCGCTTTCATGCCGTTCACAATGCCTCCAAATAGGAAAGAGCCCGACAAGGGCCTCCCCATGGACCATTGTCGGGCTCTTCGGTCGCGTTCGTTAGAACTTGTAGCCGATGTAAGCGCCGAAGCTCGCCGCATTCACGCCGCCCGAAGACTGGCGGCTCATAAAGAACGTGGCTTCTCCGAAGATGTTCGGGCCAAATTCCTTGCCGAAGCCCACCTTCGCGCCGAGGCGCGTATCCGCCGACGACACATCGAAGAAAACGACCCCGAGACCGACGTTGAAATAGCTTCGATTCTGGCCGAGCTCGTCGCCCCCCGTGTAGAACTTCTGGCTGAGCATCACCGGCCAATAGATGCCCTTGTCGAAGTTGTCGCTGGCCAAAACCATGTCGAGCGAAATATAAGTGTCCGAGTTCTTCAGATACTGCTTGTTGAAGTGGTAATCCAAACCGAACCCAAACCAGCTGTTGCTGATGTCGCGCAGGTCGTCATCGACCGGCAGGACGATGCCGCCCCGAAAACTGATGCCGCTGGGGGTGGGGTCGATCGTCTGCCTCGATTGGGCCGAAACCGCCGCTACGAGCCCAAAAGCCGCCGCTGCAACAAGAACGCTTCGCTTCATTCAAATACCTCCCTATAAGGAATCGAGCTCGACTCGCCCAAATCCCTTGAGCACGCCCATTGTACTTGGAATCACGCCCGCCGTCAATTCGGCAAGGCAATTCCCGGTTTGCGCCCTGTAATACCGACGTGTGCCGGCGCCGTTTTGATTGTCCCGCTTGAGCGAAGGGCCGCCGCGACGCGCTATTCCTGGAGAACCCGCTCGGCCAAGATGAATGCCACAAAGTCGTCCACCGGTTCCGGCGGCACTTGGAGCGTGGAGGGCAAAAAGCGCCGCCACCCGCGCCGTCGATGGTGCTCCCAATAGCGTTCTCGTGCCTGAAGCGTGGTCTCTTTCTCATCGATCACCAAAATGCCCATGCTCGGCATCGCGTGCCGAATACGCTCGACCACCGCTCGCGAACGCGTGCCCGAGCCGACGATCACCATCGAGTACGCCTCCGTCTGTCGGGCGGTCTCCAACGCCGCTTCAAGTTCCTCAACTTTGGGAATGCCCCGCCAGAGAATCGTCAGCTCGCCCTCGGCCTCTCGGCGCACGAGCGCCATGCCGCACTTGGCGCTTCCCGGGTCAATGGCGAGTACGGTGCGAACGTCCATCGAAGTTCAGCGGATGCGATATTCCAGCTCCAAGATGTCTCCGGCCCGGATGTCTTTGGGTGCCCAAGCCTGAAGGCGCACCCGCCGGTTGTTGGCGCGCGCACTCCGCATGAGGTCGATCAGCACATTTTGATCAAGCACGCCGTAGCCCGCGTCCTGGCCAAAGAGAGGGATCATGCCTCGGGTTTTGGCTTTTTCGCGCACTTGGGTCCGTACGAAATCCTGGATCTGCTCGACGAGGACGTTCTCGGTGCGTTCCCCGTCGATTCGGGTCTCCGCGACCAGCTCGCCCTGGGGAAACACCACCGGATTGCGAAAGATCTGGACGTCCACCGAGACCGGTTCGCCCTTAAACGCGTTGAGGCTGGACGTGGCGACGAGCAGGAACTCCTCGCTGAGCCCGGTGAGCCGGTCGACGATGCGTTGGACTTGAGTCTCGACCGAGACCGGGCGGTCATCCACGATCCGCTCGACAATGCCGGCCGCGGCGTTGGGGCCACTCGCCTTCGCTCCGCGATCTTCCGCATTCGCCCGCGATTCACGCAGAAGCCGGTTCAATGCGTTTTGCGCATCGCCACGCTTGAGGTTGGCCGCCACCGGAACTCGGGCCAGTTCTTCGCCCATGGTGTAGGTGAGCGGAAGGGTTCGGCTGTTGCCACCGATCTTCCGCATCATTTCGATTTGCTCTTGAAAAGTTCGCCGTTCGCCTTTGAGCCCGTCAATTTCCAGATTGAGGCGTTCCCGTTCGAGCGAATAGCGCTCGGTTTCCTTGCCGAAGGCCACCCGGTCGGCTTCCATCCGCGCGGTCGCCGTCGCGATGTCGGTCTGGAGCGTGGCGAGCTGCCGGTCGAGCTGCCCCCGGTCGCGCTCGAGGCTGACGATCTGGTTTTGGAGCTCGATCGCGTGGCGCTCGGTTTCTGTTTTTTGCCGGTCCAACTCCTGATAGTCTTTGCCCAACTCGCGGTATTCAACCTTAGCGCTTTCCAATCGCCGCGTTTCGGCCGCGAGGTCGCGGCGCGCCTTTTGAAGATCGTCTGCGGTAACGCGGAACTGGCGCTCAAGCGAGGCCACCCGCGCGGTCTTCGCCTTGACCGAAGCATCGAGCCGCGCCACATCCGCCGCTGCTTTGGCGAGTTGGGCCCGGGCGCGCTTCTCCTGCTCCGCTGCCGTCGCGAGCTTCTTGTTGGTTTCCTCAAGCGCGATCGTCCGCGTTTTGATTTCGATTCCGAGCCGTTCCTGGTCGGACTTCAAGCGCCCGACGTCTTGCGAAAGCCGGTCACGTTCATCGACCAGCGCTGGACCCTCGACGAACCACTTGCGAACGCCTTCGCTGGCGAAGGCCACGACCGCAACGGTGAGCAGGGGAATCGCGGCGCCCGCGGAAAACGTGAAGACCTGGGCCGTTCGGCGAGGCCGGAGCTTGCGGAACGAGATGCGCTTTTTTCCGATCGTCCGGCCCAGATTGTCGGCCAGCAGCGCAATGATGCCGCCGACGAGGCTGATCCCGATCAAAAAGCCGATGCCGAAAACGTTCAACTTAAGTCCTTATTGGTTCTTTCGGTAGATCAATACGCACGCGGCGACGAATCCCAACACCACCGGCGCAAAACTGGCGGCGTACGGCGGAATCCGGCCCGCTTTGGCGTAGACCGCTCCGAAATTCGCCACGATCAGATAGGCAAAGCTGAGCGCGATCGAGAGCGCGAACCCGCTGGCCACGCCCGAACGGTGGCTCCGAATTCCCAACGGCGCCCCCAGCATGCCAAAGATGACCACGCTGAGCGGCAGGCCAATTTTGTTGAAATAGCCGAATTCGAGGTTGCGAACCTGGCGCGGATCGGACGAGGGGTCCTCCCTCAGGGATTTGATCTGCTGGGCGATCTCGCTCATGCTAAAGGCGTCGAGGTCATCGAGAACGCTGGCCAAGAGGTTTTTTGGCGTCGCCACCGGCCGCGCCACGTTCGCAGGCCAAGCCTTGTCCTTGAGCACCACCACATCGGTGCCATCGACCGAAACGACCCGCGCGCCTTTACGGATCTCCCACTCCTTCACCCCGACGTACTCCAATTCTTCGGCGAACAGGACATAGCTCGGCTTTCCCAGCTTGTCGAACGTCACGACGTGCACGTTGGCCAGCAGGTTTCGGCTCACGTCAAGATCGAGCGCGCCCATAAAGCCGACGGCTTTTCCCTCGTCGTAAATGACGTTGAAGACCGGCCGGCCGATCCGGTTCGCGTCAAGCCCTTGCTTGATGTCCTGCTGAACGTTGGTCGCGCGCAGCGAAAACCGCGGCACGACCCACTCGTTGATGCTGAACGCCCCCGCCGCCACGATCAAGCCAAAGACGAGTACCGGACGGATCACCCGAAACAGGCTGGCCCCCGCTGCTCGAATCGCCACGATTTCGGAATCGTTGCTGAGCCGCCCGAACGAAAGCAGCGTGGCCAGCAGCAGAGCCATCGAGAACGTCTTTACCAGCATCCCCGGCAGGAGCAGCATGATGAGTTGGAAGACCACATCGAGACTGACCCCCTTCACGACCCAATCCGTCACGCGAACGAGGAGAATGCTCGTGAAGATGAGGACGGTAAAGATGAAGACCCCAAAAAACCAGGGGCCGATCAACTCGCGGATGATGAGGCGGTCAAGCCGGTTCATCGGCGCCTCCGGGCCGATCGACTAGGCGCCATCGGCATCCTCGGGCGGATTCTCGGGCGGCGCGGGGCTGGGTATTGGCGGCGGCTCGTGGTGGCTCGTGAACTGCTGGCCCAGATAATGCTTGCGAACGAGGTCGTTCCCCGCGATCTCTTTGGCGTTGCCCTGCGCGATGATCTTGCCATCGATCAAGATGTAATTGCGGTCGGTAATCCGAAGTGTTGCCGAAACGTTGTGATCGGTGATGAGCACGCCGATTCCGCGCTCTTTGAGCTTATGGATGATCTCCTGAAGCTCCTCGATCGTGACCGGGTCGATTCCGGTAAACGGTTCGTCGAGCAGGATGAACTTGGGATCGGTGGCCAGCGCCCGAGCGATCTCGACCCGGCGTCGCTCCCCCCCGGAGAGAACGCCCGCATTCTGTTCGAGGATGCGATGGATGTGCAGTTCTTCGGCAAGCTGGTCGATTCGCTCGGCAATCTGCTTTTTGCGATAGCCGTTCAGCTCCATCACGAGCCGAATGTTGTCGGCCACGTTGAGCTTGCGAAACACCGAGGCCTCTTGGGGAAGATAGCCGACGCCGACGCGAGCGCGTTTGAACATCGGCCAGCGGGTGACAAAGTCCTCGTCGAACTTCACCTCGCCCCCGTTGGGCCGGACCAGCCCCACGATCATGTAGAACGTCGTGGTCTTTCCCGCGCCGTTCGGGCCGAGCAGCCCCACGACTTCGCCCTGGTCGAACTCGAACGAGACGCCATCGACGACCTTGCGCCCGCGATACTTCTTGACCAGGTCCTGAACGGCGATCTTCATGGGTTCAATCGAGTTGGGGGCGGATTGACCGTGGTCGTGCCGGGCTCGCCGGTGAGGGAAATCGATATCGGGTTCCAATTGGCGTCGAGGGTTAAGACCGCGCGGATCGCCCGCATTTCGCCAAAAAGGGCCGGGTGGGTCCCCTCGATGACCACATCCTGATCGAGGGTGAGCTTCCGCGTCGCATCGTCATAGGTCAGAAGGCGGCCCCGGCCCTTGACGACCACGGGTTTCTTGACGCGTTTGCCCGGAGAATCAGGATCCTTAACCTCGGCAGTTGAGTTCAGCTCGAAGGAAACCGGACCTTCGAGGCGCATGGCTTGGACGGCTTGCCGCAGCCGAATCGGGCTCCCGGAGGGATGAAGGTCCACCCAGCCGCTCGTCCCATTCACCGAAAACGACTGGCCCGCCGGCCGGTCAACTTGTTCGATCTTGACGCGGCCGGGAAAGGCAAAACGTTCGTTTTCGGCTGTGTAAACCAGCGAGGGGGTCTCGATCGTGACGGTTTGCTCAAGGTTCGGCCCGGCAACTCGGGAGGGGCGCGAGGCGACCGCCGTGACGCCGCCGCTCATCGTCGCCTTTTCGATGATGGTCGATTGGGGTGAGATGCTGAGCGAGGTTCCTTCGCCCCGCCGCGCCTTGATCGTCATCTTCTGCCCTTCCCAAACCGCGGTGAACGGGTTGCCGATGACGAGAAACTGCGTGCGTTCTTCGGAAAGGACCGAGACGTCGAGGCTCTTGAATCCGGTGATCGATGACTTCCCGGTCTTGTCCCGAAGATAAAAATCGCCGGTCTGGGCGACCGCGAGAACCGCGAGCCCCACCAGGGCGAAACTGACCTTTGCGCGAACGTCCATGTTCATTTCTTTACAAACAGGTCGGGGGTTGCCGCACGGTCCAACTTTGGCGTCACCCAGAGTTCGGGAAGCACACCCAATTGCCACGGAGGCAAGTCCAGCCGAACGTTACCCTTTGCCTCGACTCGTTTGAGTTGGGGACGCCAAACGACCGCGTCGCAGTTCAATTTCGAGTGCGGCAATGGGCTCTTCGATCGGCTGGCCTTTCGGGCCACCGAAACGAACTCCACCTCGCCCTTGAGCAGCAGATCTTCCGAACCTTTGGGCGCCTGGCCCCGATGGGCGGAAAAGGTGCTGACGGCGACTCCATTTTCAAAGATCGTGCCCGTTACCGTCCGCATTTCCCCACTTGCCCGCCCCGTTTCCGAAATCTCGAGGTCAACCGACTCCCAATGAATCGTCCACCGTTTCTCTCTTTGGCCCCGTTCTCCAGGCGCATCAAAGGCAAAGTGGGTCAATTCACCCGGACCCGAGCCGACACGCTGAGGTTCTTTGGTTTCCTTGGCGGCATTGGAAGGTGGCGGTTTCTCGCGCCCGGCGCCCTCATTTTTCGACTTGCCTCCCTTGCCGCAGCCGGCCAGAGCGAGGGCAAGCATCAGGCCGAAGCTAGTGGCAGTTCGGATGCTTTCGCCCTCCTGGCGAGTTTGCCTTGATGCTCTCCGGCGAGCTGCCCGCACGCGGCCGCGATGTCGTGCCCGCGCTCGACCCGTTCGGTCACGTTGACGCCCAGCCGCTCCAATTCGCGCCGAAAAGTCCGCACCCGTTCTCGGCTTGGCCGCTTGAATCCCTCTTGGGTTGCGACAAAGTTGAAAGGAATGAGGTTGACGACGTTGGGTGTGCCTTTGAGCAGGCGCGCCAGCTCGGCGGCCTGATCAAAGGTGTCGGTGAGTTCGGCGATCAAGAGGTACTCGATAGTGATTTTGCGTCCCGTCTTCTTTTGATACGTTTTCATCGCCCCCATCACGTCGGCCACCGGCCATCGCTTGTTGACCGGCATGAAGGTGTCACGGACGCGGTCGAACGGCGAATGAAGCGAAAGCGCCAGGTGGATGGGCAGCTTGAGCTTGGCGAGCTCGAGGATTTTCGGGACGATGCCCACCGTCGAAACGGTGAGGTTGCGATAACTGAGCCCGACCTCGTCGTGCAGCAATCGCAACGATTTGAGCAGCGTCTCAAAATTGAGCAAGGGCTCTCCCATTCCCATAAAGACAACATGGCTGATTCGACGCGCGGTAAGCCCCTGCAAAAGCAAATACTGCCCGACGATTTCGCCAGGGGTGAGATTTCGCGAAAAGCCGCCGAGCCCGGTGGCGCAAAAAGCACATCCCATCGGGCAGCCCACCTGGGAGCTCAGGCAGCAACTCACCCTCTTCTCATAGGGCAAAAGCACGCATTCGAAGACGTTGCCGTCTCCGCCGTGGACCAACAATTTGTCGACTTCATCCGAGGAGCGCAGGTGGCGAGCGACGTGAAGCGGGTTCACGACGTAACGGGTGGCGAGTTCTTGCCGCAGCGCTTTGGGCACGTCGTTCATCAGGTCGAACGAGGACACCGCTTTACCGTACACCCAAGTCGCGATCTGTTTGGCGCGCCACCGCGCGTCGGGCCGCTCGGGAAAGAGGCCCGCTAGCTCGTCGCCGGTGAGCCCGATCAGGCTCAAAGGGGCCGAATCCACCTTCGAATTTTACCAGTCTGAGCCCCAACCTCCGGCCCATGGCATGGGCTTTGCGTCGGACACGTTCGAACGGCCTGCGTTGAACCCATTGACGGCGATGAAAACGGCAAACCTTCGACGAAACGACCGACTGGTGGAGCCTCGGCACTGGCTCGTGCTGGCCGCGTTTATGGGCGCCGGCCTCTACCTCTTCACTCCCCTGCGGAGCTCAATGGCGGCTGAACCAAAAGCGGCGTCCCGTCCCCTCGGGACGCCCGCTCCGCAACTGGACCCCTCGACGCCCACCGAATCCGGGGCGCCGATCGGGGCAGGCGCGATGGCGGCCGGCGTGGCGGCGCTGGCTGCCTCGCGCCGAAAGTAAGCGCAAGGATACAGCCTCGCTTGACAATACAGAGCCAAGGGATCGATCGGCATTTCCGGCAGCGCCCTTCCGGCCCACCCTCCCACCGCCCTGTTTCTCTCGGACACCTGTCCCTCCGAACCTCTGACCCTCTGACCCTCTGCCTGCTGCCTGCTGCCTTCTGCTTGCTGCCTTCGCCCCTCTGTCCCTCTGACCCTCACGTCCTTCCGTCCTTTCCCAGCCCCTTCTGAGAACTCCTTGCCCTCAAAAATCGTATTTTTGAAGTAAGGACTATGAAACGCACCCTTGGCTATTTCGCGCTCGCCGTGGCGGTCTTCATTGGCGGATTCGCCGCCCTTCGCCTCGATGCCTGGATGAAGCGGGGAGGCACCGGCGATTCGGACCCGGTCTTCAAGCTTAATGATTCCAAGGTCGTGCCCGCCAGCTTTGAGCCGAGCACGGCGATGTTCGACTTTCGTTCGGCCGTGAAGAAGATCATGCCGTCGGTGGTCAGCGTCGACCGGATGGACCGGGTCACTCGCGGATTTTGGGATGACGAAACGTTTATCGCCCAGACCGGGACCGGATCCGGCGTCGTCATCAGCCAAAAAGGCTATATCGTCACCAACAACCATGTCGTGGCGGATGCGGCGGCCGTGAACGTCCGCCTCGCCGATGGCCGCAGCATCAAGGCCGACGTGGTGGGAACCGATCCCCGCTCCGACTTGGCGGTGCTGAAGGTTAACGCGACCGGCCTCGTCCCGGCGGAAATGGGCGATAGCTCGCAACTCGAGATCGGCGAATGGGTGATCGCGGTCGGAACTCCGCTCGGCTATGCCAATACGGTCTCGGTGGGCATCGTGAGTAGCTTGAACCGAACGGTTCAGACGTCACGCGAAAGCGCGCTGATCGACAGCATTCAAACCGATGCGGCGATCAACCAGGGCAACTCGGGCGGTGCGCTCGCCAATGCCGAGGGCCAAGTGGTGGGGATCAATACCGCGATCGTCAGCCAAACCGGCGGCTCCGTCGGGCTGGGATTTGCCATTCCCATTCGACGGGCTCAGCGCATCGTGAACGACATCGTGCAATACGGACGCGTCCGGTACGGCCAATTGGGCGCATCGGTCTACCCTCGGGCCGGGCTGCTCGAGGTGGAGGGCGTGAGAACCCAACTTCAAGAGGCGACCGGCGCGACGCCGCCGAAGACGGGGCTGGTGATCAACCGCGTCTGGCGCGGGAGCCCAGCCGCGGAAACCGGCCTTCAGCAGCTCGACGTGTTGATCGAGGTGGACGGCAAACGACTTATGGAACCGGTGGACCTGACGAAAGCCCTAATCGACAAACGGCCCGGCGACAAGATTCAGCTAAAATACTGGGCTCGCGGCGCCGTGAAGACGGCGAACATTACATTATCGGACCTGCAATAGGGAGCCGCGAAGCCCCCCTTCGTCGTCAAAGGAGATAAGCGAGCGCGGCGGCGCGCTTGAAACCGGTTTTTTATGTCAGCGGTCACAAACGGCCTTTCGCAATTTCTGGAAGTCCTCCCCGCCGTCGTGCGCGAACGCCTTGAGCGGACGGAGGATCGAGACGGCCTCATCGAGGTCGTGCTTGACTACGGCCGCCCGGCCGAAGCCCGATATGTCGGCCGAACCGAGCGGATGGACGATGTGACCGTGAGTCAACACGACCTGGATTTCGTGACCAAATCGATCGGCGAATTCGGCCTCGATAATCGGGCCGGCATCGAGCGCACCCTCCACCGCATCTCGTGCATTCGCAATCGGCATGGCAAAGTGATCGGCTTGACCTGCCGTGTCGGCCGCGCGCTCGAAGGCACGATCGACATCATCGACGACATCGTGCGCTCGGGCCAGTCGATTTTGATCCTCGGGCGGCCGGGAGTGGGCAAGACCACGAAGCTTCGCGAAGTGGCCCGCGTCTTGGCGGACGAGGTGGAGAAACGGGTCGTCATCGTCGACACCTCGAACGAAATCGCGGGCGACGGCGATGTGCCGCATCCGGGAATCGGAGGCGCGCGCCGCATGCAGGTGCGCGTGCCGGCCGAGCAGCATCAGGTGATGATCGAAGCGGTGGAAAACCACATGCCCGAGGTCATCGTCATCGATGAGATCGGGACCGAGCAGGAGGCGATGGCGGCGCGGACGATCGCCGAGCGGGGCGTGCAGCTGGTGGGGACCGCCCACGGCCAAACCCTCGAAAACTTGATGTTGAACCCCACGCTTGCTGATCTCATCGGCGGCATTCAAGCGGTGACCCTCTCCGACGACGAAGCCCGGCGTCGCGGCACGCAGAAGACCGTTTTGGAGCGCAAAGCGCCCCCGACATTCGACGTGGTTTTAGAGCTCATCGACTTCGAGCGGCTCGCCGTGCACCACAACGTCCAAAAGACGGTGGACCTCATCCTGCGTGGCGTGCCCCCGCGGGCCGAGATTCGGGTGCGAGGAACCGATGGCCAGTTGGAAATCGTCCAACGCGAAGATGCCCCCGAGCTCGATGAGCCGGGCTTCAACAAGCGCTTCCCCTCGCTGGCTCGAGCCCCGGTCGAAGCCGAGACCCCGGCCGGACGAAAGGCGGCCGCTTCAAAGATGGAACCGACCGAGGGCCGTCCCGGACTGGTTCGGATCTATCCCTACGGCATCGCCAGAACCCGGTTAGAACGCGCGATTCGCGAAAAGCGCGCCATGGCCTATATCGTCAACGACATCGTGAACGCCGATGCCGTGATGGCGATCCGGTCGACCTACCAATCGAAGCCTCGAAAGCTGCGGGAGATGGCGGGGCGAACCGTACCGACGGTCGTTGTGAAATCAAACACCTACGGACAAATCGCCGCCGCCTTGGATGAGATTTTGAAGGGCAACGGTGAAAGCCGGGATTTTGAAGCCCAAGCGATGGAAGAAGTCTTGGCCGCGATTGACACCGTGATGCAAACCGGCAAGCCGTTCGATCTGAACCCTCAGCCGGCGCCGATCCGGAAGATGCAGCATCAATTGGCCGAAGCCCGCCGGCTTGCGAGCGAAAGCGTCGGCGAAGAGCCCCATCGAAGGCTGCGCGTCCTGCCGACGAAGCTGGGCTAGGACGGCAGGCTCGGCTTCAGTTTTCCGATCGCTTCGACCGCTTCCATCACCTCGATCGGAATGGCAAGGACCACCGTATTGGACGCCGTCGGCCCCAAACCATCGATCGTCTGAAGCGTTCGCAACTGCATCGCGCCCGGGCTGGCCATCATCGTTCCCGCCGCATCGGCCAGGTTCTGAGCCGCCAACTTGTCGCCTTCGGACTTGGTGATGTTTGCGCGCTTTTCACGCTCCGCGCTGGCCTGCCGGCTCATCACCTTCTTCAAGTCCTCCGGCAAGATGATGTCCTGAATCCGAATGCCATCCACCTCAAGTCCCCAATGCTCGGTCTCCTTGATCAGCATCTGCTCGATCTGGTGGCCCAGGGCTTCGCGCTCGGTGAGGATCTCGTCGAGCGTCCGCCCACCGATCACATCCCGCAGCGCGGAACGGGCATATTGCACGATTGCGAACATGTAGTCCTGAACGTTGATGACGGCCTGATCCGGACGGACGACCCGAAGGAATACGACGCCATCCAGCGCAACCGGCACGTTATCCTTGGTGATCGCTTCTTGGCGTGGGATATCGACGGTGACGACGCGGGTATCGACGTGGCGGACCTGCTCGATCAAAGGGATCACCAGATAGACCCCCGGCCCTTTGGTGCGCGAATAGCGGCCGAGCGTGAAAACGAGCGCACGTTCCCATTGGGCGGCCAGCTTGATCGCCCCCGAAGCGATCCAGCTTCCGATAAACCACACGATGGGGAGCATCAGTTGGGGCGGATCCATCCGAAACCGGTCGCCAACGGTGTTCCAGCCGAAGATCATGAGGATCACAAAAACGATGAGGGAAAGGTAATTGACGATCATGGTGTTTCCCGCGCGAGGCGTCTGGAGCCGTTCGACGGCTTGAGTCAGAAGGACCGGTGGCGCGATCGGGCTTTGCGCTTCGGCCTTTTCCTGAAGCGCTTCGAGCGTCCGTTTGAGCTGGTTGAGGTCCATCGCGGCCCGGCGGGTTCCGATTTCGCGGTGCCGGGGCAAAGTCCTTCTGGGGAGGTCTTGCTACAATGAGCCATGCGTCGGACAGATTTGATGGACACCTCGGAGAGCGCGCATCGGGAGATGCTGCGGCTCATGCGCGCCTTGACCGTCGAACAGAGGCTCGCGATGGTCTTCGATCGAACCGAGGCTGGCCGGGAAATGCATCGCCTCGCTCTGGCGCGTATCACGGAGAGGAGGAGCCGTTGGGAGTCCGAGAAGTCGTCGAAATCACGATAAGTACGTTTGAGAGTATCGGAGTCGAGCCATTGGTCGGTGGGTCGTTTGCAAGCGGAGCCTGGGGAAATCCACGCCAAACCAACGACATCGACCTTTCCGCACGGCTAGGGCCCGAACATGAAGAACCCGTGCTTTCCGCTTTTGCGCCTCGGTTCATGGTTGGGCCGACAGAACTGAACTGGGCCCTCACCTCAACCGATCCGGGCCGTATGTTCTCGATGACCTATTTCGAGGACCCTTTCAAGATTGACGTGTTTGTAATGGGCTCGACCCCTTATGAGATGAGCGAACTCGAAAGATCGCAGGTCTGCTTTCTCTTCGAGGGGGTTTCGGCAAGGGTAATCGCTCCGGAGAACATCGTCCTTCAGAAGCTGAAATGGTACGTGGAGGGCAACCGCATCAGCAACCAGCAATGGAACGATGTGGTGAGGGTCATCGAGTTTCTGGGCGACGCCTTCGACCGGGATTATCTTCTCCACTGGGCGGATCACTTTGATTTGCGAGAGCTGGCGGAAGCCGCCCTATCCGAAGCCCGGCCGTAGAGCCGACTAAATCACCCGGTGCGATGCCGCCGACTTCCGATCGCTCGCCCCGATCGGCTTGACCGACGCAATCGACTCCGACTCGTAATCGAGCAGCTTCAACCAATCTTCCTGCGTATCCGATTTCGGGAAAATCTCGTTTTCCTTGTATTCGGCTTCGATGGAGGTCGTGAGATCATCCAGCGTGATGCCCTGGACCGCCTTCGGATCGGCGATCGCCCGCTTGATCGCCAAATCCTTCGCTCGATCGACCACCGATTTGAGCAGAGCCCCGGAGACGAGATCGTGCCAATGGAGCGTCTCGGCATTGCCGTTGCGCAAAAAGACCTTGAGGAACTCGGTCGGCTTGGCTTTGCGCCACAGGAACTCGATCGCCCCTTCGATCAGTTCCTTTCGCGCGCAGTCCACTTCCCCGTCGTACTTCTTCAGGACTTCAGGATCAAGCGGAATCCGGTCATGCAGGTAGATCCCCATGATCTGCATCGAGGCCGCTTTGTCGGGCCGGCTCACCTTCACCTTGCGGTCAATGCGCTCTGGGCGAAGCACCGCCGGATCGATATAGTCGGGGCGGTTGCTCGTGAGGATCAGGACGACGTTCTCAAGGGAGACCAGCCCATCGAGCTCCGCGCAGAACTGCGGCACGACCGTGTTGCTGATGTTCAGCCAGCGGCCCGAGCTTCGCGTCCGCAGCACCGATTCCGCCTCATCCATAAAAATGAAGACCAGCCGGCCCTCTTTGGCCTTGTCGCGAGCGGTGCGGAAAATCTCGCGGACCATCCGCTCGGTCTCGCCCAGCCACATGTTCAGGATCTTCGGCCCTGAGATGTACATGAAGTACTCCTTCACGTCGTGGCCGACACGCTTGGCGTATTCCTTGGTCAGGTTGGAGGCGGCTGCTTTGCCGATCAGCGTTTTGCCGCACCCGGGAGGGCCATAGAGCAAGATGCCCTTGATCGGCTTTTTGTCGAATTTGGCGTAGAGCTCGGGGTGCAGAAGTGGCTGTTCGATCGTGTCGCGAATCAGGCGGATCGCCTCATATTGCCCGCCGACCTGTTCCCACGTGATCTCCGGGATGTCTTCGAAAAAGTAGTCGCGGGTTTCTTTCTTTTCGAAATGCTCGATCGCGACGCGCCCGGTGGATTCGAGCCTCACCTCATCCCCAGCCGCGATCGTCCGGTCTTTCAAATCATCGGCCCGAAGGACGATCCGGCCGTCCTGCCCGGGGGTCTCGGAACCCAACCGCAGCCGGCCGTCTTCAAAAGCTTCCGCGATGCGGGCCAGGGGCCCGGCCGGGCCGGTCGGGAGGGAGCCCACCACCGCGTAGGCTTCGTTGAGCATCACGCGACGTCCGGTCTGAACGGGTTCCGGGTCAAGTTTGGGATCGACGGAGGCCACGAACTCGGTGTCGCCGAGCGCCACCAGTGCGTTCCGGTTTTCAAGCCACTGAAGGAAGACGCCGACCCGATTGGCGGGCGCGGTGAGCTTGGCGTAGGCCTCTTCGTACTCCTCGATGAGCTGGCGGACTTGCTCTTTCTGCTTCTCTTCCCCTTCGAGCGCCTGTCGGAGGGCGGCGATGAGGTTGTGCAGCCGCACATCGTCGGCCGCCGCGTGCTCGGCAATCCGGTCGAGAATCGAAATGGCTTGAGAAGGCGAAGCGGCGTCCATCGATAGTTTCATCATACGCCGCCGAAGGCCTAGGCGATGCCATTGGGCCCGAGTAGGCTCGGCTCACCGTGAAGTTCGACGTCGAGCCGTGCCCGTTTTCCTCGATTGCCGCACTGCGAAGTGCATTCCGAGCCGAGGCGACGTGCCAGATTGTGCGGGACTCGATTTTGGGCCGAGGCATGGCCGATTCATTTGCAATCTGCGCCGGTGGACGCCTGGTTGGATACGCTGGGGTGTGGAATGTCCACTACCCGGGCCGCTTAATGGAGTTCCACCTTTCCGCGGAGGTCCGTGCGGGTGCGGACCAGGCCTTGCGCCGGGTGATCGAGGTCAGCCAGGCAACCGAATTCGAAGCCCAGACGAACCTAAGGACCATGCACGAACTCCTCGAAGCGAACGCAACGTCGATTGCCACGGAGAAGCTGCTTTTCGGCGAACCCCAGACGACGGATCTCGCTTGTCCCCTCGGCGTCTTTGAAGAAACGGGGCCGTACGAATGGAGCCTCTTTGTCGCCGGCCAAGCGGTGGCCCATGGCGGGCTCTTGCGCCACTACAATCCGCCGTACGTCGATGTTTTTATGGAGGTTGACGGCAACTTTCGGCAGCAGGGCTTGGGGAGCTATTTGGTGCAGGAATTGAAGAAGCGGGCCTGGGACTTTGGGCTTTCGCCGGCCGCCCGAAGCGACCCTGAAAATCGGCCTTCGCACCAAACGTTGAAAAAGGCCGGGTTTCGTGAGGTCGGTCAGCTTCGAGTTGGCCGAATCCAGAGGTGATGATCGTCGGCTCGCTCCTCGTTTGTCTGCGTTTGCCCGGCGCGGAAACCCTCAAGGACAAACGAAAAGTCGTTCACGGCATGCTCGAAAAGCTTCGGCGGCGGTTTGGCGTCTCGGCGGCCGAAGTGGGCGATCTCGGCCTTTCGGGAAACGCGACCGTCGGGCTCGCCCTCGTCACAAACAACCGCCTCCATGCCGAAGAGGTGCTGGTGCGGGCGCTTGAATTTGTCGAATCGCATCCGGAAGTTGAAGTCTATGACCTGGATAGGTCCTTCGACACCCACGGCGCGCAATCCAGCTAAGCTACCAACCGATGCCCTTCGAGCCGCTGAATACGGATGAGAAGATCG
>CAYONY010000015.1:0-25810 GCA_964405415.1 uncultured Fimbriimonadaceae bacterium | reverse complement strand
GAAGCCATTGGGGGCGGATTAGGTTTGGAGGGCCCTTTCGCCGAAGCTCTTGGTTTGGGCGTAGGGGCTGATGGGTTGGAGGGGGAGGTCTTCGTCAACGGGGGTTCGGGCGGGGGTTCCGTAGACGGAGCAGCTGGAGGAGAAGACAACGGCACGGAGATCGGAGGGGCGAAGAAGGTCGAGGAAGGCGACGAGCTGGCGGACGTTGTTGTCGAAGTAGAGGTCGGGTTTTTCGACGGATTCGGGGACGTAGGCTTTGGCGGCGAGGTGGATCGCGCCGACGGGCTTGTGGCCTCGCAGGATTTGGGCAAGGGCTTGGGGGTCGTCGATGGAGGCTTCGACGAGGGGTCCCCAGCGGACGGCCCAGCGGTGTCCGGTGCTGAGGTTATCAAGGACGACGGGTTGGAATCCGGCTTGGGCGAGCGCTTTGCAGACGTGGCTTCCGATGTATCCGGCGCCCCCGGTGACGAGGACGGATTCAGACGCCATGTTTGCGCTCCCGGATTTTGAGGCTGATCATGTGTTCGTAGGCGGCCATAAGCGCGGCGTAAGTGAACCCGGCTCGACCATCGAGAAATCCGCCTCTGAAAATGTAAAGCCATGTGAATTTTGCGGCGGGGCGGCAAGGCAGGCGATAGAACAGCTTCTTCATCTGGCGACGCCGAATCTGGAACGTGCGGCCAAAGACCATTTCTTTCAGCGAGAAGCGTTCTTGCTCGCCCTGATCCTGCTCGAACTGCTCGGCTTCTTGCGTGCTGTAAAAATTGTGGCGGCTGTACCAGTCGGCCATTCCCTTGCTGAAGGGAAAGTGGTCAAGGTAGCCGTCGATCCGGCCCACCGGGCCCTGCGGCTTGGAGATGCAGTGGCCAAGGCGCTCATAGCGCATCGCATGGGGCCGAAAGAGCCGCAGATAAAACGGGGTGGCCTGGACATGCTTGAGCCAGCGGTTCATAAAGAAATCGCGGCGACGGATATTGAAAGCGACGACGTCGCCGGGGTTTTTCACGGCTTCGCGAACGGTGTCGGCAAGCTTCTCGGTGACCCGCTCGTCGGCGTCGAGATAGAACACCCACTCATGTTTGAAGGGCAGGTTTTCAAGGGCCCAGTTTTGATGCTGGGCGAAACTGTCGAACTTCCGAAAACTGACTTTGGCGCCAAATCGCTCGGCGATTTCGACGGTCTCGTCGTCGGAATAGGAATCCAGGACGTGGATATCATCCGACCAGGCCACCGACTGAAGGCATCCCGGGAGGTTGTTGGATTCGTTTTTCGTGAGGATGAGGACGGAGACCGGCACGAGCGACTGCTCCACCAACGCGGTGGAGGCGAGCCGGGTCACTTCGTTTTTGGCATCCGAACGGGCTTTCATCGTTTAGGGGCGGTTCAGCTCGCGCGCTCGCAACGCAACGGCCGGATTGCCGGCATAGACGGTCCAGGGCTCAAGGTCCTTCATGGCGACGCCGCGGGCGCCAAGGACGACGCCTTCGCCGACGGTGACGCCGGGCCCGACGAAGGCCTCGGCGCAGAGCCAGGCTTCGGGGCCGACGACGATGGGGCGGGCGAGCAGGCGGAAGTTCGGGTCTTCGTAGTCGTGGGTGCCCGTACAGAGATGGGCGCCCTGGGAGACGACGGCACGTTTTCGGATCGTTATGCGGGCCATGGTGTAGAGGTTCACGTCGTCCGCAATGCCGACTTCATCTTCGAGCACGAGGTTCCAGGGGGCCCAGACCCGGGCGCGGGCGTAGACGTGGCAATGCCGCCCGATTTTTGCGCCGAAGAGCCGCAAAAGACCGGCGCGCCAAGCATGACAGGGGCGGGGGCTGGGACGAAACATCACGGCGTAGACGAGGCCCCAAAGCACCCGACGCGCCCGGTTGCCGAGGGTGAAGGTGGCCTCGTGCCGGGGGTCGATGCCTTGGCGCAGGTCGCTCACTTTCGGACCTCCTCCAGGACTCGAAGCAAGCTTTGTGCCGCATGGGCGATCTCGAATTTTTCCTCAAAACAGGCGCGGCAGCGCGCGGAATACTCGGCGCACTCGGCATCGGGAAGGGCGAGCCAGTTTTCGAGAAGCTCGCGGGCGCCGGCATCGGTGTCGTTGGCGACGAAGCCGACGCGCGCGGCTTCGATTTCGCGCCAGATGTTGACTTTGTTCGAGATGAGGACGGGGCGGCCACAGGCAAGGGCCTCGGCGACGACGATGCCGAAATTCTCCTGGTGCGAGGGAAGGACGAAAGCTTCGCAGGCGTAAAAGGCGCCCCATTTGAGGTCGCCGGAGAGCATTCCGGTCCAGACGACGCGGTCGGCGATCTTCAAGGATCGGGCAAGGGCTTCAAGCTCTTTCTGAAGACCGACTTGGTCGGGCCCGGCCATGACGAGGGTCAAGCTCGGGTCTCGCTCAGCGACGGCGGCGAAGGCTTTGAGCAGCAGGTCGCAGCCTTTTTTGGGGTGGATGCGGCTGAGAAAGAGCAGAAGGCGCTTTTCGCGTAGCTCGGGAAAGCGCAGCAGGAACCCTTCACGCAAGGCTTCCGGCTCGCCGGCGGGTCCGGCGGTGCCGTAATTGACGACGCGTTCTTTGGCCCGGTAGAGCCAGAACGACTGGCGGGCGAGCAGGCGCTCATCCTCGCAGGTGAAGAGGACGGCGGCGGCGTCGCGCAGGTTGCGGTACTCGCCCCAGGGCCAATAGAGCCACTTTTTGAGGTGCTTCAGGGGGTAGGCCCGTTTGAAGTAGGGATCGAGCATGCCATGGGTAAAGACGACGTAGGGCCGGCCGAGGCGGCGCATCGCCTTTCGGGTGGCATAGCTGTTGTACTGCCAGATGCCGTTGACGATGACGGCGTCGAAGTCGGGCGCGTTTTGGAGGAGCCAGGGGACGAGGCGTGGGGTGTATCCGAAGTTGCTTTTGGCGGGACCAAGGGCGTGGAGGGTGAGGGGGACTTCGGCGATCCAGGGGGCATCGGGCGGATCGCAGGAGGCGAGATGGATCTCATGGCCGTCGGCGGCGAGGGCGGCGGCGATCTGGCGGATCCCCTCGATGGGCCCGCCGTATTGGGGGTCAGCGGAACGGATGACGTGGAGGATGCGCCTCATGTCGCGACCTTCCGGCTCCTCAAGAGATCGTCACCGATCTGGTGGCGGTAGACGAACCGGGCCCATTGCCGCCAGGTGCGCTCTTTGGAATCGCTCGCCTCGAGGCCGAGAAGCCATTGTCGAATCGGGACGTCAAAGCCGGTTTTGGGCCGGTTGAGAACGGCCGGAGGGACCGGATCGGCCGGGCACCGCGCCATCTCGCTTTTGGTCGGTGGGCAGGGTCCGGCAATCCAAGGACCGAGCCGTTCAAGGACAACGCGGTCGACGAACGGGGTTCGCAGTTCGAGCGAGTGAGCCATGCTGGCCCAATCGCTGTCCCGCAAGAGGCGGTGCCGCATGTAGGCGACAATTTCGAGGGCGACGATTTTGGCGTGGTCCGTGGGCAGACCCTGGGCGAGGGTCCGAAGCGCGTCGATCGGCTGAAGGGCGTCGAGCCCCTCGCGGACGACGTCCGGATCGAGGACTCGTTCGAGCTCCCAGGGCATGAAAAGGGCGCGTCGGAGCAAAAACGCGCCTTCGACGGTGGGGCCGTATTCGAACAGGCCGGCATATTTGGGCGAAACGGACGGCGGGAGCAACGGGGCAGCGGCTCGTCGCACGCCACGCCCCAGCCAGGCCGCCTCCTTGAGCCATCGGGTGCGACGCGCCAGGCGGGGTACTTGAAGATAGGATGAATACCCGCCGAAAAGCTCGTCGGCGCCCACTCCGGAAAGGGCGACCCGAACCCCCAACCGGGCCGCGACCTGGGCGATGAAGTAGGTGTTTGCCCCATCGACCGAAGGCTGGTCCATGGCGTCGAAGTGCGCTTCGACGTCTTGTCGAAAGTCCTCAATGGAGACTCGGTGGACTCGGTGATGAGCCCCGTATTTGGCGGCGACTTCGGCGGCGAGCGGGGCTTCGTCGCGGGGGGTGCCGACGAACTCGTCAAAGGCGAGGGTCACCGTGTGGATGGGCTCGGTGCGGGCATGGGCCGCCAGAGCGAGCAGGGTGGTTGAATCGCGGCCGGCGGAGAGAAAGAGGCTGACCGGCACATCGGCCACAAAGTGGGCGCGGGTGGTGTCTTCGAGGATTTCTCGGAGCGAGGCGGCATCGCCCGGTTCGGCCCCGGTGGCCAAGCATGCATGAAGGTCGAAAATCGTTCCGGTGCGCTGGACGCCCCCCGCCTCCACGACAAGAAACGAGCCGGCGGGAAGCATTCGGATGCCGCGATAGAGCGTGAAGGGTTCGGGAATATGGCCCCAAAGGAAGAATCCGGTGTGGCCGGCCGGATCAGGCGTTCGGTCGATGGCGGGCGAATGGAGGAGCGCTTTGACTTGGGATGCAAAGCGGATCGCTCCGCCCTGGTCGGCAAGATAGAGCGGTTTGATGCCGAGGGCATCGCGCACGAGCACAAGGCGCTGGTTGCGCTCGTCCCAAAGGGCAAAAGCGAACATGCCGCGAAGGCGGGCAAAGCCCTCGGGCCCAAAGCGCTCGTAAACGGCGAGGACGACTTCGGTGTCGGACTGAGTGCGGAAGGAAACGCCTTCGGCTTCAAGATCCGTTCGGAGCTCGCGGTAGTTGTAGATTTCGCCGTTGAAGGCGATCGTGTAAACGCCGTCGGCGGAGGTCATCGGCCCATTGCCGGCGGGGCTGAGGTCGATGATGGACAGGCGCCGATGGCCGAAGGCAATGCGGCGATCGGGGCTGACCCATTGCCCGGCGTTATCGGGTCCGCGACGCGCCATGGCGTCGCGAATCGCGACAAGTTCGTCGAGATCGGCGGGGGGCGCTTCGGGCCGATAGGCAAAAAACCCGTTAATCCCGCACAACGGAGGACCTCCCGGGATCGATGGGTTGGGCGGCGGTTGCCGGCGCGGTCGCGAGTTCGCGGTAGAGAGCCACATAGTCGGCGGCCATTCGCGAAGCGGTGAATCGGCGGACGTTTTCGAGGCCGGCTTGGCGCATCGCGTCGGCATCGGCAAGGCCGTTGAGGACGACTTGAGCGGCGTCTTCGGGATCGGCAGGATCGAAGTAGCGGGCAGCGACGCCTCCGACTTCGGTCATGGGAATGCGGTTGGACGTGAAGACGGGGCAGCCAAAGGTTTGGGCCTCAAGGATGGGGAGACCGAAGCCTTCGTGCCAAGAAGGGAAGACAAGTCCAAGCGCGCCCTGATAGAGGGCCGTGAGTATTGCAGCCGAAGGCGAATCGACGTACCGAACTCCGGGAGTCTCGGGGCCGGGTGGGCCGACCATCACAAGCGCGGGCGCCTTGGGCCCGGACAATTCCGCGACGCGATGAAAGATGGCACGAGCGCCCTCCCGATTTTTGTAGGGAAACTCGCCGCCAACATGAAGCAGGTAGGGGCTATCCACCCCGATCCTTTCCCGTTCCGCCCGGGCCGTTTCCAAGGCGTGCGGGGCGAGGGCCTGATACATCCCGTTCATCACGAGGGACACGTCTTTGGGGGGAACCGAGGTGAGCCGGAGGACATCGGCCCGCGTCGCCTCGGAGACCGCCGCGATGGCTCGGGCTCGGCCAAGACCCTTGAGGATCAGGGCTTGGTATTTGCGGCCGGAAGGACCGATGGGCCAATTGGGGATTTCGCTTTGCGCGGCCCGGACGGCGAGCAGGTCATGGCACGTGACGAGGTGGGGCCGATGGCGGAAATGGGGGACGAGCATGGCGTTGCCATGATCGAGGAGGTGGACCAGGTCGGCTTGGGCGGCCGCGCGGCGCAGGATCGAAGGAAACAGGACGTATTTGTCCACGTAGGCGAGGTACTTGCGAAGCTTGGCGGGCCCAGGGAGTCGGCCAAGGCGAACGGCGGGGGCCAGGCGGCGAACGTGGAGGCCGAAGGACGGGAGCTCACGTTGGAGGCAATCGGCAAAGCCGAGCATGCTGTGCTGCCGATCGGCCAGGTAGTTTGAGACCAGGAGGACGGTCATGGAGCGGCCACCGACGCTAAGGGGGTTCTTCGGTTAGCAGCAGCGAGGCAGATGCCGGCGCCAAGAATGGAGAAGCCGAGGCTGGTGGTTTGATGCCAGCCGCCGGTCAAGACGTTGATCCAGCACGTTCCGACCAGCATCATGGGCAACATTAATCCGGCCCGAGCCGTGAGATAGCTTGTCTTTAGGACTTGGATCGAAAGGGCAATCCTCATGAGGATGTAGAGCACACCCAGGGGCGCACCTAGCTCAAAGACCACCCGGTGCCATTCATATTCGCGAAGGGCGACAATCTGGCCGGCCATCATAACCGAGCCCGCATTGGTGCCTCGCCCCAATCCGGCCCCTTCAATGGCGGTGCCCACGGCGGTCTCGATCGGGACAAACGCGGCCAGCATGCGCATCGCCAACCCGATGGGCCCTCCTTCTTCATTCGTTGCTCCCGTGATACGGTTGGCAAAAATCGTCGAGCTTTCATCAAAAACCGGCAATCGGCTGATGGCGAAGAACGCGAGCGCCCCCAGCAGGGCGAACCGGACAAATTTGACGGCTTGCTGGGGCCGCGCCAATGCAACCCCCACCGCGGAAGTCAAGATGACCACGGCGGTCGAGAACAGCGCGGCTCGGCTCATTGAGACAGAAAGGGCGAGCGCAGTGGCCATCGCGGCGGCGAAGGTCAGACGCGCCGAATAGGTGCCCGGCACAAACTGTCCGTAGAGGAGAAACGCCGCGACGACCGCGTAGAAGGCGACGGGGCCGGTGATTGACGTAAAGGTGCCGGGAGGCCGGATCTTTTCGGCGGTCACGCCAAGTTGGGTGAATTGATTTTCCAACCCGCGGTTCAGCCAATGATCGCCACCAACCGCGAATTGAACAGCCATCAGAATGGCGATCGGCACCGCCAGCATGAGAAACCATCGGCCCATGGCGATTACGTCCTGTTCATCCATTACTTTGGCGATGATGAAAATCAGGGGAACGTGAAGAAACGAACATCGAAACCCGTAGGCCAGCACGGAGAGGGCGCCCGGAATGACAAAAATGCCCAAAAGCATCGCGATCAGCCCCAAGAGCCAAAACAGCAGCATGAAGCGGTTCCAGGGAAACACAAAGCCGATCTGAGCGAAGACGAAAATGACCAGGACGACCGGGTCGCGAACGATCAGGAGGGGAGTCGAAATCGGCGGCAGCAGCATCCGGAGCGCGCCTTCAAAGATAAGAAGGAAGAAGTAAAGCCAGATCAGCGCTTTGAGCGTCTTGCGATTCCGCTCGATGCGGCGCAAGGGATGGATGGCTTCAGCTTTCACGGGTTGGACCTCGCCGGCGCGCGCTGAACTTCGGCGAGCATCTTGGCCAGGGCGTCCCCGTAGGCATCCCAGTTCCCGAGGCGCGAGGCGCGGAGGCGGGCCGCCTGCCCCATCGATTCAAGGCGGTCGGGGTCGTCATGGAGAAGCTGGAGCGCTTCCGCCAGCCGATCCGGGTCCGCCGGCGGCACGAGAAGGCCGCTGAGACCGTCTTCCACCAAATCGGGCCCGCCGGAGTGGGTTGACGCGATCACCGGGGTTCCGCAGGCCATCGCTTCGGCCATGACCATTCCGAAACCTTCATGGACGCTGGGCAAGACCAAAACGTGGCATCGGCTCATCAACGAGGGAAGGCTCGCTTGGGGTTGCGCACCGATTAGCTGAACACCCTGCACGTCGGCATAACGATCCAGAATCGGTTTGGCCTCGGGGAAGACGCTGCCCACCAGGATCAGACGCTTGGACGGGGCGTTGAGCCGCCGAAACGCCTCGAGCAGATCGGCGATCCCCTTTTGCAGGGAGGCATTGCCGACGAACAGCACGGTAAAGGCCTCATACCGGGGTTCGCCGGTGGGCTGAAAGCGCGAGGTATCCACGCCGTAGGGAATCGCGTGCAGCCGCTCCTCGGGAAAGCCCTGCTCCAAGAACGAGTTCCGTGCGAATTGGGAGGCGACGAGCACGGCATCGGCGGATTCGTATTCGGCCATTTCCCGTTCGATCGTGCGAGGGTCGATGCCGGAAAACGGAATGCCCTGCCGATCGAATTCTTCGCGAAGGAGCCGGTCTTGCACGCGTATATGGGCGCAAGGGCGGTCGCAGACATAGCGTCCCCCACGCTTCTGCACGACCTGTCCGGAGCGCAAGCTGCAGTTCGACTGCCCGACGAACACATCGCATTCCGGCATCGAACGGGCGACATGCCGATCGAGCGCCCGATGGGAAAGGAACCACATTTGCCGGTCAACCCATTCCGGATTCATTCGAAACCGGCCGAGCGCCATATAGGCGGTGTGGATCCACGGATAGGTTCGGATCAATTCCGGAGAGACGCCTCGGCTTCGCAGCTTGAAACGAGGATAGCCGCTAAAGATGGCCCGCAAGAGACCGCGCTTTTCCAATTGGGCCGCCATATGGAAGAAATGATTGGTTCCGCCGGCGGCGACGACCACTTTCAAGGTCGCCCTCCGCAATCGGCTCGCCCGGTGCTCGCCGCCAAACTACGGCTCCGTTTCCAATCCCAATGGGCCCGCATCGTCTGGTTTCGAACCCGAAACCGGCCCGATGTTACCTTCCGTTGACGACGTATCCCCTTGATAGTTCGCGCTCCTGGGCGCGTCGGACCTTCCTTGCAGCCGCCCGTTTTGCGCCCTTTTCCGAAGCCTCTTCTCCGCGCTGAGCGAGGCTCTCATAGAATCAACCGCGGAACCGCAAGACTCGTGCCGAGTTGGCAAATTTCGCCGTACTCGGCAAAAACGCGCTTCGGCAGGAAAATTGCCGTAACCGGGCCATGCTGCCGGCATCGTCGTCCCAGGTCGAAGGCGTTCCGGCGAGGGACGGTAAGATGGACCCCGCTTTGGGCTCTCTCTCGCCGAAGCTTGAAATTTGCGTGGAATCCGGCGCCGACGGCCTAGAACGGCTTCGCGAAGCCTGGATGGAACTCGTCGACGATTCCGTCACGGCGACCCTCTTTCAAACTTACGAGTGGCAGTCGGCCTGGTGGCGTTCCTATCGTCGAGGGAAGCGGCCTTACCTGGTGCAGGCATTCGAAGGGGGAAGGCTGGTGGGCTTGATGCCGCTGACGCTCACGGTCGGGCTCTGGCGAGCCCTCAAGCCGATGGGCAAAGGGCCTTCGTGCTTTCTCCACCCCTTGGCTCGTACCGGCTACGAATCATCCGTCGCCGACGCGCTCATGGCGCACTTGTCGGTTCCCGGCCAATACGACTACATCGATCTTTCGATGATTCGCAGCACGGAGCCGCTGGCCGCCCGATTCCCGGAGGATGAAACCTATACCCTGTATCCAAGCCACGCGATTTGTCTTCCCGGCCAGTGGGATGAGGTGGCCGCAGGACTTCCGCGAAAGTTTCGCCAAAAGCTGCGCCACTTCGACAAGCGAGATTGGCGCTACGAGGGCTGCGCGATCCGTGAACTCGCGGCCGAAGCGATTCCGGACGGTCTGGAGCGCCTGTTCGCGTGGAGCAACCAGCGCTGGCAGGGGCGGGCGGCCGATGTGGCCTTCGAAAGCCGGAGGCTGCGTCAACTCTATCGCGACTGGTGCGCAAATGCGGCGGTTCGGGGGTGGATTCGGCTGATCGAATTGGACCTAAAAGGCGAACCGGCCGGCGTGCTTCTTGCCTGCAAGGTGGGAAGCGCGGTCACCTTCCAGATGCAGGGCTTTCCGGAGGCGCACCGTCGTCTTTCGCCCGGAATGGTGCTGGCCGCGGATACGGTTCGCTGGGCGATCAGCCAAGGCGCATCGACGTTCGAATTTTTGATGGGCGACGAAAGCTACAAGCACGACTGGAGCCCGAATCTGACCCATCAGCTCATCGGTTGGCGGCACATCGCCCCGGGCTTCCGTGGGGGCCTTGCCCGATGCTGGTATCGCGCCGGGGTGTGGGGGTTGAATCGTCTGGCCGCGCTTCGCGGGCGCCTCCGCGCAAAGGGGGCGTCGCTCAAGGCGCGTGCCGTGGACGAGGAGGCCGGCTGACCATGCTTCGCCTTTCGATTTGCCGCGAGGAGGACTGGCCCGAGCGCCTGCGTGGAGAATGGAACGACCTTTTGGAGGCGTCGCCGAGTGCGACGATGTTTCAAACGTGGGAGTGGCAGACCGCTTGGTGGACCCACTATCGAGGACGCCAGCAGCCCTGGATCCTCCAGTTTCATGAAAAGGAAATCCTCGTTGGCCTGATGCCGTTGGCCGCGACGCGAGGGCTATGGCGTGCGCTGGTCCCGATCGGCCATGGCAAGTCGGACTACCTTCAACCCCTCGCCCGATCCGGTTATGAGGACGCGGTGGGCCGGGCGGTGGCGGACTATTTGCAAGGCGAAAACGGCTTCGATTTCCTTCGATTCGACATGATTCGGGAGACGGAGCCGTTGAGGGCGCATCTCGACCCGTCGTGCCTTCAACCGGCCGACGACTGCTACATTCGCGAACTGGGCGCTGATTTCGACGCCTACTTCGCCACCCTTAGCGAACGGATGGTTCGATATTTGAAGAAGTTCGACCGGGAGTTCAAAGTAACCGGCGGCTATTCGGTCGAACTCGCCGAGGGCGACCAACGGGCCGAGGCGATCGAGGCGTTGATTCGCCTGCACACGTTGCGATGGAACGCGAGGGGCCAACCCGGCGGCCTCGCTTTCGCCAAGATCCGGGGCTTGTTTCGCGATTGGAGCGCGAGCGCCGAGGCGCGCGGCTGGCTTCGGCTGCATGTGCTGCGCCACCAGGGTGAACCCGTCGGAGCGATTCTTGCCGCCACATTAAATCAAGCCTGCTTTTGCCACGTGATCGGCTTTGACCCCGCGCATGGGGCGATCCGGCCCGGATGGGTGCTTTATCGGGAGTCGATTCGTCAAGCGGTACAGGAGGGGGCTTCGCGTTACGATTTCATGTTGGGGACGGAGGAATACAAATCAAAGTGGGCGCCTCAGATGACGATCGCCAATCTGACGTATCAATGGATTCGGCCGAATCTTCGGGGCCGATTGGCGCGGTTTTGGCATGAAAAGGGACGCCCGAGCCTGGTGGTTCTGCGGCGACGGGCGGCAAATTGGGCTCGAGGACTTCGTGGGCGGAGCTGAGGGATGGAAGCCGTGAGTTCGGTCGAGACGCCCGTTCCCATCGTCATGTTCCACGAGATCGCTTGGCCTCGGTTGAGGAGCCGGGCGCGGGGCATGGGAGTGCCGCCACCCCTCTTGCGATCGTACATTCGTACGATGGACCGCCAAGGCTGGCGGGGCCTTTCCATGGGGGAGGTCGCCGCGCGCTGGGCCGAGGGCCGGCCGATGCCGGCCAAGACGATCGTGTTCACCTTCGACGACGCCTACGCGGGGGTCCATCGCCACGCTTTGCCGGCGCTGGAGGCCCGAGGCTGGACGGCGACTGTCTATGCGGTTTCCGGACAAATCGGGGGACGGAACGCTTGGATGGAGGGACAGGACGGCCAACGGCCCTTGATGACCCGAGAACAGCTCCAAGACGCGGCTGCGCGGGGCTTTGAGATTGGGGCCCACACGCGGAGCCACGCCTCGCTGACGCGGCTCGCCCCTGACGCCGCGTGGCGTGAAATCCTGGATTCGAAGAAAACCCTGGAAGACACGATTGGCAAAGAAGTGGCCTCGTTTGCTTACCCCTACGGCGATCACGATGCCACGGTGAAGCGGCTCGTCCAGGAATCGGGCTTTCGATCGGCGGTGAGCGTGCTTCCGGGGCAAGCGACGTCGTCGAGCGATCGTTTCGCACTTCCCCGGGTGGCGGTGGTGAGCTGGCGGCTTTCGCCCAAGGGGCTGATGCGGCTGATCGAAACGGCCCCGGTGGGCTAAAGCTCAGGCGGGGACCACGTTTGGCCGGAGCCCGCGCAGCCGCCCGCGGGTGTCGACGATCAGCCGGGCTTCGCGAGCGATGAACTCGTAGTCGAAAGCGTCGTGGTCGGTGGCGATGAGAACGCCGTCGAAGCCCTGCAGGTTCTCGGCGGTGAGGGGAACGGATTCGAGTTTCAGGTCATAGGCGCGTTTTTTGGGCGCGCGGGGGACGTGGGGATCGGAGTATGCCACTTCGGCGCCGAGCGCTTGAAGCCGCTCGATGAGCTCGAACGAGGGGGATTCGCGCGAATCGTCGACGTTCTTTTTGTAGGCGAGCCCGAGGACGAGAATGCGCGCGCCGCGGACGGCCTGGCCACGGGCATTCAGGGCGTGGACGAGCTTTTGGACGACCCACTGGGGCATCCGGGAATTGACTTCTCCGGCGAGCTCGATGAAGCGGGTGTGGACGCCGACCTCGTGGGCTTTCCAGGTCAAGTAGAAGGGATCGATGGGGATGCAGTGGCCGCCAAGGCCCGGTCCCGGATAGAAGGGGGTGAAGCCAAAGGGCTTGGTGGCGGCGGCGTCGATAACCTCCCAGATATCGACTTCCATGGCGTCGGCGACGGTCTTGAGCTCGTTGACGAGGCCGATATTGACGGCACGATAGATGTTCTCCAGGAGCTTGGCGAGTTCGGCGGCGCGGAGGCTGGAGACGGGAACGACCTGGTCGATGACGCTTCCGTAGAGGGCGACGGCGACCTCGAGGCAGGCGGGGGTGGCACCACCGACGACTTTGGGGATGTTGCGGGTGGTGAAATTGGGGTTGCCGGGATCTTCGCGCTCGGGCGAGAAGGCGAGGAAAGCAGTCTCGCCGATTATGAGGCCGGCGGATTCCATACGGGGGAGGAGCTCCTCTTCGGTGGTGCCGGGGTAAGTAGTGCTTTCAAGGCAGACGAGCTGGCCGGGGCGCAGGTGGGGGAGGAGGGATTCGACGGTGCCGGTGACGTAGGACAGGTCGGGCTCGCGGTGTTTGCCGAGGGGGGTGGGGACGCAGAGCAGGAGGGCATCGCACACGGCGGCACGGGCGAAGTCGACGGTGGCTTCGAAACGGCCGGCGGCGCGGGCGGCTTGGATTCGCTGGGCGGGAACGTGCTGGATGTAAGTTTCGCCTTTGGCGATGGCTTCGGGCTTGGCGGGATCGACGTCGAACCCGATGACGGGAAGGCCCTCTTCGGCGAAGCGCAGGGCAAGGGGGAGGCCGACATAGCCGAGCCCAACGACCCCGACGACGGCTTGGCGGGCCTGGATTTTGGCTAGGAGTTCAGCGGTGGCGGGCATTGCCTATGATGTTGACCGAACGGGGCGCCCCGCGGCGCGCTCCAGGATGGCTTCGTAGCGATCGAGGACACTCTCAAGGCGGAATTGTTTTAGGAACTCGGGCGCCTGGCTTTGGCGCTCGGCGAGGGCTTCCGGTTGGGCGAGAATTCGGGGCAGGGCCTCGGCCCAGGCCCCGACATCGCCGGGAGGGAGGGTGAACCCGCAAGGTCCGACGGCCTCGGGCAGCCCACCGATGGCGGACGCGACCGGGATGCACCCATGGGCAAGCCCTTCGAGAACCACCATTCCAAGGCCCTCCGGATCGATCGACGGAACAGCCAGGAGCCGGTGCTGCTGCATGTGGCGTCTCACTTCATCGGGCGACAGGAGCCCGGTGAACTCGACATTGTCGAGGTCGAGACATGCGGCCAGGTCGCGAAGGTTGGCCTCTTCGGGACCGCCGCCGACAAGGGTGACGGTAGGCTTCTCGGGGTGGGGCCACCGGGCGAGGGCTTCAAGAAGGATGGGAACGCCTTTGCCGAGAACGAGCCGCCCTACGAACAGGATGTCGCGCTCGCGACTTTCGATGGGGAGGATCGGGTCTTCTCCATTAATCTGGATAGGGTTGGGAATGACGGTGGCCGGGACCGGGAGTTGGCTCGCGACGAACTGGCTGACGGCGACGTTGGTGGAGCGGGCGATGAATTTGCGCAAAAGGAACCCGCGTAGGTTGGATTCGGCGAATCCATAATCGCCGTGGGAGACGCAGACGACCGGATGGCTGGCGAACGCGGCAAGCCAATAGGTGAGCGATTTGTTGTGGTAGAGCACGACGTCGCACCAACGCCCAAGGGCGCGAACCTTCGCCCAGCCGGGCCGGCGCCAAATGCGGTAAGGGTGGCCGGTCTCGCCGAGATAGTTCGTGATGACCTGAATCTCGTAGCCGCGGCCGATCAGCCCCGAATTCAGGGTTTCGGCAACGCGCTCCAGCCCGCCCGTATTCGGCGCGTACGCATAGCTGACGACCAGGATTTTCATGCTCCCCTGAGCGCCTTGAGCCAAGTTTTGTGCCGAATCTTGCGGAATACCAAAAAGGAGCTTGTCGATGTGGGCATTCAGCCGAGCGGCGATTTCGGTCCAGGAGAGCACGTTGGGCGGACGATTCCATACCGCCTCGGTCAGGTCCGCATCGCCAGGAAGGATACAAGCCAAACCATGGGCGGCACACGCGGCGTAGACGCCCGATTTGCCGACTTGGCTGGCGTCCGTTTGGATCAGCGCGGCTTCCTGGGTGAGTAGAACGCGAGACGTTTCCTCCGCGGACAGCCCATAACGTTCGTCGGCCACTTTTTCAAGGCCGACTCGAGCAAGAACCGCATTGATTTCGGCTTGGATGGCGTCGTCGGGCTTGAAGCCCAGGAGGAGGATCCGCGCGATGCGACCCTCATCCGATAGCTTCTTCAGCAGGGCTTCATGGAACTGAAGTGCCCGAAGACGGCTACCCGGAAACCCGAAAACGACGAAATTGAATGGATGTTTTGGGTCGGCGGGCCAGGGACGATGGGGCGGCGGGGCGTCCGGAATGATGTTGGGTCCTACCGGAATCAGAATGCCGTGGGCGCGATCAGCTTTTCCGACCGATTGCAGCGCTTCGAAAAACGCGGGCGTGCTGGTCGCCCAGGCATCGGCAAGAGCGACAATTTGCCGCAATATGCGACGCGCCAAGGGGGATAGGAGCCGCGTTAGGGTTCCCCAGCGGCCCACCGCGTAGAGTTCGTGAAAGACCACGACGAGCTTGCCTCCGCTTCGGGCTTTCCAGGTTTGCAGGGCTCGAGGGAGCCAGACCGGCACCCCCTTACGATTGTAAGCATGGGGAACGTATTGGAGCACGGCCACATCGGCCCCGCTTTGCTCAAGGGCATCGATGAGGCTGGCCGCATTCTCCTCAAAGGGATGCATCGTGGCCTGCGGCCAGGCGGTTTCGGCGCCCGCGGGCGTATCCAGCGTGGCGATGTGCCATTCCGGCTTAGGCTCGGGCCACGACTCCCAGAGTCGAAATGTGTAATCCCCGACCCCGTTAAAAGCGGGCGGTGTGGTCGGTACGATATGGCAAACCTTCATCCGACCCCTCTCACCGCGAATCCGCCTCGCCCTTTCGGAAGAGGACGCCGACGTTCGCATGAAGCTTTCTCGCCAACGGTCCCGGGAATGCCCTTGAAACCGACTCGATGGCGCGGACCAGCCCTCGAGGCATCACTTTAAGCAAGTGGCCGGATTTCAGATGGCCGCTCGTGAGGGCATTGTTGGCCAGACAGATTCTTTCCACCGAAAGCCCGGCCCGCTCGGCCAATTCGAAGATCTCGTCGCGATGCAGCAAAAAGATGTGGCCATCCGAATCGGGCTTGAATTGCATCGATTCATAGATGGAAGGGTCCTTGCATTCAGAAAACCGCGGAAGTCGATTGAGAAAGTAACTTCCGAGGGGCGTCGTCATCACGACGTGGCCCCCGGGACGCACGAGTTGGGCGGCTTGGCGAAGAAACTCGTCGGGATGGGCGACATGCTCGATAACTTCGGTGATGACGACCACATCGAACGGCTCGTCGAATTCGAGCTCGAACGCGTTGCCGGCCCGAAACTCGAGGTCGCCTTTCTCGTGCTTGAGCTTGACGTACTCGATGAGATCTTCTCGAAGGTCATTCCAGGTCACTCGATAGCCTTGCTCGGCAAAGGCGAGGCTGAAGTTGCCCTGGGCGGCGGCAATATCGAGCACGCGAGCGGGCGGCGCCGCGGCTTGCTGCAAGAGTTTGAGCGTGACCTCCCGGCGGTTCGCATAGGCATAGGCATAGCCTCGATCCGACAATTGGCCATAGACCTCGAGCTGATCGAACCGGTGGCTCATTTGCCACGATTCGGGCCAGTGGGGTTGGAGATCGACGACTTTCATGAGCGTGAGGGGCGCCTCTTTTAGGACCTCCGAATGAATCGGCCGATGGCGGCCGCCAACTTTTGGGCGCGCTTCAGGCTCCGGACTTTCCCAGGAGGCAGAACCGGGATCGGGTGCGTGAGATTTCGCGCCCAGTCCTTTTCGGCTTGCGTTGGCGACATCCCGCCAAGCGCATTACGGACATAGCGCCGTTCCCAAGGTTTCTCGAATCCGATCGCGTGCGACATGACGGCGGCGCCAAAGGTGAAACCCATTCCGTCGGGGCCCAGGGTCGAAAGGGGCGTTTCGGTGGCCATCGCGGCCATGTTCAGGGTGTCCTGGTCGGTGCCGAAATACGGATCCTCGCGCGTCCCCGGTTTAAACTTGCTGAGCTCCACCACTTCGGCCACTCCGTTCATGGCGCTCCGCCACGCGTCGACGAAGGGGCAGTGCTCCCGAAGGGCGCCGACAAATCCGGAATTGTAGTAGCGGGAAAGGCGACGCTTGACCGGCATCCCAATCTGTTCGAGCCGAGTCGACCAGGCGTGGCGATGGGGATGGTCGGCGGGCAGCGAGCCATAGTTGCCGTCTTCCACCATGGCGACGCCACATCGCGCCCATCGCTCGAAAAAGTCCCATCGGGCGAGCAGAACGATATCGGGGTCGAAATAGAACACGGTCTCCGCGTCGGTGGTATCGAAGATCTCGAGCATCGCGTCGGGCTTGAGCGCGGAAAGGTGGCGGTCGGTTTCGATCCGGCGGTAATGGAGGCGAACTTGGGAATTCCCTTGCCGGAGGGCCTCGTCGTATTCGCGGACCCATGACGGCTCGGCCGTACGGCTGAAGACGGTGATCGGCCCCGAGAAACCGGAGGCCACGAGCGAGTTGGCAAGCGCCCCCAAGCCCAGATGGTAGTGCCCCTCAACGATGGTGATGACGTGGCTCTTCATGGTTGGTCAGGCGGAGGTGGGAAGGGGGATCTTGATGGCTTCGAGCGTTTCGGCCAAGCGCGCCGCGCCCTCTTCGCGCGTCGCCGGCGTCAGATCGCGCGAATAAAGGCCATGGTGAGGGCTCAAACGGCTCTTGGCAAGGATACGCCACGACATCGAAGGGCGTGCGGCGCAGGCCCATTGGTAGAGAACCAGTCGCACACGTTCGGATGCCGTCAGATTGGGGAAGAGCTCCGCGGCCCGCCCGCGAGCCTGCCGGCAATGGTCGAGTTGGCCGCTGCGGCCCAATTCCGGCATGAACTTCAGATAACCCAGGGCAAGTGCCGCTTGGGCCTCCTCATTGAAGATGGGCTTGGAAACGAGGCGATCGCGGAGATCCTCCAGGATATCGAACCCCGACTTGGCATCCATTGCGAGGGGTGAGGTCGAGAGCCGGGCCATTTGATGGTGTCGCCAAAAAGAGAGAATCTCGGGGGCCACGCCGGCCCGGGCTCCTTCGACGAGGCACTTCGCATTCATGTGAAAGTCCTCGTTGTTGGGCACCGTCTCCGGCCAGCCTTCGGCCAATCCCGGGCAATCGCGGCGGTAGATGCAGCCACACGGGATCCAGCCGACATCGTGTCGAAGGAAGCGCACGAGTTGCCCCTCGGCCGGGGGGCCAAAGTGAAGATGGGTGACGTGCTGGGCTTCGCCGTCCACCGACACGGTGCCGCAAACGCCCATGGTTGCCTGAGCCGCCTCGCACGCCTGGATGCAGGCGGCCAGCATGCGCGGATGCACAAGGTCGTCGTCGTCGAGAAAGAAGATGTAGTCGCTAGCGGCCAGCTTGAGCCCTACATTCCGGGCGGCGCTGGCGCCCCGTTTCGTTGGCGCCGCCACCAATTCACAAGCCGGATCCTCGCCGAGCAGGGCCCGGCAATTCTTTGCCGCCTCGGGCCCATCCGCCACGACGACATGGCGTACGGCAACGCCCGTCTGCGCCTGGATGGATTCCACGGCGGCTCGAAGGAACGGCCGTTTGCCGGCGGTCGGCGTGATGACGGTGACAGTGGGCAGGCTCATTGAAGCGTTGGGGGCAGGGCCGAGCTACTTCGGAGTCCAGCGCTCGCGGTTGTGCTCGTAGATCTCGGTGAGGATTCGATGCACGTCGTACTCTTGCTTCCACTCGGGAAAGTGGGAGGCGAAGAGGCCGTTATCGCCGATCCACCAGATATGGTCGCCAATGCGGTTCGTTTCCGAATAGGTGAATTCGAACGCGTTGCCGGAAATCGTTTCGCTCATCGCGATCGCTTCAAGAACAGAGCAATTTGAAAACCGCCCGCCGCCGATGTTATAGACCGCGGCAACCCGCGGGTTGGCAAAGAAGTGGTCAAAACAGGCGATGAGGTCTTTACTGTGGATCGCATCGCGCACCTGCTTGCCCTTATAGCCGAAGACGGTGTAGGGCGTTCGGGTCATCGCGCAGCGCATGACATAGCCCAAAAACCCGTGGAGCTCGGTGGCGGAGTGGGCGGGCCCGGTGAGCGTTCCCCCCCGAAAACACGCGGTGCGGATATCGAAATAGCGTCCGTACTCTTGGACCATCACGTCGGCCGCGACCTTGCTCGCGCCGAATACGGAGTGGAGGGTTTGGTCGATCGACATGTCTTCCCGGATGCCGTTGACGTACGTGTGGCCGGGATCGATTTCCCAACGTGTTTCCTGTTCGATCAAAGGAAGGCGGTTCGGGGTGTCGCCGTAGACTTTGTTCGTCGACGTGAAGATGACAACGGCCCGAGGGCACTGTTCGCGGACGGCCTGCATCACGTTCAGGGTGCCGTTGGCGTTTACTTCGAAATCCATGTGGGGATCGCGGGCCGCCCAATCGTGGGAGGGCTGGGCCGCGCAATGGACCACAAGCTCGATCGAAGCGCCAAATCGCTTGAAAAGCGCATCCATCGCGCCCCGATCCCGGATATCGATGCCGTGGTGTTCATAGTTCGCCCCAAGTTCTCGGGCGAGCTGGGCCACGTTCCAAGCGGTTGACGCTTCCTCGCCGAAAAAGGTCTTGCGCATGTCGTTGTCAACCCCAACGACTTGCATCCCCTTGCGAGCGAAGTGCCGAGCGGCCTCCGACCCGATCAATCCACCCGAACCCGTCACCACGCAAACACTCATTTCAATCTCCTTTCCTTTGGGGGCAATTCAATTCAAGCATCGTTCATGCCAATCCCTTCGATGCGGCGGCGGCCCGAATCGTCTGCCAAAGTTTGGCTCTTTGGTCCGCCAACATAAACTGCGCCCTTCCCAAATCTTGAGCGGCGGCGACGTAGGTCGCCCCGCGATCGCCGACCCCAAGCAGACAGGCTTTGATCGCCTCGGGATCAAGCGAATCGAGCACGATCGCAGCCCGATGGCGGGCGAGCAGGCGCTCGGCGGCCGAACCGGGCGGACCATGGTACACGATTGGCTTGCCGGCGGCCAGATAAGACACCATTTTGGTTGAGAGGCTGAAGCGGTTGAAGTCGTCATGCTCCTTGCCGATCGCCAACGGCAAGTAAACCATCTCCGCTTCCACCATTTCACGTTCGATTTGCGCTTGGTCCGTATAAGGCAATGCGGTGAGGTAAGGCTTAAGGTGGGTGGGAACATCGAGCTCGGTGCGACCACATCGCATCACCAGTTTCCAATCGCCTAAGCCATCTTGAACGAGTCGATGGATGGCTTCGAGCAATGCAATCACATTAGGGATATAACCGTTATGGAGCATGCCCATAAAGTAGATGAGGTGGTCGCGGCCAAGATGGGGGCGATATTCGCGAAAAGCGGTATCGATCAAACCATCGGTGACAATTGTAAATCCCCGCTCTCCATAGCGCTCGCCATACTCGATGCCCATCTCTTCGGAGATCACGATCCTCGCGTCGGCGCCTCGCCAAACCTCTCCCAGTTGGCGAAGGTATCGATGGAGCCAGGGGAGTTTGTGAAGGGTAAATCGAAGGTCGTCCTGCACGTTGAGCACAAAGGGGAGCCCCAGGGATTTGGCCGCGCCCCACGTTTGGATGATGTCCAGCGCATGCGGCAAGGCATGCACGGCGGTGATTGCTTCTTGGCGGAGGGTGGCCTCAAGACGGGCTTGAAAGCGCGAGGCGCAAGCCGCGTCGACGTAGTATTGCATCCAGTAGAGGCGGGTGTTCTCGATGCGGCCGAGGGGCCGGCGGCGAGGAACGTGCAACTCCCGAATGATATCTTGCGGGCACAGTTCGCTCGGCGCGGTGGAGATGCTGATCGCGGGGGCTTCGGTTTCGGCCAGGAGGGACCGCAAGATGCGGGCGCCGCCTCCCATGCTTCCTACGCTGAACGGTTGAATGAAGGCGGCCTTCAAACGATCTCGCCCTCCCGATAGCGCTGCCACCACGCGGCGGGGAAACTGTTCCAGAGTTCGACGGAAGGATCTCGGTCGAGCGGCTTCACCACTTTGGCGGGAACTCCCACGGCGATGGAATTGGACGGGATATCTTGGGTGACGACGCTGCCGGCCCCGATCACCACGTCGTCCCCGATCGTCACCCCGCCCAGGATGGTGACCCGAGCGCCGCACCAGACGCGGGCTCCGACCTTGACCGGCTGGCCCAAGCATTCGAGCGTTAGGGGATCGTGCGAGGCGCTCACGATCATGAGCCCCTCAGCGGCAAGGAAATCGTCGCCGATGTCGATCGGGCAGTAGTTCAGGATGCGGCACGAACCTTCGGTTGAGAACCGCTCGCCAACGGTGAAAGCGCTTTTTCGATGGAGAAAGAACGAGGGCCCAATCCAGAACTGGCGCCCAAGACGGACCTGCATGCGTCGCAGTTCCCACCGTCGAAAGCGCAGAAACGCGCCTTTGGTGGATCGGAGCGCCTCATATTCGGCGAGCGCATGCACCAGCACGTCCAGCACGGTGGCTCGCTTGGGCCACCGAAGGCCGGACTTTCGAATAAGTCGATGGAGTGATTTCACGCCGATGCCTCGTCGTGATGCAAGTTTCGTGCTTCGCGGTAAAGGCGCCGCAAGTTGTAGATTGAGATCGATCCGTGGGCCAGGAAGATCGCGCCCTGGGTCGCGATCCCGAACCAAATGGCGAGAATCGGCGTTGACGGCGGGGCAAGCCAAATGAAGATGACTTGGGCGAGGGTAACGGTGGTAACCGCAACCGCGGTGGCTTGCCAGGTAATCCACTTCCTTACCGTATTGATCGTCACGACAAATGAAACAAAAAGGCCGAGCGACGACGCACTTACGATTGGAAAGATCAGCGTATCGAGGTGAGCATATTGGGGACCAATAAACCAAAGCAGAAGAGGCTTTGCCAATGCGGCGACGAGAATCAGCGAAAGGGATAGTCCCAGCCCCAAAAGCAACAATTGGGCATAGCGCTTGGGCAGCTCGGATGCCGATGCACGGGCCGAGACGGGGGCCACGATCACGCTATTGATGGTACCCAGCAGGCCAAACAGAACGCCGAGACGGCTGATTGCGGCGAGTTCGGCGATCTGCTGAGTTTTTCCAAGAAAGGACATCAGCCAGATTGTGAGTTGGCCTTGAATGGCAAACCAAAGCATATTGGGCCACAGGGGGGCCACGTAGCGCCAGAGGTCTTTTGCGGTCTCCTCGGAATGTCGAATCGGCTCCTTTACGGCGGGGGCGGCGTGATGTTTGTACATCAGCCCCTGAAGCGCGAAGGAGAGGGCATTGATCCACGTTCCGGCGGGGGCCGAAAGGATTTGGGCCAGCCAACTCACCCAAAAGGCCGGAATGCGCAGCAGCGAGGGGAGAAGCTGGGCCCGGTAGTACTCGGTGAGCCGGCTTGTGATGAGGAGCGGGGCCGAATAGAGGTGTTGCACCTGAAAGAAGAGGCCCGCCATCGTCGACGCCCAAAGAGCCACCTTCGTTCCCCATGCCCAGGGCTGGTTCTGGGTGATGAGGGGGAAAACGAGGGTCGAGGCGAGCGCAACGACCAAGATGAGTCGAAGCCGGTAATAGCGGGCGCAACGGACGTATTCACCCACGACAGCCGGATCGTTGCCCCGGCTGCCCACGAGCGCAACGATGGAGCCGGAGATGCCCAGATCCACAAACACGCTCAGCGTGGTGTGAAAGGCGTTGGCGACGCTGTATTGGGCATATTCGGTGGGCGACATCCACCGCAAGAGCAAGAACCCGGCAAGCAGGTTGAGCCCTTGAACCAGCGTTTGGCCGGTAAAGAAGATCGCCAGTCGCTTGGCCCATCGACGCGCTCGAGAATCACGGGTCCCCGTCGGCTCGGATTCGCCCTGGACTCCCCCCTGCTCCGGAAGCTCCGAAGAAGCGTTCATGCGCATGCCCAAAGACGAATCGGGCGTCGCCAAACGACGCGCCTCGACCCTCGGCGAATCCTCCGGACTATCGTCGCGCCCTCTCCGCAACCTCAACGACGCCGAGCACGCGAACGCCGGCCTGGCGGAAGGCCTCGACGCCTTTGCGCAGGGCAGTGCGCTTGGTGCGGCCGGTCTTGGCGACATAGACCACCGAGTCAGCGATGCGGGACAGGACGTGGGCATCGGCAAGGCCGGTGGAGGCGGGCGAATCGAAGATTACGAGGTCGGCGAGGCCTTCGAGGCGGGCCAGCAGATCGATGATCTGGGGCATGGCCAGCAGGTCGACCGGGTTCGACATGGTGCCGCCGGAGGCGATGATCTGGAGGCCGGGAACGGGCCCGGGTTGGAGAGCTTCTTCGAGGGTGGCCTGGCCCAGCACAATGTCGGCAAGGCCGGGCTTTTCGGCGATTCCAAAACGCTTGTGGGCGGCGGGGCGGCGAAAATCGGCATCGATGAGGATGACGCGTCGCGATTCGCCTTCGGCGGCGGCGTAGGCGAGGTTGCACGCGACTTCGGTTTTGCCTTCCAATCGCCCTGAGCTGGTGACGACGATCGAGCGAGCCGGATTTTTGGCCAAGAGGAGCCCCAAGTTAAAGCGCAGGACGCGGTAGCGCTCGACAAAGCGGGAATTCAGCCCGGGGCTGCCGACGTGGCGGCTGCGCGCGGGCAGCGGCAGAACCTCGCCCAAAAGGGGAAGTCCGGTGAGACGGAAGACTTCATCCGGGTTGGCGATCCGATCGTCGAGACTGTCCTTCACCAAGGCGAACGCAACGGCGAGAAAGATGCCGAAGAGCAAGGCCAGTGCGGTGTATTGCACGGGCCGCGGACGGATGATGCCGGCCGGCGAGGGCGGATAAAGGACGACGACGGGGTCGCGGGCCGATTCATTGCGAACGCGCAGATCGTCGAGCTGGCGTCGAATCCAATTGATGGTTTCTTTCCGGTCAACGATGTCCTGTTCGAGCCGACGCTGGTCCGGCGCTAGATTCTGGTATTCGCTCAGCTCGGTTTCGGCCTGCGACTCGTACGTGCGATACCGATTGAGGCGAGCATTCGCGCCGTCGAGGTCGGCTTCGGCTTGCGCGATTTGGCGGTCGTACTCGCGGATCTCCGGATGGTCTTCAATGCCACCGGCATCAATCTCGAGCGGGATGGCTCTAAGCCGGGCCTCCGCGTTTTGGATCTCGACGTCTTTGGCAAGGACGAATTGATGGTCTTCGTGATACTGCCTCAGCATCACCGCTCGCTCCGACTTGAGTTGGGCGATGCGTCCCTTTTGTTCTTCGATCGCACCGGCATTGGCGGACTTGGCGGAGCGTCGGAGCTTGGGCTGAAGGGCGGCTCGTTTGACCCGCAGGGAATTCAGCGTCGTCTTGGCCGCCAGCACGTCCGCTTCGGCACGCTTGACCGTTTCCTGGGCGTTCATCGCCTGGCCGCTTCGCGTGCTCGATTCTCCCTCGATCGGGGTGAGCGAGCGTTTCTTTTGGAAGTCGACCAAGGCAATTTCCGCTTTTGCGAGCGCGGCCTTCTCGGATTTGAGCCGGTCGTTAAGGTTCTTTTCCGCGTTGACCACTTCGCCTTGGCGCGTGGTGCGAAGGTAGCCGCGATAGACCGCCGGAATGTGAAAGGCGACCTTCTCGGCAAACTCGGGCCGGCTGGAGTCGACGATGATCCGCAAGACGCTTGATTCGCCAACCGGCTCGACCATGACGACGGGCATGATCTCGGGCTCGGCCTGAAGCGGGAGCACCTGCCAATCGATGCCGGCCAGGCGGTAGGCATCTTCGCGGATTTTCGCGCTTTGAAGGATTTGCACCTGGGTCTGCATGTCGTGCAGGCGCATCGGCATCGAAGCTTCATTGACCGGGTCGCCACCGGGTTCTCCTTTGGCGCCCTCGACCAACATCGACGTCTCCGAGCGGTAGACGCGCGTGGCCGCCATGCTTGAATAGATCCCGTAGGCAAGGGCAAGCAACGCGATAATCGCCATCGGAAGCCATTGCCTTCGAAAGACGCTGAGGATTTCGCGAAGGGAGAGCGGCTGGGGAAGGGCTTGGACAGACGGCAAATGGTGGATGGCGCCGGATGGAAGCATCACATCCGGCTTGTAGCCTCCGACCGGAGTCAATTGCACGTCCCTTTTTTCGATCATTCCCTTTACTCTCGGCCCGCCCAAAAAACGGGCCCGACGCCCTCATTACGACCGGCATGACGGCCTCACGGTTCGCCCCATGGGGCGTTTGCCGGACGGAAAAGAAGGGCCGCCGCCTCGATTATACAAGCGAAGGCGAAGGTGGATTCGTTCCCGATCCGGTTCAAACTACGAGAATTGCGGTTGCCGACGAGGGGCGTCTGCCCTATAATGTTCGGTTGACCGCGGGCGGGCAGTTAGGGAGCGGTGCGGCGGATGGGGTTCGAATGGGGCGGCCGGTGCGGAAGCAAACCGCCTTGGGCGCCTCTTCGGATACAATCCGTCGCAGAGCTTTGCCGAAGACGACCGAACCGTCATTGACGCCTCCCGGTCCGGGCGGTGCGATGAGAATTCTGGTCCACGATTTTGCAGGCCATCCGTACGCTGTACAACTCAGCCGTGCGCTGGCTCGGCGTGGGCATGAAGTCTTGCACGTCTATTCCGGCTCCAATCCGATGCCGCAGGGCACGCTGCGGCGGCTTGAGAACGACCCCGTCGGGTTCCAGGTCAAAGCGATTCTGCTCGACGAGACGATCAATAAGGCCAAGCTGATCAAGCGCCGCCAGCAGGATTTGGAGCACGGCAAGCAGGTCAGCCGGGTGATCGAAGAGTTTCGGCCTGAGGTGCTGATCTCCGGAAGCACGCCGCTAGACACCCAGAACCACCTTTGGCGCGCGTGCCGCGCCCACCGGGTGGCGCGGGTGTTTTGGCTGCAAGACATCACCGGCGTGGCGATCAACCTGATCCTGAGCGAACGGTTGCCGGTGGTGGGGCGGTTCATCGGCGGCCATTACGAGCGGATGGAGGAGCGCCTTCTGCGGGAGAGCGAGGGGATCGTTGCGATTTCGCAGGACTTTGTGGACGTGCTGGCGGGCTACGGAGTGGAAGCGAGCCGAATTCACATTGTGGAGAACTGGGGGCCGATGGAAGAGGTGCCGGTGCGGCCGAAAGCGAACCCGTGGGCGCAGCGGCACGGCCTTGCCCAGACCTTCAACTTCATCTATTCGGGTTCGTTGGGGATGAAACACGATCCGAAACTGCTGCTGGGCTTGGCGGAGGCGTTTCGGGATGAGCCCTCGGTGCGCGTGGTGGTGGTGAGCGAAGGAATCGGGCGATCGTGGCTCGATGAGCAGCAGGCGGAAAAGAAGCTGAGCAATTTGGTCCTGCTCGATTTTCATCCCTATGAACATGTTCCCGACATGATGGGGGCG
>CAYONY010000014.1:25621-26582 GCA_964405415.1 uncultured Fimbriimonadaceae bacterium | reverse complement strand
CTTCTGCCTTCTGCCTTCTGCCTTCTGCCTTCTGCAATCCAAAGTGACGATGATTCCTGTGATTCCTGGGATTCTGAATTCAATTTCGAGCCTCGACCTTCGACCTTCGACCGTTTCTGTCCCTCGGGTACGCTTGTCTACATCGTTCTTTCGGATAGAGGGTAAGCATGAGCAAGGTTCGCGTTCTCGTCGGCACCAAAAAGGGTCTTTTCATCTGCACCGCAGACGGCAAACGGGACAACTGGAAAATCGAAGGGCCCCACTTCGGCGGTTGGGAGATCTACCACGCCAAAGCCTCACCGGCCGACCCGAACCGGATCTACTGTTCGCAATCCAACGGCTGGTTCGGCCAGGTCATGCAGCGCTCGGACGACGGCGGCCAAACGTGGACCACGCCGGGAAGCACCGAAGAAGAGCGCATGACCAGCTTCGGCTTTCCGGGCGGCGAGAGCAACAAGTTCGTCTACGAAGGCGATGCGGGCACCCATAAATTCTTCGATGGCAGCGAAAAACCATGGGAGTTCAAACGGGTTTGGCACCTCGAGCCGGACGCCAGCAACCCCGACCGCTGCCTGGCCGGAGTGGAAGACGCCGGAATCTTCGTCTCCGACGATGCGGGCAAGAGCTGGAAGGAGATGCCCGGACTTCGCCAAGGCGGCCAGCATTGGCATCCCGGCGCCGGCGGCCTGTGCCTGCACACGATCGTCGTCGATCCCAAATATCCCCAGCGGATGTGGATTGCGATCTCGGCCGCCGGCGCTTTTCGCACCGAGGACGGCGGCCAGACCTGGAAGCCGATCAACAAGGGGTTGAAATCGGACTACATCCCCGATCCGGAAGCGGAGATCGGCCACTGCGTCCACCGCATCGCGGCGCACCCTTCGAAGCCGGACACCCTCTACATGCAGAAGCATTGGGACGTCATGCGCAGCGACAACGGCGGCGACCTTTGGTATGACGT
>CAYONY010000014.1:0-25611 GCA_964405415.1 uncultured Fimbriimonadaceae bacterium | reverse complement strand
TATGACGTCGGCGGCAACCTCCCCATCGATTTCGGCTTCCCGATCGACGTGCATGCCCACGAGCCGGAGACGATCTACGTCGTGCCGATCAAAAGTGATTCGCAGCATTACGTCCCCGATGGACAGGTGAAGGTCTATCGAAGCCGGACCGGCGGGAACGATTGGGAGCCTCTGACGAAGGGCCTTCCCCAAGAGCACTGTTACGTGAACATTCTTCGCGAAGCGATGGCGGTGGACCGCTTGCCCGATTGCGGGATCTACTTCGGCACCAGCGGCGGCGCGGTCTATTGCTCGCCGAACGGCGGCGATTCGTGGAACACGATCAACGCGTATTTCCCCCCGGTGCTGAGCGTGGAGGTTCAGACGCTCCCGTGAACGGGTTAGCGGTTAGCCGTCAGCGGTTAGCGGTTCCGAGCCGGACCGATGACCTGGGGAGTCTTTGCCGTCGCTTCGGGAATGGGAGTCGGTTCTGGGCCGCCAACCGCCAACCGCCAACCGCCAACAAAGCGGAGGTCCGCTAGTGGTTCGCGTTTGGCTCCCCGCCCACCTACGCGAACTGGCAAAGTGCTTTCGCGAAGTCGAAGTCGAGGTCGAAGGGACGGTCAGCGTCTCTTCGATCCTCGACGCCTTGGAAACGAAGTTTCCCATGTTGAGGGGCACGATTCGCGACCACGTCACCAAGAAGCGCCGGCCCCTGGTGCGGTTTTTCGCCTGCAACGAGGACTGGTCAAACGGCTCCTTAGAACGTGAGCTTCCGGCGGACATTGCCAGCGGCAAAGAGCCGTTCATGGTCGTCGGCGCGATCGCCGGGGGCTGACCCCGGAAAAGAGCCGACAATTCCTTTGATGTCGGACCGGCCCTCCAAAGCCAGCATCCTCGGGGCGCTCAGCCGCGCGCTTGACTTGGTCGAGGGCCAGCCCGAAGGGCATGCGCTCCGAACGGCCCGCATTGCCTTGCGGATCGCCGATCGGCTGGGTCTTCCCGAAGAGGCGCGAGAGGACCTCTATTTCGCGTCCGTCCTCAAGGACTCGGGATGCACCAACAACTCGGTTCGGATTCAGAAGATCTTCGGGGGCGACGAGCACTTGGCCAAAGCCGCCGTCAAGCTCACCGATTGGACCTCCGCGCTTGAGTCGTTGAAGTTCGCCTGGCGCCATACCGAGAAGGGCCGATCGGTCGTCGCCAAGCTTCGACGGATGGCCCGCAACGTCGGAACCCCCGCTCAGGTGATGAACGAGGTCACCGAAGCGCGATGCACCCGAGGCGCGGCGATCGCCCGAATGCTGAGCTTTCGATCCCCGGTCGCCGAAGCGATCCTTCATCTGGATGAACATTGGGATGGACGAGGGTCGCCCTATCGCGTCCGAGGCGGGGCGATTCCGCTTCTTGGCCGCATCTTGTGCCTTAGCCAATCGGTTGAAGTGTTCTTCTCCGCGTTTGGTCCGGCGGCGGCCCTTCAAATGGCGAAAGATCGCGCCGGAACATGGTTCGACCCCGAAACCGTCAAGGCATGCGAAGCGGCTTACGGTCAAATGGAGGATTGGGAGCCGCTTGGCTTGCCCGAGATTCAGGACGCCGAACTTCCCCAGATGGGAACGGCGACTATGGACTCCGACCTCGACGCCATTTGCGAAGCGTTTGCGATGATCGTCGACGCCAAGTCGAGTTTCACCGCGGAGCATTCCACGCGCGTGATGCGCTATTCGGTCGAGCTGGGCAACGCGTTTGGGTTCGGCCCGGCGCGGCTGGCCAACCTTCGTCGGGCCGCGCTGCTGCACGATATCGGCAAGCTCGGCGTGCCGACCGGAATCCTTGAAAAGCCGGGCCGCCTCGAGGAGGACGAATTCCGGCGGATTCAGCTCCATCCTCGATTCGGCTTCGAAATCCTTGGACGGATCCCTACGTTTGAATATCTCGCGGAGATCGCCTCGAACCATCACGAGCGCTTGGATGGCAAAGGCTATTGGCGCGGGCTTGGGGCCGAAGCGCTCAGTCTGGATGTCCGCATCGTCAGCGTCTGCGATGTTTTCGACGCGCTCTCCGCCGATCGCCCCTATCGCGAAGCGATGCCTCCCGAGCAGGTTTGGGCGATCCTTGGAAAGGAAGCTGGCGGTGGTCTCGATCCGGATTGCGTGGCGGCGCTGCGAGAGCGTTGCGAAATGGCGTCGCTTCCCTTGGCCGCTTAATGGGCTACATTGAATGCGATGATGCTGGCGATGGTGCTTGCCGGAGCTTTGGGGCAAGGAACGACGGTCGAGGTAGCGACCCTTGCCGCGCTTCGTGACGCCCTCGCGAAGGCCAAGCCGGGCGTCACCATCGCCATTGCTCCCGGAACCTATGAAGCCGCCCTATTTGCCTCCGATCTTCACGGGGAGCCGGGCCGCCCCATCCGAATCGTCGCCGCGGACCCCACCCGTCCGCCCGTCTTTCGCAGCGGCCGTGGGCTCCACTTTTCCAAGGTGAGCCACTTGGAGATTGCCGATATCCACGTTGATGGGGCATCGGGCAACGGCCTCAACATCGACGATGGCGGCGACCGAATGCGACCCTCTCAGGAGATCGTCTTGAGTCGGCTGGAGGTTCGCAACATCCCGCCTGGCAACCACGATGGAATCAAGCTTTCCGGGGTAGCCGGCTTCCGAATTGAAAAGTGCAGCATTTTTCGTTGGGGCGGTTCGGGGGTTGATATGGTGGGCTGCCGAAAGGGCCGGATCAAGAGTTGCGTCTTCTCGGATGGCGGCGCGAACGGCATTCAGGCCAAGGGCGGCTCAAGCGACATCGTGGTGGAGTTCAGCACGTTCGCGGATGCCGGGCTTCGAGGCGTGAATCTGGGCGGTTCGACGGGTTTGGAGTTCTTCCGTCCGCCCCTGATTTCAGGAAAGCCTAGCTTTGAAGCGAAGGACCTTACGGTTCGCGGCTGCACTTTTCTCGGGGGCGGCGCGGCGGCGGCTTTCGTCGGCGTGGATGGAGCCCGGTTTGAATTCAACACCATCGTGCATCCGGGCCGATGGGCCTTTCGCATCCTGCAGGAGACACGCGAGCCGGGATTTGTGGCCTCGCGCAACGGGGTCCTCGAGCGCAACCTGATCGTCTTCCGCTTTGCCAACTGGAGCGAAGGCGGCGTCAACATCGGTCCGGACACCGAACCCGCGTCGTTTCGCTTCCTCCGCAACTTCTGGTATGCGGAGGACCGTCCGCAGGCGAGCCGTCCCCGACTGCCGACGGAAGAGGTGGAGGGCCGGTATGGCGAAGACCCTAGGATCCAGGTCTTTCTGAGAGGGCAGGTCGCGGTGCCTGACGACAGCCCGGCGCGTGACGTGGGGGCGCATGCCTGGAAAAAGCGTTCAAGCCTCAAGTGAGAGCCTAATCGCTTTCCAAAAAGAACCATCGCTGGCCTTCAGGATCCTCGGCCCGGTAACGCCGTCCCGGCGGGCCATCCTCGATCGGAGAGAGGATTGTGGCCCCGCTGGCCACGGCTTGGCGGAAGTGGGCTTCGACATCCGGCACGCAGACGAGCACGCCGTTGATGACATACGGCACTTCGCTCCACTTCGCGGCGGGGGCATAGGCTTCGCGTAAGGTTTTGGGGGATTGGTAAGCGGGGGTCGGCGTGGCGAGCATGATCGTTTGGCCGCCGAAGACAAGCTCCCCGTGGGTTAACCGGCCGTCTTCATCCAGCCATCGCTCGTTCTCGGTGAATCCAAATGCCATCACGAGCCAATCCATCGCAGCGGGGCCGTTTTCGTAAGACAGCATCGGAATAACGGTTTGAGCGGCCATATCGAGCGGAAATGTACCGCCTAGGCGGACGACTTCAGCGATTTGAGCATCTCCCGAACGCGTGAATCGCTGCTTCGATCGGCCACGATCTCTTTAGCGTCGGCATAGTGCATGAACTCCCGGAACGCAGCCTCCAACGCGGGCCAGAAGGCGGCGTCCGGTTCCACTTCGGGAATCCAGCGTCTAAGTTCGAGCGTCCCGTTTCGGCACCAGAATTCGGCCCGGGCCACGAAAGTCTCGCCGTAGAGGACGGGCAAGACGTAATAGCCCCATTTGCGCTTCGCTTCGGGGACATAAATCTCCCAGATGTAGTCGAAGCCAAAGACGTGCTGGATCAGCTTGCGATCCCACATAAGTTGGTCGAGCGGCGCAACGAAGACAACGCGAGGCTCCACCGCGGGCCCGTCAAGGCATTTAAGGAATTCCGGCGTGGCGTGAGTCTTGAGACCTTCGATCTCGACCGGCACGATCTCTTTTTGCTTCAAGAGGGAATCGATGGCGGCTTGCCGTTCCGGAGCGTAGAAATACGACCACACCTCATAGCTGGCGGTCGGGCGGAGAAAGCCGATCGCGCGGTGACGGTCGAGAAACAGACCGGCCATCATCTCCTCCTGGCTCATCGGTGGGGTGCGGTAAATCGCCGGCGGCAGGACGCGCTCGACGAGGTCGTAGATGTGCTGGCCTTTGCGGCGGCCGGAGGTCATGACGCGGCCGGTTTGCCAGAGGGCGCGGAGGATTTGTTTCGAAAGGTTGGGGCCCAGCCAAGAGCCACGGAGCTCCTCCTTCTGTTCTTTCACCGAAACGCCGCTGGGCATCAAAGGGCCGAGCCCCTTCAGTTCGCGAAGGATGGTTTCGGTTTCCTTAGCGTGCCCGGCGAGGATGCGCTCGGCGCGTTCGGTATGACGCGAGTGGAAGATTCGGCGAATGGGCCAGCCCTCCATGGGCACGAGCGAGGCCTGCTTGTCCCATCCGTCGTAGATGCGGCGATCCTGATAGGCAAACTGCTCCCATTCCCCGATTCGATAACCAGAGACTCGCGATTGAAGGACGAGGTCGTGATTGCACCCGACCGGGGCGATCGGGTCGAATTGGACACTGCGAAGGCGGCCGAACGCGTCTTGGAGAGTCTGGCTGGGGCTGAACTGATGGCGGACCAGGGCTTTCCGCGCATCGGCCTTGGAGAGCCTCAATGCGGTCGTCACTGCTTCAAGACCCAACCCTTGGGATCGATCGTGGGCGAGGCGCCCGCGAAGCTCAAAGTGCCCTTCCCTTCCCGCATCGGAACCCGAATCGTTTTGCCTTCGACGACCACGTCGAGTGGCATCGGGAACGGCAAGTTTTCGGGAGTGACCCACTCCAGCTTCAGGACCCCATCCGACGCTTCGGTCTTGAGCTGCGGCAGCTTGGCCTGGCGAATATAAACCTCGAAAAACCAGCGAAGATCTTGCTTGGCTTCGGCGGAGGCGATACTGACGAAGTCGTCGGTGGTCACAAGACGAAGGGCGCGGCCATCAGTCCACTTCTCCGATTCCGGAGTTGGATAGGCCATGCGCCGGATCGACCGGAAAAAGGCTTCGTCCCCCATCAGATAGCGAAGGGCATGCAAAACCAGGGCGCCTTTGTCATAGATGTCGTTGCCATAGGCAGCGCTTGAAGTCTGCTCTCGCGGGGCCACCGGGGCGGCATTGCGGACGTTACGCTTGCGTCGATTCATCGCGGTGAAATAGGCCTCTTTGCCGCGAAGCTGCTCGATGTAAAGCGTATCCATGAAGCTCTGGAAGCCCTCGTGGATCCACATATCGCGCCAATCCGCGTTGGAGACCAGATTGGCCCACCATTCGTGGCCAAATTCGTGCAGCAAAAGCCAATCGAGCCCATCCGGATTGAAGCGGAATTGGTTTCCATAAGCAATGGCGGTGGAGTGTTCCATCCCGAGGTGCGGCGTTTGAACGATCCCGCACTTCACGGTTCGGAATGGGAACGGGCCACAGTACTTCTCCATAAAAGCGAGGTACTTCTTCTGTTCGGCAATGAGCTTGGGCGCCTTTTCCTTGTCTTCGGGGAGCACATAAAAGTGGATGGGGATGCGACTGCCATCGACCGACTTGATGGAGTCCGTCACCCGCGAATAGGGCGCCGCGTTGAAGACCAGGGAGTAGTTATTGATCGGCAACGGCATTTCCCAGACGAAGGTCGAGGTCTGGTTACCGTTCTTTTCCGTCCGCTTGAGCTTTCCCGGCCCGACCGCAATGAGCGGATCGGGAACGGTCAGGCGCATCACGGCGCGGTTCGGGCGGTCGGAAGGGTGGTCTTTGCAGGGGAAAATGAGGTCCGCGCCATCGCCTTGTAGCGCCACCGAGATCCAGTCGGCGCCGCCGGGGGTCTTGGCCCAAACGATGCCGCCGTCCCACGGCGCGTTCCGTGCCACTTGCGGCGCGCCCGCGTATTCAATTTCGATATGGATCGGATCGCCGGGCTGCTTCGAAAGCGGGAAATGGACGCGCAAGGATTTGGGCATGCGGTCGAATCGGAGGGGGTTCTTGCCGTCGGTGACTTTGGCGACGATGAAGGCCGGATGGAGGTCGAGAAGGACGGTGGCGGTGGGGATGACGGTTTTCGCTTCGATTCTTGTAAGGCCGGATAGGGTCTTGGCCGCCGGATTCACCTTGATCGCGATATCGTAGGCAAGGACGTCGATGGCGGCTTGTTCGATCGTCAGAGCCCCGCCCGAGGTGGAGTCGGCCGAGCCTTGACTCAGGGCAAGGGCGAGTGTGAGGGGTGCGGCGGCGAAAAGGGTCATGGATTCGCCAAGTATAGGCGGGAACGATCTTAAAGTGGGCCCACAAGTCGGCCTGGAGAAAAGCGTCAAGCCCCCCAGTCCAAAAGTGAGCTTGGTACTCCCGACGGGATTCGAACCCGCGATCTTCGCCGTGCCATGAAAGCCGCCATGGGCGATGTCCGCCCGTCACGGCGCGCAAAGCAAGGATTGCGGGTGAAAGAGTGTGGTACTCCCGACGGGATTCGAACCCGCGATCTTCGCCGTGAGAGGGCGATGTCCTAAACCGCTAGACGACGGGAGCACTCGGAGCGAAAATTGTACCAGGAACTCCCCCTCATTTGAAGGAGGGGGCAGGAGCGTGGATGCCGCAACCGCTCGCAAGCCGTTCGCCGGACGCCGTTCGTCTCGGCCAACCTGAAATCCGCAAAATCGAGATGAGCGTTCACCCACCCCAACCCCTCTCTCCGTGTCGCTTCGCAATACCCGGGGACGGGCTCGAAGGTATCCTCAGAGGACGCATGGTTGAAGTCATCATGCCCAAGATGGGCGACGGAATGGAGGAGGGGACGCTCCTCGAATGGCTCAAGAAGGACGGCGATACGGTCAAATCCGGGGAACCCATCGCCACGATCCAAACCGACAAAGCCACCTTGGAAATGGAGGCGCCGGGCAGCGGAACGCTCGCCGGCATTCTCGTCGCCGCCGGCGCGACCGTTCCGGTCGCCGCTCCGCTTGCGGCGGTCTTGAAGTCGGGCGAAAGTCTGCCCGCCGGCTGGGGCTCGGGGAGCTCAACCCCGGCTCCAAAAGCCGAGGCCGTCGTCGAGCCGGAAACGACGGCAACCGTGGCCGCGACCCCCGCCGTCGAATCGAGCGCGCACATCAACGGCGAGCGCGTCAAGGCCAGCCCCCTCGCCAAGAAAATTGCCGAAGAATTGGGAGTGAATCTGGCTTCCCTATCCGGCTCGGGCCCGGGGGGACGCATCGTCGAAAAAGACGTCCGGTCCGCCGTCGGATCGGCCGGCACTTTGACCGAAACCCCAGAGCCGGCCAAAACGGCGGTTCCCGCCCTTACGCCTTCCGGTGAAGACCGCTTGGTCCCTCTCAACAAGCTCCGCCAAATCACCGCCCAGCGCACCGCGCAATCCAAGCAGACGGCCCCCCACTTCTACGTCACGGTCGAAGTGGAAGTCGACCGGATCCTCGCCCTTCGCGCGATGTTCGAAAAAGATGGCGCCGAAAAGCCATCCCTCAACGATTTTGTCATTCGGGCCTGTGCGCTTGCCTTGCGGGCGATGCCGGTGGTGAACAGCACCTATCAAGGCGACAAGCTCCTCGAATTCGGCGCGGTTCATATCGGAATGGCGGTCGCCTTGGAGGATGGATTGACGGTCCCCGTCCTTCACCACGCCGACCAATTGAGTCTGGGCCAGATCTCGGCGCGCTCGAAGGAACTGGCGGCCAAAGCTCGCGAGAACCGGCTTTCGTTGGAGGAACTCACCGGCGGCACCTTTAGCATTTCGAATATGGGCATGCTCGACGTCGAGAATTTCGGCGCGATCATCAATCCGCCCAACGCGGCCATCGTCGCCGTCGCCTCGGCCCGTAAAACCCCGGTCGTCGACGAGGCTTCCGGCGAAATCGTCGTGCAGACCCGAATGAAGATGACCGGTTCCTTCGATCACCGCGTCGTGGATGGCGCGGTCGGCGCCCGGTTCATGAACGAGCTGCGGGGCCTTCTGGAAGCGCCGACGCGGCTTCTTTAGCCGCGGAACGAAGCCAAGCTTCCGCCTCGCGCGGGTTTCGCAGCCGGATCACCTTTGGACCTTTGGGAAGCGCCTCCCAGAGCGCCACCCGCTCCCGCTTGACCTTGAATGAGCGAAAGTGCCAAGCCAGGATTGAACCTCTCGAGAAAAACGTATTGACGAAGGTCTCCCGATTGCCGTTGCAGATCGGCTTTCGATCGACGATGCGGATGATGCAGCGCTTCAACAGCCTCCCCAGCGAAAGCCATCGCGGATAGTCGAGGAAGACGATCAACTCAACGCGCCCCAGCGGAATGTCGACCCACTGGCCGTACGCCGTATCGAGAATCCAGGCGTCCTCGGCACAAATCTTGGTGAAGCGCTCGCGCTGGATTTCGCGCGGAACGGGGGTCCAGTTCGGTTCCCAAGTGAGCTCATCCACCGAAATCCAAGGCAAACCCAACGCCTCCGCCAATTGGGCGGCAAACGTCGTCTTACCGGAGCCGGTCACCCCGTAAATGAAGATGCGTCGAGCGAGCATGAGGAAGCCTTTTGAACTTGAAAGAGCCGGACCTGTACGCGAACTTTATGACATAGGAACCCACCGCTTCCAACGGACGGAGACCTATGCAATCCTTTGATCAACCCCGAAACAAGGAGCGTTCCTCTCCCCAGGCGGGGTCGGCGGCGAAAGCCGCCCCAGCAAGGCGAAACGAAGAAAGCCACGAAGCGCGCGTTCCGAATCCGGATCGCTTACCCCCCCTCGGGCGCGCGATGAGTGCCTCCACATCGAGAGCCCGGCCACCCCGCGCCGGGCTCTTTTCTATTCAACTCAATCCGGTTCTTGCCTTCTCAACTCGACTGGCTTGGCGCCTCGCTTCTTCATCTTCAGATTCAGCATTTCCACCGCGACCGAAAACGCCATCGCGAAATAGGTGTAGCCCTTGGGGATTTTCTGGCCGAAGCCATCGGCCACCAGGTTCACCCCGATCAGCACAAGAAACGCCAGCGCGAGCATCTTGACCGTCGGATGCTTATCCACAAAGTCGCTGATGGAGCCGGCAAACGCCAGCATAAAGATCAGCGAGACGATGACCGCTGCGATCATAACGGGCAGCATGTCGGCCATACCGATCGCCGTGATCACCGAATCGAGCGAAAAGATAATGTCGATGATGAGGATTTGGGTGACGACCGAGGCGAAAGTGGCCCGCTTCGGATTCACCTGCGCCGCATGCTCCTCACCCTCCAGCTTGGCGTGAATCTCGTTCACCGCCTTGGTGATCAAAAACAGGCCGCCGCCCAGCAAGATGAGGTCCCGTCCGGAAAATCCCAAATTGCCGATGTAGAACAGCTTCTCCTTGAGCCCGGCCATCCACGAAATGGCGAGCAGGAGCAATATTCGGGTGACCATCGCCAGCATGAGGCCGGTCTTTCGACCCTTGGCCTGAAGCTCGGGAGGCAGCTTGCCCGCGATGATGGAGATGAAGACGATATTGTCGATGCCCAGGACGATTTCGAGGGCGGTCAGCGTTAAGAAACCGATCCAAACCTGAGGGTCGGCGAGCCAGTCCATGGCGGGGGAGGATACCTGCGGCTAACGCTCGACGGTGAAGTTGCGGAACCCGGCTTGATCCAACGCGTTGGCGATCGGCTCCATATCCGTCCCGTAAAACGTTTCGACGTTGCCGTTGTTGTAGCGCACGATCAGGCGATCCGCGTTTTGATTCGCATACTCCAACTTCCCTTCTTTCGCCGCCTTCAAGATTGCTTGGCCCATCGTTCCAAGCTGCTCGATCCGGCGGGCCCCCAAGACTTTGCCATGCTCTTCCAATGTGAGCCAGCCGAAATCGGTCGCCCATTGCTTGGTGCCGGTGAAGCGGTTCACGCGGTACATGTTCGCCTCGTTCGTCCCGTAGACCCAGACGCTGGGCCAGACGTAGCCTAGGAACAAAAGGGCGACGATCCCGATGGCGACAAAGAGGCCATTGCGGCCGCGAGGGCTCATAGCCGAAGGACGCGCCCGGTCGTCGGGAGGTTGCACCTTAGCTCCGCCGCCGCTTGCGCGCGGCCATCCAGCCAACGCCTACGACCAGCGTCGCAACCGTAGCCGGCTCGGGCACCGCCGAATGGCGCTCCCGACGGTCGCGATCGCGAGGGACCAGGAACGGAAGCAAAAGCAGCGCCGGCGCCCAATCCTCGTGGCGGCTTGGATCCGACTCTCCTCGAAGCCGCGTCCACCACAGTTCGGGAATGCCCAAGTCGTAGGGATCGCCGGTGTCCTCGGTCGGCATTCGGATGCCTTTCTTGTAGGGTTTGCCATCAGGCCCCACGCCCGCGACTTCTCCGGCGTGGACTTCGATCGTGAAGCCGCCCGCCTCGAGCTCGACCACGCCCTCCCGCACCGCCAGGTTCCCTTTCTCGTCGATCAGGAGTTCGGTCCCACGGACCGTTGCGGTGGCCACCGGCGTTTGGATGGCGGTGTTCGAGCCTTTGGTCACGCGAACCCAAAGCGCGCCCTTGGCCAGTTGGAGTCGGCGCAGCGCCACACTGTCCTGAACGATGAGTTCGGTCAACTCCGCCAGTCGAAGCACCGATTTATCGCGAAACGCGATCTGGGCGAAGCCTCGCCGCGCCGTGCGGACGCCGTCGCCATTCTTCACCGCTTGGCCCGATTTCGCCGGGCCATAGTTCGGATTGGCGGCCGTCGGCGTCGCCGAATAGGTGGCGGCGCGCGACGCGGCAAGCTGCCCCACCGCATCCTGGGCGACCGCCGACGCGGCGGCGACGCCTAGGGCCAAAGCCAAAAGCCAACGATTCCTTCTCAATGCATGCACCAACTTTGCCGCCCGAATCCGATCGAGCCCCAAGTCAAAACAATCAACGCACCGCTCAACGAGCGAGAACTTGCTCTCAAGCTTACGCGATTTTTGCCGGGAATGGGGAAAACTCCCGACTTTTCACGCCGATTGACCCGGCTCACGCCCCGATTTGAACCGGAGAACTTTGAAGCACGGTACGGGAAGCGGCTTGCCTTTGAGCTCGACCTCGCCGAGGGCCGTAAACTCGATCTGCTCGCCAAGCGCCTCAAGCGTCGCTTGGTCCACGATCACATCGGGCTCTCCGGTGACCCCCTGAAGGCGCGAGGCCACATTGACCACATCCCCGATGACGCTGAAATCGTGCCGCCGCCGACTGCCCACGTGTCCCGCCGCGAACTCCCCGGTCGTGATGCCGAACCCGGTGTCGAATTGGTAGGTCTCCCCTTCGTATTCGATTGGCTCTCGGCTGGCTTCCTGCATCGCCAGCGCCGCGCGAACGGCTCGCGCCGCCGAATTGCGGGAGGCCACCGGGGCCCCGAAAACGACAAGGATGCCGTCGCCCAGGAACTTGTCGATCGTTCCCCGCTCCCGATGGATGATGTCGGTGAGCCGCTCGAAATGGCGATTGAGAAGGGCGATGACAAGTTCCGGATCATGCCGGTCGCTAAAGCTTGTGAACCCCCGGATGTCGCCGAACACGATGGACGCCCGGTAGCGTTTGGCCACCGCATCGCCTTCCTCGGTCCGCAAGATCTGCTCGAGCACATCCGGCGAAACGTATCCGGCCCATTTTCGCTTGATCCCGGCCCGCTCGACCATCGTGACCACGCCGGCGGTGAGCCCGATGACGAGAATCGGGATCGCATAGGGCAAATGGATCGACCGTTGGGCAAAGAGATAAAGCGAACTTCCAAAATACGCCGTCAACGCCAGCGCGAGGAAAAGCGGCCCCCGCCAGCCGGTATAGCGCCGCGCCAAACCGATCCCCGCCAGCGCAATGAGGAACGTGCACAGGAATCGCAGCCAGGCCGGGGCCGGCGTGATGAAGGATCTCAAGAGCAAGGCGTTGAGCAAATGGGCTTGAACGATCACGCCCGGCATCGGGCCCGAAAGCTGGCTCCCGCCCACCGCTTCTGAGACAAATCGGCTGTAGGGCGTGCTGTAGAGGTCGTTCTGCTGTTTGGCCAAGTCCATCCCGGTCAGGCCGACAAACACGATCTTTCCGCCCAGGCCGGCGATCGAACGGTCGTTCCGGTAAGCCTGCTCGAACGAGGCTGGACTCGCGAACGCGCCGAATCCACCGTGAAAGTCAACGTAGGCGCTTGGGATGGCGACCCCATAGACCGGATCGGCCAAAAACGGCCCGGTGGGCGGGATTTCGAAGCTTCCCAAGCGCACGCTCGAGGGAGTCCGCTGAACGGCCGTATCCGGACCCGTAATCTCCAGATAAGCCGCCGCCGCCAACGACGGGATCCACTCCTCTTGAAACTTCATCGCCGGCACGAGCGTGCGAACCACGTTGTCGACCCCCGCCGAGACTTCAGCCAGTCCAATTCGTGCGTTGGCTTCAAAGTCGATCCCGAGCGCATCGCTGTAGTACGGCGCTTCGAGGCTGACTTGCCGCTGGACGATGTCTCGGTCGAGCCGGCTGGCGAGCACCACCCTCCCGGGCAGCTTGAGCGCCGCATCGAGCTCGCGGTCGGCTTCCTTGGTCGTTGGGAAGCTGTAGAGGAAGTCGATGACGATGAGCTTGGCCCCCGCGCCTTTCAGATTGCGGATGAGGCGGGCCATCTTGCCACGGCTTGGCGGCCACGACTCGCCCAGCAGCTTCTCGGCGTTTCGGTCATAGCCCAGCACGACGATTCGCGGATCGAGTTCGTCCTCTTGGAGCCCCCGAATCTGAAATAGGGCATCGTAGCCGACCCATTCAAGGCGATGGAACGGCTGAAACAGGATAAAGGGGGCGGTGTCGGCGGGCCAGATCGCGGTCGCCGCGCCCGCGCAGATGGCGGCGAGGAGCAAGGTCTTGAAGCGTCGCCAGAATTTGCGCACGGCCAAACTAGAGTATTGCAGTATTGGAGGTTGGGAGGCGTCTCGACCTTACATCCCGACACCCGTGTAGTGCTTCAGCCCCTTGCGCCATAGAATTTGAGCCATGACGAAGGCAAAAACGATCCAGGCCGCTTGGGTGAGGATGGCGCCCTGCGCCGCTTCCCCGCTGAGCCGCCCGACCAAGATCTCGGTCGGCGCGCCGGTCGTGAAGTAGAACGGAAAGAACTTGGCCACGGTCCGGGCCCAATCGGGCAGGAGGCCGATGGGGAAAAGGTAGCCGGAAAGGAACATGAAGGGCACGTAATAGAGCTCAAAAATCGATTGGGCCTCCTGCACGAACAGCGCGAGCATCGCCATCATCAGCACAAACGAGATGCTGACAAGGTGCCCCCCGATCAGCGCGACCCAAAACTCCCAGCTCAGGTTCAAGGTGGCGGACTGCAGATAGTGCCAATAGGCATAGACCAACACGAGCATGAAGGGCGCGGTCAACCCGGTCCTCAAGATGCGCCATGAAAGGTTGCGAAGGAAGGTGAACGCGTAGAAGTTGAAGGGCCGCAGCAGGGCAACCGTGAACTGGCCCTCTCGAATCTCGATCGAAAGCTCCCACATGATGTGGCTGGTCACAAAGCTGCTGATGACGAACATCGCCAGGTAATAGGCGACGAAATCGCCGGCCGCGAAGCCACCGATCGAGCCGGAACCGCTGGCCGCCGCCCAGACCAAGGGCATCGTGATCGCCGAAATGAGGTCGGTGACCACCCAAATGAGGCCGCTGGCGCGATAGGCCAGGCCATCTTGAAGATAGATGCCAAATACCGCTCTCGCCTTGCGAAGGGCCAGGACCATGCGCGGATTCTATCGCTTCCGAACGGCGGTTAGCCCAGTTCTTTCCAGCCCAACGCCTTTCCGAGTTCTTTCAAGACCCCCACGTCGCGCGATTTGGCATTGAGAAGGAGCGTTTGCGCGGCTTCCGAGCCGAAAAAGCGGCCATCGGGGAGCCCGATCGCCCAATCGCGGCGCGAGGCCTTCAAGCCGCCCTCGACGACGGACTCCGTATTCGCCCATGCGACGATCCAGGCGATCGTTTTGCCGGTGCGAAGGTTCCAAAGCTGAGTGGTCCCCGCGGGATTGGCCAGGACGTCCGGGGTTAGAAAGCAAAAGTCTTGTCCGGGAACGCCCTCGTCCGGCTTCAGCCGATGAAGGACGCGCCACGTCGCGATATCGAGGACGACGAAGCGGCGTTTGCTCGGATCGTCGCCGCCCGGAGAACGAAAAACCAGTGTTTTGCCATCCGGCGAAAGCCGCACCCCGGCGGCTCCGCCCGGTTCGGAAAAAACCTGGCGATTGGCGGCGAGGTCAATGACCTTTCCGCGTTCAAATGCGAACCATCGCCCGTTCCGACGGAAGTAGAGCTCAGCGCCGGAATGCTTGCTCAGGTTTGGAATCGCGAGCGGCCGCCGGTTCGAAAGGTCATAGACGGCGTTCGGCTCTTCTCCCATCGGGGAGGCCTGAAGGGTCGGCCCCTGGGCGTCGCGCACAATCTGCGTCGAGACGTCGAACCGGTTTTCGGCCAGCCGCCACGTCTCGACGACCGCCTTTTTTTCCAAGTCGACGGAGTAGATCTCTCCCCCGCTTGCCATCGCCAGGCGTTTGCCGCCGGGCATGAATGCGAGGCTGGCATAGTCCTCCGGCCCGTGAAGGAGGGCTACCGGCCCCGCCATTTCGGCGCTCAAGAGGACGACGAGACTCGGCCCCGTCGAACCGATCTCGTCCATGGCGGCCCACTTCTGATCCGGGCTGACGACGATCGAGTTCACCGAATGGGGATAGATCGAACGGAACCGCAGCCCGTCGGCCTCATCGAGAGGCTCCTCAAGCCTCAAAGCAAAGACTTCATTGTTTTGACTGACCTCGTTGGTCCCAATCAAGAACTCGTTGCTTTCCGCCCAATAGGCGATGGCATTGATGGGCCGGAACTCGGGCTCAGATTTCGGTTTCGGCTGGGTTTGCCCCGACGGCTTTTGCGACACCGGGGCATTCGGCTTCGATTGCGGCGCGGCGCACCCGAACCCTAAAAGCGTCAAAAGCAAAAATCCGACCCCGGTTCGAAGACGAACCATAGGTCGGATTCTACACCGGTCCCGTTCTTACTTCTCGCGGAGCGGCATGCCCATCAGCTTCAGGAACGCGCGCGCTTCGTCGTCCGTTCGGGCGGAGGTGCAGATCACCACGTCCATGCCCCGAATCCGGTCAAACGTGTCGTAGGGGATTTCGGGAAAGACGAGCTGCTCTTTGAGGCCGAGCGCATAGTTGCCGCGCCCATCGAACGCTTTGGGCGAAAGGCCCTGAAAGTCGCGGATCCGGGGGAGCACGACGGTGGCCAGCTTATCCAGAAAGTGATAGGCCCGGTCGCCGCGAAGGGTGACCTTGCAGCCTACTTTCATCCCGGCGCGGAGTTTGAAGTTCGAAATCGCTTTCTTGGCGGTGGTGATCACCGCTTTCTGGCCCGTGATGAGCTGGAGGTCGCGCACCGAGTTTTCAAGATGCTTGGCGTCCTTATCCGGGTTGCCGGTGCCCATGTTCACGACGATCTTTTCCAGGCGGGGCACCTGCATCACCGTGGAGTAGCCGAACTGCTCTTTGAGCTGCCCGACCACTTTCTCGCGATAGACCTTCTTGAGCCTCGGCGACGGTAAGGCCACCGCGCCGCCTTCTTCTTTTTTGTCTTTAGCCATATTCGTGTTTGCTTGATTTCCGACCAAGCTCTCCAATCCGTTATCCGTTATCCGTTACGGTCAATCTTTCTCCATCACAGGTTCATCTTTAAACGTCTTGCCGCCTCGCTTGGCGTAGCGAACCGTCTTGCCGTCCTCTTTTTTGCGGCCAATGCGCGTCGGTTCGTTCGTTTCCGGCGCCAGCACCATCACGTTACTGATGTGGATCGGGACGGGAATGCGGATGCGGGCCGATTTCTCAGCTTGCGGATTGCGCGACTTCTTATGCTTCACCGCTGCATTCAGCGGCAGTGGCTGTTCCGGGTTCTCATCGTTTTCTTTGAGAACGATGACCCGGCTGGTGCGGGTGATGACTTTGGCGATAAAGCCAAACTCGCCCTTATCCTTGCCCGAAATGATCTTGACCTTGTCGCCCTTGCGGACTTTGAGCTTGACCCCTTCGGCCCTTTTTTTGATTTCTGCTTTCGTCATCTTAGAGAACCTCCGGCGCCAGGCTCACGATCTTCATGAAGTTCTTATCGCGCAGTTCGCGAGCGACCGGCCCAAAGATACGTGTGCCGCGCGGCTCCAAATTTTGCGGATTGATGAGCACGCAAGCGTTATCGTCGAACCTCAGCGTCGAGCCATCGGCCCGACGGATCATGTGCCGCGTCCGCACGACGACCGCCTTAATCACATCGCCCTTTTTGACCGGCATGTTCGGCGTCGCCGTCTTGACGGATGCCACGATCACATCTCCAACTCCGCCGTAGCGCGGCTGCGAACCCTTAAGCACGCGGATGCACATCACTTCGCGCGCGCCGCTGTTGTCCGCCACTTTCAATCGACTAAATTGCTGTACCATTGCTTTAATCAAGTATTGGGTATTGGAGTATTGAAGTATTGGGAGGGTCTCCCAAGCTAATTCAATACCTCATACTTTAATACTTCAATACTTTCTCCTTACTTGACCTTCTCCACAATCCGTGTCACGCGCCAGCGCTTCTCTTTGCTCATCGGACGCGTCTCCATAATCTCGACGCGATCGCCGATATCGCAGCCCTGCTCGTCGTGGGCTTTGAACTTGTTCGAGCGGATCACGACCTTTCCATAAAGCGGGTGCTGGGTTCGTCGTTCGACCTGAACGACGACCGTCTTGGACATCCGGTTCGAAACCACCATGCCCATTCGGGTTTTGCGGCTGCCCCGGCTCGCATCGCCCGGCGTCCTGGGTGCTTTCGGTGCCTTCGGAGCTTTGGGCGCCTTGGGCTTGGCCTCCGATTTCGCGGCCGGCTTTTTGGCCGCCGGTTTCTTCGCCGGCTTCGCGGCGGGGGCCGCGTCCACTGCCGTTTCCGCCTGGATTTCGGGAGTTTCTCTCATCAATTCTCACCCCGCTTCTTCTCCGCAATCACGGTCAACAGTCGGGCGATGTTGTGTCGCCGAACCTTGATGCCCGTGCTGTCGGTGGTTTGCCGAAACACGAGATCGCGGCGGGCCTTGTAAAGGCTCGCGCGCTCTTGCCGGACCATCTCTTCGAGTTCCGGCACCGTCTTCGACCTCAAATCGTTCGCTTTGATATCTTTCATTTCGAAATCTTCTATTCTTCTTCCCCGCCCGTCACGTGCTGCACTTCAAAATCCGCCTTCGAAACGAATCGGCATTGGACCGGCAGCTTGTGCATCGCCAATCGCATCGCTTCGCGAGCCGTCTCCAGCTCGACCCCATTCATTTCGAACATGATCCGGCCTGGCTTGATGACCGCCACCCAGGCGTCGACCGGGCCCTTGCCCTTGCCCATGCGGGTTTCCAGCGGCTTCTTGGTGATCGGCTTGTCCGGGAAGATGCGGATCCAGACTTTTCCGCCGCGCTTGATGTGGCGCGTCATCGCGATACGGGCGGCTTCGATCTGGCGGCTGGTGACCCAACCGGCGGAGAGCGACATCAGCCCGAAATCGCCAAACGAGATCGTGTTGCCACGTCCGGCGGCGCCGGCGCGACGGCCCCGGTGCTGCTTTCGGAATTTGACCTTCTTCGGCATCAACATTAGGAAGCCACCTCCTCCGCGCTGGGCTCCACCGCGGCGATCGGCTCGGGCGTCGGCGCCGGAGCGGGCGCTTCGTCCGCAGCGGCCGGTGCGGGCGGCGCGGCCGCTTCCACCGGCGCGCCAAACGGATCTTCCGGCTCGGCCGTGCGGCGCGGAGTCGGGGGGGCCATCATTTCGGCGACGCGGCGCTCGGGGAGCACTTCGCCCTTGTAGATCCAAACTTTGCAGCCCACCGATCCGTAGATCGTATGCGCAAACGCGAAACCGTAGTCGATGTCGGCGCGGAGCGTATGAAGCGGGATCTTGCCGACCTTGTCTTTTTCCGTCCGCGCGATTTCTGCGCCGTTCAACCGGCCCGAAACCTGAACTTTCATCCCACGGCCGTTCATCCGCATACATCGGGTCATCGCCTGGCGCATCGCGCGGCGATGGGAAATGCGCTTCTCAAGCTGCTGGGCGATGCCCTCGGCGACGAGCTGAGCGTCTAGCTCCGGCTGGCGAACCTCGGTCACGTTCACTTGGACACCCATGGTGTTGTCCACCTGGCGCACCATCCGGTTCAAGCGGTCGGTGAGCTCATCGATGCCCTTGCCGCCCTTGCCGATGATGGCGCCAGGGCGTGCGGTGAAGATGGTCACTTTCACGCGGTTGGCGGCCCGCTCGATCTCAATCCGTGAGATGTTGCCCAGGCCCACCCGATTCTTGACGAAATTGCGGATGTGGTGGTCCTGAAGCAGGGCGTCTTTGTACTGCTTCTTGTTGTAGTACCAGTGGCTGTCGAACCCGCGGATGACGCCGATTCGGAAGCCTATCGGGTTGATTTTCTGTCCCATGGTTTAGGCGTCTCCTTTGGTTTCTTCAGCTGAGGCTTCGGGCTCGGCGGGAGATTCCTCCGCTGCCGGCTCTTCGGATGCGGGTTCTTCGGCCGCCGGCTCTTCCGCAACCGGCGCCTCCGCGGGGGCTTCTTCGGCGGGCGTTTCGGCTTCCGGCGCCACCGCCACTTCTTCTTCCACCGCGACCACCTCGGGGGCGACATCTTCCGCGGCCACCGCCGCCGCCGGAGCCTCTTCCGGCGTGGGCTCGTCGGCCTTCTTCTTTTTGCCGGCGGCTTTGGCCATTCCGGCAAAGCTGGGCCGCTTCTTGGCCTGGGTGCCGTGCTTCTTGATGCGTGGCTCGCCCTCGTAATCCTCGACGACCACCGTGATGTGGCTCATCTTCTTCTCGATCCGGTAAGCCCGGCCCATCGCCCGCGCTTGGATCCGCTTGATCCGGGGCCCCGCATCGACCACGATGGAAGCAATGCGCAACATGTCGGACGAGAGCCCATGGTTCTCTTCCGCGTTGGCGATCGCGCTCATCAAGACCTTCCGCAGCATTCGAGCGCTCTTGCTCGGGTGGTAGCGAAGGACCGACGCGGAATGCGCGGCCGGTTTGCCCCGCAGTTCGTCGGCCACGATCCGCACCTTGCGCGGTTGGACCCTTACAAATTTACTTGTCGCTTTGACTTCCATCTTTCCAATCTTCAGGTTTGAAGCCTTGAAGTGTTGAAGTATTGGGTCGATTCAATGCCCAATACCCAAAACTCTAAGACTTCATCGTATCTTCGTGCCTCGCTCGGCCAATTGCCCGCCGTGGCCCCGGTAGGTCCGCGTCGGCGCGAATTCGCCCAGCTTGTGTCCAATCATGTTCTCCGTCACAAACACCGGGACGTGCTTGCGGCCATCGTGAACCGCAAACGTGTGCCCGACCATGTCCGGCGTGATCGTCGATCGGCGCGACCACGTCTTGATCAGCTTCTTTTCGCCCTTGTTGTTCATGTCGAGCACCTTCTTCATCAGGTGCCCGTCCACGAAGAACCCTTTCTTTAAGCTTCTTGCCATTTTTGGTTAGCGGTTGGCGGCTTGCGGTTGGCGGTCGACTCTTGACCTTCGTCAATCGTCATTCGTCAATCGTCAATTCCCTAGCCATTCCTCCTTCTGACGATGTACTTGTCCGTGCGCTTGTTGTGGCGCGTGCGCTCGCCGAGCGCCTTGTTGCCCCAGCGGTCGACCGGACCCTTCTTGCGGCCGACCGGCGATTTCGCCTCGCCGCCGCCATGGGGATGGTCGCGCGGGCTCTTGACGACGCCGCGCACGTGCGGCTTCTTGCCCAGCCCTCGGGTTTTGCCCGCCTTGCCCAGCTGTTCGTTCTCGTGCTCGGCGTTGCCCACTTCGCCAACGGTGGCGCGGCAGGTGTTGTGCACCATCCGCATTTCGCCGCTGGGCAGTCGGAGCGTCACGTAAACGCCTTCTTTGGCCATCACCTGGGCCGCCGCTCCGGCCGAGCGCACCATTTGGCCGCCCTTGCTCGGCTTGAGCTCTACGTTATGCACCAGCGTTCCCAACGGGATGTTGCGAAGCGGGAGGCAGTTGCCGGGCAGAATGTCGGCTTCCGGCCCACTCTCCACTCTCGCCCCGACTTCCAAACCTTTCGGGGCCAAGATGTAGGCCTTTGTCCCATCCAGATAGTGAAGAAGCGCGATCCGGCACGTCCGGTTCGGATCGTATTCGATCGCCGCCACTTTGGCCATGACGCCTTCTTTTTGCCGCTTGAAATCAACCAAGCGATAGCGCGTCTTGTTGCCGCCGCCGCGCTGGAACGCGGTGATCCGGCCGGTATGGTTCCGCCCGCCCGTCTTGGGCTTGCTGGCGGTCAGCTTCTTTTCGGGCTTGCCCTTCGTGATCTCCGAATAATCGGAGTTGATCATGAAGCGACGGCCCGGCGATGTCGGCTTGTTGCGTTTGGTCGGCATCTTAGACTCCGTAATCCTCCAGCATCTGGCCCTTGGCCAGGGTCACGATCGCTTTTTTCCGGTCGGGCTTATAGCCGAGCGGCGGATACATCTTGCCTTTGCTGCGGACGCGACGGCCCTTGCCCGGCAGCGTGATCGTCCGCACTTTGGCGACTTGAATGGCGTCGCCTTTCTTTTTGCCTTCGTTGTAAATGGCCTCGATCGCCGACTTGATCTCGATCTTGTTGGCGTCCGTCGAAACCAGGAAGGTGTAGCTGCGCACGAGATCCTTCTCGTTCTGGATGCGCGGGTCGCCGTACGTGGCGGCCATCGATTTTTCGGTGATGTGCGGCCTCAGGATGATGGTATGCGGATCTTTCACTTCGCCCAAACCTCCTCGACTTTCGCCAGCGCGTCTTTGGCAATCAGAATCTTGTGGGCCACCAGCAGATCGCGCGCCGAGAACACTTCCGTCTTGGCGTCCTTGTCCACCGAAGGCGCCGTTTTCACCGTCACATTCGGCATGTTGCGGAAGCACTTCAGCGTGGTTTCGTCATAGCCGGGCAGCACAATCAAAAGGCGCTTGACCTGGGAGAGATCGAGCGCCTTGAGCATTTCGGCCGCTGGTTTGGTGCGCGGCTCCGTAAAGAGAATGGCATCGGCAACCACCACCGAGCCCTCATTCACCTTCAGATTGAGGGCGCCCAGGATGGCGGCGCGGCGCTCTTTGCGATTGACTTTCTTATCGTAATCGCGCGGCTTCACCGCCAACGCCATACCGCCATGTGCATAGTGCGGCGCGCGCCGCGTGCCGTGCTGCGCGTACCTTGACGGGCATGGCCGGTCTTCTTCTGCTTGTAGGGCTTGGCGCCGCCGCCGCGGGTTTCGCTGCGGGTCTTGGCCGACTGGGTGCCCTGCCGGGCATTGGCCATCTCCGCCACGACGGTGCGATGCACGACCGCTTCGGCCGGGTTGGCGGTGGCGATTGCCTTGGCCAGGTCGTGCGAGCCGACCTTTTTGCCCTTCTTGTCTTTGATTTCGAGGGTTGCCATCGCTATTTGCCCACCTTGTTGATGGTCACCAATGCGCCGTTCGGGCCGGCGACGCTCCCGTCGACGAGGATGAGATTCCGTTCCGCATCGACTTTCACGACCTTCAAACCTTTTTGGGTGACCGTTGCGCTGCCCATATGGCCGGGCTTGCGCGTGCCCTTAAAAACGCGCTGCGGACCCGTCGCGCCGCTTGCCAGGGGCCGGCGGTGGGTCATGTAGCCGTGGGTCATGTGCTGGCCCTTGAAGTGGTACCGCTTCACACCGCCCGCAAACCCTCGGCCCTTGCTGGTTCCCGTCACCGTGATTTTTTCGCCCTCGGCGAAGATGTCGACCCCGATCTCTTGGCCCAGTTCGAAACCGTCGGCTCCTTCCGTTCGAAACTCGCGCAAAGTGCGGACGTTGTGCGTCAGGCCCGCTTTCTTCAAGTGGCCGAATTTTGGATAGGTGAGCCGCTTGTCGCTCACTTTTTCGAACCCGACTTGAACCGCGTCGTAGCCGTCTTTGTCCGAAGTCTTGATCTGCGTGACGAACACCGGTCCGGCCTGAATGACCGTCACCGGCACCATCTTGCCCTCTTCGGTGAAGAGGTGTGTCATGCCCACTTTTCGTCCCAGAATTCCTGGCAGCATTCCTTTGTACTTCTCCCGTGGCTTCCACAATCTGTGGAGCGGACATTCCTGTCCGCTAACCGGGTCGCCTCGCGGGTACGACAGACACGCATGTCTCTCCCACCCAAAAAGGCAGCCGGCTCGCCGTTCGACGATTCCAACTCGCTTAAGCTTCGTCTGCCGAATTCAGGCGGATCGGGTGCCGTTGCCCGGTAAACGGGTCGGCGCCGCCACGGCTATGAAGCTGCGCGAGGCCACGAAATGCTTCGCGGCTCGGAAGTTATACCTCAATGGCGATTTGAAGTCAAGGGGACGTTCCCGGGCGCCGGGGCTTAGCTTCCCCTTCGCTTCAGTTTCGTTGCATAACCGCTGCGGACGAAGATCGACCCGTAATCGGTAGCTTCGAGCAAATCGGCCAGGGCTCGATTCTTGTCGATCGCCGCTTCGTAAAAGTCGCGGCTGATCTCGTAGCCGAACCAGTAGCCCAGGTCGCTCGGCCATTCGGGAGTGCCCTGGCCGGCGTTGAAAAGCCACCGATCCTGGTTTGCCAACCCCTCCATGTCCCTTTGGAATTGCTCCCAAAACGCTTGCTCTCGGGGCCGGGCTAGGGCGCGCGTCTTCTCGGCATGGGGCGTGAGCCGCCCACTGACAAGCTCGCCGACGAAGTCGGCCGAGCCTTCCTTCACCGATCGCTCAAGGATGTTCTTCGGGAATCCCTTCTGCTGATAATGAACCAGTTCGTGGGCGACCAGCGGAACGATAAACCCGGGATCGTTGGCTTCGTGCTCGATGCCAAGGATCAGTCCGTTGCGGGTCGCCGTACCTCCCGAGCTGAGCGCGCCGACCACAAAGTAAACATCCGGAAACTGGGCCGCCGGATAGCGGCGCTTGAGATTCTCCATCGCGTGCCGCATCGCCGGGATTTGCCGCCGGATCGCGATCGCTTTTCGATCCAACCCTTCGTACGCATGAGGCCGCATTCGGGCGGTAGCGGCCAAGTTCGCCGCGCTTCGAATGCGGCCCGGAATGAAATCGCGCATCCCCACCGTGCCGCCCTGGATATAGCCCGTCTGGAGAGCTCCTTCGAGATTTCCGGGGTCGGACGCCTCGTATGCCGCGACGAATCGATCGACGTCTTCAAAATGGAACACCACGTTGGCGGGACGGTCGGAGGGGCCGCCGTAAAGAACGGCCAACGGCAAAAGAGCGGCGAGCAAGGCCATCCCGAAATTGTAAGACGGATTGGCCCGAACTCAGTGAAAACTGGGGATTACACGGGTGATACGAACCAAAACTCAACCGAGTGACTACTGACCAAATCGCCATTCTCAAACTCAGCATCACCGCTGTCCGTATGCAATTCTACTGAACGAATGACAACAAAGAGTTACGGTGAATCACCAAACCTCCATGAATTCCAAACACCTTCGCTTGACCTACCCACCGTCAAGCACTTCTTTAACTTCAAATGCCACGGAATAGGTCACGACAGAACCATCCGACGCCCTTCCAGCTCCCTGAAGCCTGAAATTCAGGAAGACCCTCAAGCCTCCGCTTGGAATACAAACGGTAGCACCGACTAGTGACGACTTAGCGAACACACCGCTCGATAAACCCAGAATACCAGGTTCAGCCGCAACCAATTCACCTACATAGTCTTTCATCCCTTGAGGCAGATCGTCAAAGCTTTGCTTCTCTCCAGCTAAGAGCTTTCGAGCCCCAGACTCCCCTAGTGTACTATTGACGGAATCGAAGCACAATTTTTGAATATCCTTGCGAGCCTCTTCACGTCTTCGATGCAATAGCTCCTTCGCACTATTAAGAACCTTGTCAAAGGTATTGCTGTCAGTTGCATGGTGTAGGGCGAGGCTAAACCCCTTTGTGCCGAGTCCCAATAGCTCCTTTCGGCGTGGATACTGAAGCTTACGACTCTCTTCGCTCTTACTATGCTGCTGTTTGCCACCAAACCATTTTGCGGCTTCCGAAACGGGAAGGCTAATCTTGGTGTTCCCGCTCTCAGTCTTGATCTCAAAATCAAAACTTCGTTCAAGTCTGACACTTCCAAGCACCGAGTTGCGGATGTTCTGGCCAAGGGTACCGCCGACTTTTTTACCCGCATAATTGTGCAAGAAGTTATCCAGGTGATCTTGCTGACCTTGACTGAGGTCATCAGGATGAATGTCTCGCTCAAAACCACTCGTAAATGCATCTGCGAGCAGCGCTTTCACCTCAGCTCCAGAACCGGCTGACCAAACTGGAATTGGAAAGAAGTATGTTAGGCCTTCGTGAAGGACAGCCTCATAACCCAATTCACGAGCTGCTTTGTGCGCGTCACCTAATGATTTAGCGTTCGCGACTCGGCTGGCTGCCAAGGAATCAGTTGAATGCACAATTGCCCAAGTACTTGTAATTGGTTCTGGTTCGCCACTTTTCTGAAATGCTACTGCCGACAAAACTCCAACGAGTAACACAATGAGTAAGATGGGATTGTAACGCCTCATGTCTTCAGTCCCCTGCGCTCTGCCAATTACCCAGGGCCACCCTCAGTACAATCGCGGAGCTTCACAAACGAAACCTGGATGCTAAAATTCGATTCCTTCCAACGAAGTCTACTTAGTGTCTTCTGCGTAACGCCTTGATACTGACATTCATATTCCTGGGCGGTTACCTCCCTATCGTGGAAACGATTTTCACGCGCCTCGTAGCCCGGAGGAACCGTATAATGCTGAACAGGTACGCTGACAGACCCGTTGTTACTGTACAGAGTTTGAAGTTCAGATCTCCACGAAAGTGTAGAACACGAGCCTCCGCTTTCAGTACATTGATCAATCTTATAGACCGAATGGTTATGGTCGACAATTGAAAACGACTCGCACGCCTCCGTTTGGAATGATTCGACAAAGTATGGCCCTTTTTGGGTGGTCGTTGGAGCGTCGTTCTCCGTTTCCACCCAGCTTCCAGCACATCCACAATCTTGGTTTTGTGCATGAATTGTTAAATTCGCGGACGATAGAGCCATCATCATCGTCACCAGCCGAATTGGAGCACGCATTTGCGCCTTATACCCCCCCCCCAACGGCAAAATGGATACAGTATTTTTGCTGGTTTTTCGGCAATCCTAGCCTAACTTTTGATCTCGATATCGACGCCGCTAGGCAGGTCCAGCCGAATCAGCGCGTCGATCGTCTTGTTCGTCGGCTCGACGATATCGATCAGGCGGTTGTGGGTGCGCAGCTCAAAATGCT
>CAYONY010000013.1:7655-28871 GCA_964405415.1 uncultured Fimbriimonadaceae bacterium | reverse complement strand
GGACGGCGCGATCCTTGTGGTCGCCGGCACCGACGGCCCGATGCAGCAGACGCGCGAGCACATCCTGCTCGCCCGCCAGGTTGGCGTGCCCCATATCGTGGTCTTCATCAACAAAGTTGACGACGTCGACGATTCGGAGCTCCTCGACTTGGTTGAGCTCGAGATTCGCGAGCTGCTCAGCAAGTACGGCTTCCCCGGCGACGATGCGGCGATCATTCGCGGCTCGGCCCGCAAGGCCCTCGATCTCGTCGAGGCCGGCACGATCGATGAGAGCAACGAGTGGATCAAGCCGATCCTCGACTTGATGGATGCGGTGGACACCAAGATCCCGACGCCCGAGCGCGACAAGGACAAGCCGTTCCTGATGGCGGTCGAAGACGTCTTCACGATCACCGGGCGCGGTACCGTCGCCACCGGCCGTGTCGAGCGCGGCCAGCTCAAGTCGATGGAGGAAGTCGAAATCGTCGGCCTCAACGACGCTCCGAAGAAGACGGTCTGCACCGGCGTCGAGATGTTCCGCAAAACCCTCGACTACTGCGAAGCGGGCGACAACGTCGGCCTTCTGCTCCGCGGTGTCGATCGCGACTCCATCGAGCGCGGCCAGGTTATCGCCAAGCCGGGGTCGATCAAGCCGCACCGGAAGTTCACGGCTGAGGTTTACGTCCTCTCCAAGGAAGAAGGCGGCCGCCACACCCCGTTTGTGACGGGCTACCGGCCCCAGTTCTACTTCCGCACGACGGACGTGACGGGGACGCTGAACCTGCCTAGCGGCGTGGAAATGGTCATGCCGGGCGACAACATCACGATGGACATCGAGCTGATCGAAGGCAAGCCCGTCGCGATGGAGCAGGGTTCGAAGTTCGCGATTCGCGAAGGCGGCCGAACGGTCGGCGCCGGAACGATCACAAAAGTCGCGGACTAACGCCGCGCTTCTATATTGAGATAGGACCTATATGACCTATAGGTCCTATCTCTTTTTGCTGAGGTCCACCCCCGCGCAAGCCAGCCGCAACGCGATCCTCACCTTCAGCCTCTCGATCTCCGGCATCAGCTTTGCCCCCGGGCAGGAGGTCTGGGCCGAGTAGTCCCGGTGGGTCCCGATCAAGCTCGGATCGACCCGGTACTGGGCGACCAGCCACGTCACTAGCCGATCAAGAATCCGAATCTGAGCGCCGGTCGGCTCTTCGTTCTCGAAGTTGCCTTCCAGGCACACGAGAAGGTGGCCCGTGGGGTCGTATTCGGTGTTCGTATCGCCGACGATTTTGGGATCGCGGCAATCGCCCGCTTCGCCCCGCCAGCCGATGTACCAATGGTAGGGAATATCCGGCCAGGCCGGCTTCTCCTTGCCCGATGCCAGTTTGTCTGGCCGCTGGCTGAAGCTCTGGAGCGCTTGGAGCATTTGGGCAAACGTCCGGTTTCGGTTCGTCGGCACGCCGGCATGGTGGATGGTGATTCTCATCCCTCGATGTTCCTTCCATGGCGGCACGGGCGGCTTGGCGCCCCATTCTTCGCGGCGCACGATGGCCGGCGGCTCGATGGATTGAGCCCACCGGTCGAAGGCGTTGGCCTCATCCGAGGAAAGGAGCATGGGGCCATTTTGACGCGGTTTCGCCGCTACGCAAAGCGCGACTTTGTCGCGCACTCCAAAGACTTCGTCGCAAGAGTTACCGCTCTTCCATGCCTTCGATGAGCTCGACCACGATCTTCTGTCCTTCGAGATCGACTTCTTTAACGAACTGCTTGACCGCGGGGATCAGGATGCCGTCGACATTCAGAACGTCATGGGCCGGATAGTCGAGGACGGCCTCGACCTTGCCCAAAGGGCGGCCGTCGACCGTGAAGACCGCCAAACCGACCAGATCTTTCGAAAAGTACTCGTCCTCTTCGAGCGCCGGCACGTCGCCGGCATCGGCTTCCAGATACTCCCATTGGAGGGCTTCGGCGGCCGTCATGTCGGGCACTTCGGCAAAGCTGAGAAGGAGTTGGTGCTTGTGCCACTGGGCGGCTTTGATCTTGATCGGCTCGCCTCGAAGGAACACGGTGGCGCCCTTGGCCAGGCGCTCTTCGAAATCGGTCAAGAGCTCGACTTTGACTTGGCCACGGATGCCGAAGGCGCCGACGATGCGGCCGACGGGGATACGCTGCGAGGCGGTGTGATCCTTCATAAGTCCTATATGACCTATAAGACTTATTCTTTTTCGTCTACTCCGTCACGACTTTGACGAAGGCCTTTTCGCGGGCTTTGGCGGCGACCGCGCTCACCACACAGCGTATCGCGGAGACGACGCGGCCCGACTTGCCGATGACCTTGCCGACATCGCCTTCGGCGACGTTGACGAAAAACGTGCGGGCGCCGCGGTCCATCTCTTCATTGACTTCCACCGAATCGGGATTGTCAACGACGCTCTTCACCAGGTGCTCGACAAACGGCTTGTAGTTCATTCGGGTTTCTCTTCCACTTCAGGGGCGGCGGCTTCTTCGCTCGCGGCCGCTTCGACTTCGGGAGCCGAGACTTCGGCCTCTGCAGCGGCTTCCTCGGCGACGGGGGCCTCTTCTGCGGGCGCGCTTTCGGCGGCGGGAGCCTCGCTTACGGCTTCCTCGACCGGGGCCTCGACGGCCGCGGCCGGCTCGGGTTCGGGGGCGGGAGCCGGTTTGGCGGGCGCTTCGACGACCGGGGCTTCCATTACGGACTTGACGGAAATCGCGGCCGTGCGCTTATCCAGGAATCGGTAGTCCTTTTTGGCTTTCGGGCGCTGAGAGAAGTATTCGTCAAGCACTCCCACTTTATTGAGCACGACCGCCGCGGTCTCGGTGGGCTGGGCGCCATTCAAGAGCCAATGCAGCGCCCGGTCGTTCTTGATGTTCATCAGAACGGGTTTGGCGACCGGATTGTAGGTGCCGAGAATCTCGACGAACTTGCCTCCGCGAGGCTCGGTGCTGTTGGCGACGACCATGCGATAGAAGGGCCGCGCCTTCGTTCCCATTCTCGACATTCGAATCTTAACCACTAAGCTGCTTTTCTCCTCAGTCCTTTCTCAGCGTCGAAACTTGCGTCCGCCCATGCGCTTTTGCATCTTCACGAGGTGTTTCATGCTCCTTCGCATCTCGTGAAGCTGTTTGATGAGCTCGTTGACCTGTTCGACGGCCGTGCCCGAGCCGGCCGCAATGCGCCGCCTTCGGGAACCGTTTATTATATCCGGATTGGTGCGCTCGATGGGCGTCATGCTCAAGATGATCGCTTCGATGCGGTTCATCGAGCCGTCTTGCAGCTTTTCGAACGCCTCCGGTGGGAGCTGAGCGCCGAGCCCCGGGATCATCTTCATGATGTTCGAGAGATTGCCCATCTTTTTGACCATCTTGAACTGGGACAGCATATCGTTGAAGTCGAGCGAACCTCCCTTGATTCGCGATTCAAGCTTAAGGGCGTCATCCTTGTCGAAGGCCTCTTCCGCCTTCTCGATGATGCCCATGATGTCGCCCATCCCGATGATCCGCGTCGCCATGCGGTCGGGATGGAACAGTTCGAGCGCTTCGGTCTGTTCGCCAACGCCGAGGAATCGGACCGGGACGCCGGTGGCTTGGCGGACGCTTAGCACGGCGCCGCCGCGCGTGTCGCCGTCGAGCTTGGTAAAGATGGCGCCGGTGATCGGCACCTTCTCGTGGAAGGCTTTGGCGACGTTGACCGCTTCTTGTCCGGTCGTGGAATCCACCACTAGGAGGACTTCGGTGGGCCCGACCGCGCGGTGGATGGCCTGAAGCTCTTGCATCAAAGGCTCGTCAACTTGAAGTCGCCCGGCGGTGTCGACGATCAGCACGTCGAGCATGAGATGGCGGCATTTTTGGAGGGCTTCCTTGGCAATGTCCACTGGCTTGCCGCCTTCGAGAACCGCATGGACGGGAATGCCGACCTGCTCACCAAGAACCTGAAGCTGCTTGATCGCGGCAGGGCGCTGCACGTCGCACGCGGCGAGCATCGCCTTCTTGCCTTGCTTGGCCAGCCAGACCGCGAGCTTGGCGGCGGTTGTCGTCTTTCCTGAACCTTGGAGGCCGCAAAGGAGGATGACGGTGGGCGGGTTGGGCGCCCACGCAAACTTCTCGGGCGCCTCGCCAAGCAGCGCGGCTAATTCATCGCGAACGATCTTGACGAGCGTTTGATCGGCGGTGAGGCTGGCAAAAAGCTCTTCGCCGACCGCCTTTTCCTTGACGCGGGCGATAAAATCTTTGGCGACCTGGAAGTTGACGTCCGCTTCGAGCAACGCCACGCGAACTTCGCGGAGCATCTCGTGAACGTCATCTTCGGTGAGGCGGCCCTTGCGCCGGAGCCCGGCCAAAATCCCCGAGAGACGCCGCGTAAGGTTGTCGAGCATGAAGCCGTGAGTTTACCGGGCCAGTCGAGACGTCCCAGGGCCGCATTTCCGCGGATTGGCCGCACCAAACCGATGAATTGCGCGTACCATGAATAGGCCCTCGTTGTGGGGGGCGACTTTGGAGCGAATGGCATGTTGTTGACGACGATCGCGCTTTCGATGGGCCTGTGGTCAGCCCAGGGCCAGCCAGTAAAGCTGAGCCGAGTGTTTGCCAAGGGAGAAAAGCTCCAATACGACGTGAAGTCCACGCTGAACAGCGAAACCCGCGTGATTGGATTGGAGACCTGGATCCCCGAGGATCTTGATATCCAATACAAGTTTACGACCGAAGTCACGGAAATGAAGGCCGACGGCTTTGCCGACATCAGCTACAAGCGGCCGACGATCACCGAAATCGAAGGCGAGACTTCTGAAGGGCCGCCCAAGACCAAGGTGGAGAAGATCAACATGGACCTGCTTCTCACGGTGTCTCCGGTGAACGGCATCACCAAGCTCAAAGACCTTGCCAAAAAGGAAGACCCGAAGAAGCCGGGCGCTGAGAGGAAGCCGCCCTTGCTCGATCGCCTTCTCGCCGGGGAAGCCCTTCGGCCCGGACGCCAAAACCCGCTTGGCCCGCTGATCGGGCAGTTCGTCGGCGAGATCTATCGGCTGTCGTTGTTCCTCGGGCCGCTGGATACCTCGCTCGACTTTTCCCCCAAGCTGCCCTTTGACGAAGTCAAACCCGGGGACACCTGGAAAAAAACCGTCGGCTATTCTCCGCAAAAGCTCCAAGGGAAAGGCAATACGGTTGCGGTTCAGCGCCTCGACTACCTTTACACCTACGTTGGCGTGATGGCCAGCCAGGGCAAGCAAGTTCATCGAATCACCGCCGACCTCGAAGTCAAGACCGACTTGGCCGATTTCGTCCACCAAACGTTTGAAGTGAAGTCCGACGTGACCGGCCTCAAAGAAATCCCGCTCCAGTTCAAGGGACGGGTGGAGTTCGATTTGGACTTGAAGACCATGAGAACCCTGCGAGCCGTAGGGACTTCGGAAGGGAGTTTCAAGGTCGTCGCGACCCAGTTTCCGAACCAGCCGATTCAAGAGGAAAATATCAAAGGCCGAACAATTCTCAAGCTTTTGAATCCATAAGCCCTTTTTGTTCGTACAATGGCACGGAGGGAGCCGCCATCCTCGTGGTTTTGCGAGGAGAGGGGTTTGGCGGCCAGCGCCAACGTTGCGGGTTCGAGGACATGCCAAAGCATGCCGGTTTAGGTCCGATCGGCAGTTGCGAAGCAAGAGGTGGGGCCTCACCGGGGAGGACGGTCGATGATCCGTTCTCTCAACCATCCGTCTTCGCGAACCGTCGCCGCGCTTGCCGCCGGCTTTGTTCTTTGGGTGGCCTCGGCGCAAGGGCTTTTGGCCGCGGGCCCGCGTGACCAGGCAGAGCTTCTGCTTCCGCCGATTCTGGCAATCCTGGCCGCCTCGATCGCGGCGTTTTTCCATGTCGACCCTCGCCGCTGGCCGATCGAAGGCGTTGGAATTGCCGCCGTCGTCGGCACGCTCGGGGTCGGCTGGGGCGTCGGCGTCATCTTGAGCAGCCTGTTCGTGCGCTGGTGCGTGGCCGGTCCGCGCGATTGGACCACGCGATGGCCCTTCGAAGTGTTGGCGGTGCTGCTGGCCTCGGGGGTCGCCCTTTCGCTGGAGGCGCCCTATGCGGCGGTGGCGTTCGTTGCGGTTTGGCTCGCCGTTCGGCGAACGGCTCCCGGACCGGGACTCGCGATCTTCAGCGTCGGGCTGGTTGGCCTCGGCTTGACTTTAACGCTCGGTTCGGCCGGGGTCCTTGCCCTGGCGTTGCCGACCGGCTTGATCTTGGCGATCGCTCGAGAAGAGGCTTTGGCCGCCCGCGAACACCGTCAGACGTTGGAAGCCCTGGGGCTGATGCTCCAACGCGCGCACCCCTACACGCACGCCCATATTGAGCGCGTGGCCCGCATCGCCGAGCGAACCGCGCGAATGTTGGGCCTAAGTCCACGTCGGGCTGCCCTGGTCCATCGGGCGGCGCGGCTCCACGATGTTGGAAAGATTGCCATCGACGAGGCCGTTCTCGACAAGCCGGGAAGGCTCACGCCGGAGGAGTACGCGCACGTCAAGCTTCACGCACCGTTTGGAGCGGCGATCCTCGAAGAGGTCGCGGAGCTTCGGTCGATCGCGGGCTGGATACGATGCCACCACGAACGGCCCGATGGCAACGGCTATCCGCGAGGGCTGAAGGGCGACGAAATCCCGTTGGAAGCCCGGATCATCGCCGCCGCCGACGCGTTCGATGCGATGACCGGCGGGTTTCACGAAGGCGAGAAACGACCCTATCGAGAGCCGATTTCGCCCCAGGAAGCCCTGGCCGAGCTTGATCGGTGCTCAGGTTCGCAATTCGATCCGCGAGTCGTCGCGGCTTTTCGCAAAGCGGTCGCCATGGAGGCGCCGCGATGATGGACTCCACGCTGTTCTGGGTGGCGATCTGCGGCGCCCTCACCTTTGGGCTGGCCTACTACCGGTGGGTCGTGCAACCCTCCCAGCGAGAAGAGCGACTTGAAGGCGCCGTTCGCGCCTTTGGCGCGGCGATCGAATTGCGGTTTCCAAGCCATGCGGGACTGACCGAGGCCGTCGCCGCCATGGCGAACCGCGTCGCCCTGCGGTTGGGACTCGGGCCGCGAAGGCGCCGAAGGCTTGATCGCGCGGTGCGCTTGCGCGATATCGGTCTGTGCGCGATACCGTATCGGTTGGTGAACGGCAAGAACTGGGAAGAGTGGACGCTCTCAGAGACGGCGACCTATGACTGCCACCCTCAAGTCGGGGGCGCCATTCTTGAAACGGTGCCCAGTCTCCACGATTTGGCGGATACGGTCCGACTCCATCACGCTCCGTACGCTCAGGGGGCGCCCAACCCGCCCATCCCCCTCGAAGCGCGGATCGTGAAAGGCTGTGCCGAGTTCGTGTGGTACCGCCGGCATCGAGGCTGGGAAGCGGCGTCTGAGCACTTACGGATGGGTTCGGGCGGCCTTTACGACCCGGACGTGGTGCGGGCGATCCTTGACGGTGGCGAACGGGAGCCGTCAATCCAAGCATAATCCGGGGACCCCATGAATCAGGAAGCGTCTCCGGCTCCCTCGCCGATCCTCGACCGCATCGCCCGTCACGGCGTTTGGGTTGTGTTTGCCGTTGGGCTGCTCATCCGGATTTGGGGAATGGGCTGGGGGCTTCCGAACGATCACCAGACATGGTCCTACCATCCCGACGAGCCGGTGATCTACGCCTACTCCCAACAGATTGAGCCGGCGAAGTTCGACTTTGCGCCGGGCTTTTACAATTACGGAACGCTCTACCTTACGGTCCTTCGGGTGGCCAGCGACGTCGCCAAGACCTATTCCGGCGCGGGCGATAAAGAGTGGGCCCAAATGCGCAGCGGCCATTTGGCCGGCCGATGGGTGAGCGCCCTCGCCGGTGCGGGCACGGCGGCGGTCGCGTTCCTCATGCTGCGCCGCCGGGTGAGCCTGGCGGGGGCTTGGTTTGGGGCGGGCCTCCTTGTGTTTGCTCCCGCCTTCGTGGTTCATTCGAGGTTTCAAACCGTCGACGTCTTTGCGACCTTCCTCCTCATTCTCAGCGCGCACTATGCGCTCAAGCTCCTTCCCGATCGCGATGGAAACCTGCTCGAAGGCAAAGCCGTCCTGCAAACCGTAATCCTGAGCGCCGCCTTTGCCGGGCTCAGTGCGGGGACGAAATACACCGGCGTCCTCACATTGGCGACTTTGGCCGCCGCCGTCCTCCTCGCCCATCGGAAATCGTGGTTCAAACTCGCCCTCGTCACGGCCGGAGTTTCAATTGTTGCCTTTCTCTTGGCCACCCCCGGATGCCTCGTTGAAACGTCGCGCTTTCTTGCCGATGTAAAGCATGAGGTCAAGCACACCGGCTCCGGGCACGGGACGGTGTTCCTCGGTCTGCCCAATGGCTTCATCTGGCATCTTTACAATTTGCTCATCGGAGTTGGGCCGCTCCTCCTGGCACTAGGGCTGCTCGGCCTGGGCACGGCCTGCTGGAAAAGGGATCCCGCAGCCCTTGCGCTAGCCGCCTTCTTCCTCCTTTACTACATCCTGATCGGACGGGCCGAGGTGCTCTTCATCCGGTACACGTTTCCCCTGATGGTGGGGTTGGCGTTCGGCGTGGGATGGCTGATCGATCGGACGTGGGGCAAGCCAGGCTGGGCGCGCGTGCTGCCTGCGCTGGCGATGCTTGGCCTCGGCGGCGTTCTTGGCGGCGGTCTGGCCTCGACGGGTACCGCTTCGATCTGGATGGCGGGGAAGGACCCCCGCGATGAAGTGGTGGACTACTTGCGCAAGCCGGACATCGCGGCGACGGAAGTCGGCATGGCGACCGACGCGTGGTACTACACGCCGCCGTATTATCCCGAGGTCGGGGCGCCGCGCTTCGCTCCGATTCAGAAGCGCTTGGAGTGGATGCGCGCGGCCAAGGGTCCGGCGGTGGTGCAGCTGGTCGTGACCGGCCAAGAGGACCAGCGCTATGACTGGAATGTCGGACTGCTCGACCTCCAGCCCCAATTCATCGTCGTTTCGAGCTTTGAAGTGGAAGGTCTGGACCGCGTACGCAATCAGGGCATCGGCGACGACCTGGCAAAGCTGCTGGTCTCAAGGTATGTTGCCTTTGGGGAACGGCTCAAACAGGAATATGAGCTTGTCGCGACTCGGGGCGGCACCGGATGGGGCATCCACGACATGGAATACATCCGTCCGTTCTATTGGGTATGGAAACGAAAGAGAAGTTGAACGTTGAAAAGTTGAAAGAGAATGTCCAGGAACTTCAACTTCTTGAACCGATCGAGAACTTTCTCGACCACTTGAAACACCAGAGGGGAGCGAGTCCCCATACGCTTGCTGCTTATCGAAACGACCTCGGCGCCGCCGCCGCGCACTTTTCAAACGTCGGCCTCGACGGATGGGAGAGCCTCTCGCCAATTCAAGTGGTGCAGTTTCAGACGAGCCTTGGAGCCCTAGCGCCTTCGAGCGCCCAGCGCCGGATGAGCGGCCTGAGGTCCTTCTTGAAGTACCTCAAGAAAAACGGTCAGGGCCCGGGGATGGATCTTCCGGACACCGGAGGGTTTCGCAAGGCGAAAGCACTGCCGAAGTCGCTGACTCCCGAGCAGGTGGAGGCGCTGATGGCGACACCCGATCTGGCGACCCCTTCCGGCCTGCGCGACCGGGCGATTCTCGAACTGCTCTACGGGGCGGGACTGCGGATCAGCGAGTGCGTCGAGCTGAAGATGAGCGAGCTCGACCTCGAAAACGAGGCGCTGCGGGTCACCGGGAAGCGGGGCAAGACGCGCTGGGTGCCGATTCCGCTCGAGACCTCGAAGTGGCTGCTGCGCTATCTGGATTCCGGACGGCCGATGCTGGCCAAGCGTCCGTTGAGCGAGGTGTTCATCTCGGATCGGGGATTGAGGCTGCGGAGGACGACGGTGGGGCTCAAGCTGGAGTCGTATTCGAAGCAGGCCGGCTTCGCCGAAGCGGTTTCGCCCCACGCGCTGCGCCACACTTACGCGGTGCACCTTTTGAAGGGCGGAGCGGATCTAAGGGCGGTTCAGGAACTTTTGGGCCACGAATCGATCGCGACGACGCAGGTCTACACGCAGCTTGACATGGAGGAAGTTAGAAGGAAGTACAAGGCGGCGCATCCGAGGGCTTGACTATCGCGTCGCGCCCCAACGGCTCGGCGGCCACCAGACGAACTCGGACCGGCCAATGATGTCTTCCCGCGGCACCAGGCCCCAGGCCCGGCCGTCGAACGAGTTCAATCGGTTGTCGCCCATCATCAGATACTGGCCGGGCGGCACTTTCACGGCGGGCAGCGCAAGCAGGGTTTGCATTTGGTCCGGACTGATCGCTTGGAATTCGGCAGCGGTGCGTCCATCCGCATTCACGAGCTCGCCATTGATGGTCAACGGCCAGATCTTGCCTTCGTATTCGACCAATCGAAAGTCGGACAGGGTGCCCGTGCGCTCGTTCTCGGGGATGGGATGGCCGTAGGCGTCGAGGTAGAAAATGTACTTCTCAGGAGAGGCCTCGCCGTTCCGATAGAGGACGCCGGCCTTGATCTCAATGAGGTCGCCCGGGGTGCCGATGCAGCGCTTGATGTAGTCCACATCGCCGGACGTGCCGGGAAGGAGGCCGCGCTTCGGCGGCTTGAACACCACGATGTCGCCGAACTTGGGATCGGTGTAGCGGTAGATGGCTTTGTTCGCGACGATAAAATCGTTGATCTGGAGCGTATTGAGCATCGATCCGGTCGGGATCTTGAACGCTTGGATGCCGAAAGGCCGGATCAGGAGAAAAACGAAAACACCGGCGTAGACCACCGCATCGAGGGTTTCGTTGAGGATGCGCGCCGCCGCGTAGCCGCCCCCCCGCTTGTGGGGATCGGTCCGCATCAGGAACGGAAAAAGCAGAAGCCGAACGGCGGTGCAGGCCGCGACGAAATAGACGACTTGGCTGAGCGGCGTGCGCGCGACCTTGTCGACAAAGTCGGCGAACTTGTTCGGTTCGGGCGCTTGCGCGAGAAGGTGGAGCACGGTTTAGCGCTTCTCTTTGATTCGGGCGTCTTTTCCGACCTTGGACCGAAGGTAGTAGAGCTTGGCGCGGCGGACTTTTCCGCGCCGGATCACTTCAAACCGGGCCACGTTGGTGGAATGGAGCGGAAAGGTCCGCTCGACGCCGATGCCGTTGCTGATTTTGCGAAGGGTCACGGTTTCGGCAATGCCGCCGTTCTTCACGGCGATACAGGTTCCCTCAAAAATCTGAAGGCGTTCTTTGCCCGCTTCACGAACCTTGACGTGGACCTTGACCGTATCGCCAGGGTGAATTTCCGGCAGATCCGACTTCAGGGATTCTTGGACGACGCTCTCGAGGATCGCAGATTTGGACATGGGCAGGCTCCGTCGGTCATTCAGCAACAACCGCGCGGACGGGCGCGCGGTTCCGGGCTAAGAAGATAGCATATCGGCGTCGCCTTTTTCCAGACGGGCTCGCGCAAAGAGGTCGGGCCGGTTCGCCCGCGTAAGCCGAAGCGACGCGCGGCGTTTCCACCGGGCGGCCTCGCCGTGGTGGCCTCCGCGAAGCACTTCGGGGACCTCCAGGCCCTCCCACGATTCGGGACGCGTGAATTGGGGGGCGGAAAGAAGGCCGCCGGCGTGGGCGTCGATGGCCAGGCTTTCGGCGCTTCCGAGGACGCCGGGAATCAAGCGGACCACCGCATCGGCCATCACGAGGGCGGGCAGCTCGCCGCCGGTCAAGACGTAATCGCCGATCGAATAGACATGGGTTGCAAATCGTTGGCGGATGCGGTCATCGATGCCTTCATAGTGGCCGCAAAGAAAGACGATCTGCTTGCAAAGGGCCAATTCGACGGCGGCGGATTGAGTGAAGGATGTCCCGGTGGGATCGCAGAGGACGATGGCGGCCTCAGGCCCCGGCTCCAGCGAGCGAATCGCGGCGGCGGCGACATCCGGCTTCATCAGCATCCCCGGACCGCCTCCATAAGGCGAATCGTCGACGGTGCGATGAGGGTCGGCGGCAAAGTCGCGCGGGTTCGCGCTGCGGAACTGCACCGTTCCGGCTTCGGCAGCTCGCTGAAGTATCGAATAGCGGCAGGCTCCCAAAACCATTTCGGGAAAGAGGGTGACGAAATCGATTCGGACCACGCCCGGACGGTACCCGTCCTCCATGAAAAACATCGTCCCCCGCCACGGCCCTGGCTTTGGTAGAATCCAGCCGAATTTGGGATCGATCGTCCCACCCCTTAGGAGTGACCTTGAACGTTCCTGCCGATCTGAAATACACCAAATCCCATGAGTGGGTCCGCGTCGAAGGCGACGTGGCAACCGTTGGCATCACCGATTTCGCCCAATCGGAACTGGGGGATATCGTTTACGTCGATTTGCCCTCGCCGGGGCGGGCCGTGGGCTCGGGCGACAGTTTGGGCTCGGTCGAGAGCGTGAAGACGGTTTCGGACATCTATGCGCCGGTCGCAGGCGAAGTGCTCGAGACGAACCCAAAGTTGGGGGCCCAGTCCGAGCTCGTGAATTCCGATCCGTACGGCGACGGCTGGATGGTCAAGATCCGCCTTTCCGGTGATCCGGAAGGGCTGCTCGACGCGGCGACCTATCAAGGGAGCCTGGGCTGAACGATGAATGGCGAAGTCGGGACCGCCTCTGGCCTTTGCCAACTGCCAACTGCCTACTGCTAACTGCTAACTGCTAACTTTCCTTTGCCAACTGCATGACTGCCTACATCCCCCACACCGAACAAGACATCCAAGAAATGCTCGCCACAATCGGCGTGGCCTCGATCGACGACCTCTTGGCCGATATTCCGGAGAACCTTCGCGTCAAGGGTTCGCTCGACGTGCCGGAGGCCTTCGATGAGCACCGGTTGCTTGGCCGGCTTTTTGAGCTTTCGCGCAAGAATCGCAATGCGATCAGCGATCTCGTGTGCTTTTTGGGGGCGGGGATGTACGACCGTTACATTCCCGCTTCGGTGGGCGCGATCATCTCCCGAGGCGAATTTCTCACCGCGTACACGCCGTATCAGCCGGAATTGTCCCAGGGCTACCTACAGACCATTTACGAATTCCAGACGATGGTCGCCGAAGTCTACGGGATGGACTTGGCGAACGCTTCAATGTACGACGGCGCGACCGCGATGGCGGAAGCGGCGATCTTGGCCCATGGAACGAACGGGCGTCCAAGGGTGGCGGTGAGCCAAGCCGTTCATCCGCACTACCGACAGGTTCTGGCGACCTATTCTTGGTCGATCGGGATGGAGGTCGTCGAGCTGCCGACGACGGACGGCCGGACATCGGATTTCGGAGCTCTCGACGACGCGACGGCATGCGTCATCCTCCAGTCGCCGAACTTTTTCGGCTCGATCGAGGATCTCGGACGGGCGCGCGCGGAAGCCGACCGGGTCGGGGCGATGCTTGTGGTGGTGGCCGACCCGATCGCGTACGGCCAGCTCAAACCGCCGGGCGCGTTTGGCGCCGACATCACGGTGGGCGAGGGCCAGCCGCTGGGGATCGCGATGGGGTTTGGCGGGCCGGCGCTGGGGCTGTTTGCCTGCAAACAGGAGCATGTGCGCCGGATTCCGGGGCGAATCGTCGGGCGAACCAACGACCACGACGGCCGAAGCGGGTACGTCATGACGCTTCGGACGCGCGAACAGGACATTCGACGGGAAAAGGCGACCTCGAACATCTGCACGAACGAGGCCCTGATGGCGCTTTCGGCGACGGTTTATCTGGCCGCGATGGGGAAGAACGGGCTCCGGCAAGTGGCCGAGGCGACGGTGCGGAACACCCAGTACGCGATCTCCACGCTGGAAGAAAAGGGCCTGCCGGCGAAGTTCGGCCGGAAGGTGTTCGGCGAGTTTGTCGTGTCGTTGCCAAGAGCCGCCTCGACGGTTCGGGACGCGATGCTCGAAAGGGGGTTTTTGGCGGGTCTCCCGTTGGGAGACTATTACGCGGGGATGGAGAACGACTTGTTGGTGGCGGTCACCGAGATTCGGACGAAAGACCAGATCGACCGCTTTGCGCTGGCTTTGGCGGAGTGCGCGGGCTAGGTTGGCGCCTCCGGTATAATCCTCCCCGCCTCGCCTGAGGCTTCTCGGAGACACCGTTTTGCAGTCGCGCAGCTACCTCTTTTTCTTCGCCGTTCTCATCCTGGCCGGGCTTTCCGGTTGGCTTTACACCCAGAAGAACTACAAGTTCGGGCTCGATGTTCAGGGCGGAGTCAAGTTCACCTACCAGATGGACTTGGAAAAGCTGAAGCCCGAGCAGCTTAAAGAGCTTGAATCGATCCGCGCGAACCTGCTTCGCATCATGGTGAACCGCGCGTCCGGCAACCTGTCGGTCGTCGAGCCGGTGGTGTATTCCAAGGGCCGGGACCAGATCGTCATCGAACTGCCCGGATTCACCGATATCGACACCGCGCGCAAAGTTATCGGCACATCCGCGTCGATCAAGTTTTATCACGCGCGCACCGTGGCGACCGAAGACGTGCCGGGCCGGAAGTATGAGGAGTCGGGCGACGGTCCGGAAGATCCCGCGAACCCGTCCTTGGCCTTCCGTATCCGGGCCACCGAGAAAGAGATCAAAGCGGGCATGCCGGAATACGAGGCGATGATCGAAAGCTGGGGCGAACCGATCATCGAGGGGGTCGATCTGACCCGGGCCATCGCCCAACCTCAGGGGACCAGCTACATCCCGCTGATGCACTTTTCACGCGATGCGGCCAAAAAGATGGAGCGCTGGTCGCGCCGCGTCCAAAACCGGGGCGAGAAGCTGGCCTCGGTGCTCGATGGACACGTGCTGAGCATCGCGCCGCTCAAAGACGGGGCGATCCTCAAAGACAATGCGATCATCGAGGGGCAGTTCGACACGGAATACATCCGGTCGTTGGTCAACATGCTCAATTCGGGCGCGCTTCCGGTGAGCTTGAATGAGCTCAGCAGTGAAACCGTCGACCCGACGATTGGCAAACAGGCGCTGGATCAGATCGTCTTCACGGGCTTGATTTCGTTTGCCTTCATCGCCCTCTTCCTGATCGTTTACTACATCTTCCCGGGCATCGTGGCGCTCTTTGCGCTGGCCCTGTACGTCCTCTTCACGATCACCACGCTCAAGCTGATTGGGGCCACGTTCTCACTGGCGTCGATCGCAGGTTTCATCCTTTCGGTTGGCATGGCGGTCGACGCCAACATTCTGGTCTTCGAGCGGCTCAAAGAAGAATTGCGGAACGGCAAGACGCTGAAAGCGGCGATCGAGCTCGGCTTTAAGCGCGCGCTGCCGGCGATTGTCGACTCGAACGCCTGTACGATCCTCACGTCGTTGGTCTTGGTCAATTTGGGCCAAGGGCCGGTCAAGGGCTTTGCCAGCACCCTCATCATCGGCGTCGCGATCTCGCTCTTCACCGCCGTGGTGGTGACGCGGTCGCTTCTGGTCTGGCTGGTCGGCTCCGGCATCGGCGCGAACCCGAACCTTTATGGCTTGAACCGTCAATGGTTTGGCGAGAAAAAGGAGGCGGAAGCCGCCCAGGGTACCGGGCTGCTCAAGATCGTCGAAAAGCGCAATCTGTACTTCACGATTTCGGTCCTCACGATCATTCCCGGCATGCTCTTTTACTTCATCGGGGGACTGAAAACCAACGTCGAGTTCAGCGGCGGCTATGAAGGCAAATACGCGATGTCGGGCAAGTCGCTGACCGCGAACCAAATCCTCCAGAACTTGGAAAAGGCGGGGGTCAAAGGCGCCAACGTGAAGATGGGTACGGGCCAGGACGCCAACAAACGGGAGATGGCGGTGGCCTATGTGACCGCGCCGCCTTCGGCAGTTCTCGGCAACGATGCTTCGACGGCCGACGACAAACTGGCCCGGGCGGCGGGTTTTGAACCGTCCGATCAGATCGGTTTCACTTCGGTCGGGCCGGTCGTGCAGAAAGAGAGCATCAACAACGCGATCAAGGGTGTGATCTTCAGCACCCTGTTGATTGTGGTCTATCTGGCGATGCGGTTTGGATTCGCCTTGGGCGGGTTCGGGGTCGGCTTGCGGTTCGCCTTTGCGACGATCGGCGCGCTGGGCCACGACGTGCTCGTGGTGCTTGGCCTATCGACCATTTGCGGCTTCCTCTTCGGGTGGGAAGTGAGCGCGCTCTTCGTCACCGCGATGCTCACGGTGATCGGCTTCTCGACCCACGACACGATCGTCATCTTCGACCGAATTCGGGAGAATCTTCGCAAGCCGCTGGGCGGGGAAGAGATCGGCCATCTGATCAACCGGTCGATCACCCAATCGATCGCGCGGTCGATCAATACGTCGGCGACGGTCATCGTGACGCTGATCTTGCTGATCGCTTTCGGTTCGGCGGTGCCCGAGCTTCGCTTCTTCAACGTGGTGATGCTCTTCGGCATCATCTCGGGAACGTATTCCTCGATTTTCAACGCGGCGCCGATCCTTTACGTTCACGACCGCTGGCTCGCCAAAAAGAAAGGCGAAGCGGCGACGCTGATGGGGACGGCGGCGCACGAGCTGGCCAAGCATCGGACGATGGCGGTGCGGGCCGAGGCCGACCAACGGGACCAGCCGGCCGATCAGGGCTTTGGCCAGGTGAAACGGCGTCGGGCATCGGCGGTGCAGCGCAGCCAGCAGGACATCGACGAGGAGTAGCGGCTGTGGAGTGCGGGAAGTGTGCTTCGCGCATTCCACATTAGCGGAACAACTTGCCACAGATCGGCGAGCCGGGCTCGAGCCGGGAGCCGCGCATGGCGGCGATCCCCTGCCCAAGGTTGTTTCGCAACGTTTGTCGGGTTCGCTCGTCGAGGGCGTGACCTTCGTCATCGTAGGGAAGTCCGCCGAGGCGCCGGGCAAGTTCCGGGGCGGCGGCGAACGCTTTTTCCAATATCGCGGCCGGATCGGGAGAGCGGGGAACGCTGAAGCCGAGGCTGAGCGCCTCGTGGGTCTCTCCGCGCTGAACTTGGGCCAGAGAAAAGACGCGACCCTCTTCGACCGGGGCCACCGTCAGCAACGGATCCTCCCAATTCGGCGTTCGCCACACGAAAAACCCCTCGCCGGAAAGGTCGAAGCCAAGGGCCGCGCAGGCGATCCAGACGTCCCGTTCCGAGACCGCTCGCGGGGCTTGGACGAAGACCTCGACCCCGATATCAAAGGCCTCGCGAGCTTGGAGGAGGGAGCGGACGAGCCGGTCGATCTCCTCGGGAGCCGGGAAAGGAAAGGCGCGGCGTCCGATTGAGTTGGCGAAGCCCTCGGCGGTCTGAAGAAGCACGCCGGCCGAGGCTCCGGAAAGCTCGCCCTTGGCATGGATCAGATCCCAGGCGAGGGCGACCGAGTCGTAGCTGCCGGAATCGGCCACGTTCATGGGCCGCCAGGCTTGGTCGGCCGGGGCCATGGCCCAGACTTCAGGGTTGCCGAGCGGTTCTTGCCATTCCGGCTTCATGAGGGCGTGGGCTTGGGAAGCGAGGGCAGACTTGGGTCCGGCGATTTCGATGATGAACTGAGCGCCGTGGACGGGTCCGGGTTTAGCAGATGGAAAGTTGAGCCCGGCCGGACTCAAGGCGACGGCGGGATCGGGGGCGAGAGGAGTGGGGAAGAGGTCGTCGATCCCGGGCATGGCCTATTTTGGACTGCGGCGACTTGTCGCCGCTTTTTCCTAGGCGGACTTGTCCGCCGTCTGAATTCCTAGATGATGGGATCGAAATCATCTTCGACGTTGACCCGGTCGATTTTGATTTCTGAGAGCATTTTGAACTGAGCCCGACTTGCAGTCGCGTCAAACCACCCTTTTGAGCAGTAGGGATAGGCGGAGGCAACTTGAACCAGCCCGTGCTTGACCGGGTTGTGCATAACATAAGCGAGCCGGGCGAAATAGGATTCCTGAAAAGTCAACGCGGTATCTCGGTACTGAAACCAGACTTGTCGACCCGGAGTCTGATCCCACTTGTTCGCCTCTCGACCTGCGTCGGCATGTAAGTGTTTCAACAGTTTGTGGAGGAGTCCCGGTTCACCGTGGGGTCGTGCGATCACATGATAGTGGTTCGAGAAGACCGCCCACGCTTCCAGCTCGATATCATATTTGTGAGCTAGTGTTTGCAGATGTTCGGCCAGAAAACTAAGGCGCTCACGCCCCCGAAAGTGGTGCTCCTTATGCAAGGTGCTTGACGTAACGAAATAGGCGCCCGGGTATCCGAACCGGTGCAGCGGTGCGTGATGCCAGTCCGCCATGGCGTCAGTATGAGGGAACACCAGGCTTAAATCAACGCTTGCGGCGAGACCGCGCCGACAAGTCGGCGGTGTGAAAGCGGCGACAAGTCGCCGCAGTCCAAGAGTTAGGAGGTCAACTTCGTCAATTGCGGATCCGCGCCGACAAGTCGGCTGGTCGAAAGCGGCGACAAGTCGCCGCAGTCCAAAAAGCTATCCCCCCACCAACCTCAGCCTCAGCTTCGATTTGATCGTGTCGCCTTTCTTGATCAGCTTGCCTTTGCCGTAGTTCAGCTCCCATTCCCAGAGGCCGGCGCCGGTGCCGCCGTAGAAGTCGTTGACGTGGACGGAGATCCGGTCGGATTCGACCATGGCGCGGAGGTTAAATTTCGCTTCATTGGAATGCACTTCGACTCGCGGTGGCTCACCGAAGAAAATGGGATCGGGGTTGGATGCTCTGGGGTCAGATTGGCCTATCCACGCGTACCGGCAATCCCGCTTGGTCGATCGGAAGTCGTTGGTTCCCATCGGCGACGAATCTGCAGAGTTTGGACGGTCAGGATTGGCTCGGTCTTCAAGAGCGGGCGTGGCGCGTGTCGTACCAACGTTCCTGCCTAAATGGTCAGAAGGGTAGGCGGGCCATTCCCCATCGCGTTGCCAGTGCAGTGTGTCAATTGACTTTGGAACGGAGAAGCGTAGCCCCACTTCACGCGCCCAAAACTCGTCGCCAAGATTCCTGAACTCGGAATCAACGAAGAGGTAACCGTCACCGAAGAATTTGAGGCGACTAGTTCCTTGCCATTGGTCGTAGGTTCCTTTGATTCGAACTAAGACGAATGGTTGGTGAGTTTGGGCGTCCATACCCTTCTCGAAAGTAAAGTTGTCGAGTTTCCAGGTCTTCTGTTCGGGAAGGGGCATTAGCGCATTGGCGGTCGGTAAGACATGCAAGATCGGTAGCTCCAGCATCAGTGGAATTCCACTCGCGGTAGCCTTTTTTAAGAGACCTGAGTCCCGACTTATCGCATATTCGAATCCCGTTCCTGCCACGTGGAGCGTATTTCCCGAAAGGTCGTTCGACTCCCAAACTTCGATCGGATCTTCAATTTCGATATCAGGGATGTCTTCCAGCCCAGGTGCGAACTGAAGCGGCCGCCAATGAACGAGGCGACCACCTGGCTCGAAGCAAAACAGCTCCATCCCCATCAAAAGGATGCTTCGCGTCAGTCCGGGAAAGCGAATAACGCCTTGTGCTCCGGGTTGTGCGCTGGCCATCCCCTGGATATCGGAGCCACTTCCAATCGGGTCGCGGAATCCCTTTCGGGTTCTAAGCAGGAACCGGCATTGGGCAAGGTCGATGAAGTCAAAGCCGTTAAAGGCCCACATCAGATATTCGAAGGGCTCGCCATCTTTAGCATTGGGTACGCCGGCACCCACGAGATTGCGAATAGGCGAATGCAGCATCTTGATATGCCAAAACTCCGGCTTACGCCTTCGCCAACCATCCACCACCCCCCACGGGGCATCGCCGACCAGACCTCGTCCCGGCATCAAGTAGGAATTCTCGATGAAGTGCGACCGCGTCGCCTCCCGCCCGTACTCCAGCCCCCGGTTCGGGACGCAGAAGATGTCGTCCGACCAGCACCAGATGAAGCTGCCCTGGGTGACCTTGCTCTTGAAAAAGGCCTCCATCACCGGCTTGTAGGGGGCCACGTAGTAGTCGCGCACGCCGGGGTCTACCCACATCTCGGCCACATCGCCCCAGATGCCCTGGAAGATGCAGAGGCTCTCATCGAAGATCAGGGGCTTGGTGTACTTCTTCTCCGCATCCTCGATTCGCGAAAGGGCGAGCGGGTTGTGAAGAGTGGCAATGTCGAGATCGGCGCTGGTGGCGGCGGAGTGCGGTCGCGAAGGGTCGGCCTCTTTGGCCCACTCGCGCGCCCTTTCAAACCCCCAGCCCCACTCGCTCTCGTTCGCCAGCGACCACCAGGTGACGCTCGGGTGGTTCCGGTCGCGCTGGATCGTCTCGGCGGTGAGCTGGAGGATGAGGGGGGCGTAGCGCAGGTCGTTCGAGACGTCGGTCCAGCAGAACGGGGCTTCGGCCTCGACGTAGAGGCCCAGCTCGTCAGCAATCTCGGGCAGGCTCGGGTGGGGCGGGTAGTGGCTGGTGCGGACCGCGTTCAGGTTCGCCTCTTTCATCATCTCGAGGTCGAGGCGCTCGTCCTCGGCATTGACGGCCCGTCCCTTCAGGGGATGCTGGTCGTGGTGGCAGGTGCCCTTGAACTTGACCGGGGTGCCGTTGACAAGGAATTCGGTGCCGCGGATGGTGGTTTCGCGGAAGCCGACGCGCTGGGTGAGGGTTTGGATGACGTGGCCGTCTTTGTCCTTGAGCACGATCCGGGCATTGTAGAGGTTGGGGGTTTCGGCGGTCCAGGGTTTCACGGTGTCCATCAGATAGCGAAAGCCCCTTGCGCCTTGCTGACCGGGTTGGACATCGACAAGGGTTTCGTGGGGAAGAAATCGGCCAGAAGGGTAGATGCTGCCAACCGGTTTATCGTCGCCGAGTTCGGTGAGGGTTGCTTCAACGTGGGTACGAAAGTCGACGCTCGATTCGTTGGCCACGAAGATTCGAAGCGTCCCCTCTCCCTTCTTGCCATCCGTCTTCGCCGTCCATTCAAAGCGCTGGATGTGCACTTCCGGCACGCGGAAGAGATAGACGCTCCGCCAGATTCCGGCCAAATGGAAGTAGGCGTACTTCGACATTTTGTCGAGGTGCTCGCTGGCGACGGTGTGCTCTTGGACGTCGACCGCGATCACATTTCGGCCGGGCTTGGCGACGTCGGTGAGGTCGGCTTCGAAGGGAGTCGCGCCGCCGGTGTGGCGGGCGACGAGCACGCCGTTGCAGTAAATGGCGCAGCCGCTGTAGACGGAGTCAAAGCGGACTTTGAGGCGGGGGGCCCCCCCCACCCCCCCCACAAATTGGATATTGAAAAAAAAAAGGGGGGGGACCGGAACCCCACCCCCCGCCCCCCCAACCAAAAGA
>CAYONY010000013.1:0-7645 GCA_964405415.1 uncultured Fimbriimonadaceae bacterium | reverse complement strand
CCCCAACCCCTCCCTCATTTTCGCTATGCAAAAACAAGGGAGGGGCTCCGGAACCCTCACCCCCGGCCCCCTCTCCCTTTTGCTTCGCAAAAAGGCGAGGGGGGAGCGTGAATTCCTTTCGATACCCCCCATGCCCCGAGCGGACCACGAACCCTTCCATTTCCCAATGCGCGGGGACTTTGATATCGCGCCATTTCGAATCGTCAAATTCCGGCTTTTCGAACCCGGCGGGCGGGTCGCCCTTGAACTTCCAGGTTCCGTCGAGGAGCTCGACTTTGGGTTTATAGCCGAGCTCCGTCAGGCCGTATAGGAAGTCGGCGGCGTCGATCTCCTTTTCGACGGTCGACCCCTGGCCGTCACTCCATTGAAGGCGAAACTTGCCCTTCATGCCCCGACGCATCGGGATGCTGAACATTCCGTTCTGGTCCACGCGAATGGCAACTCTGGAAAAAACCTTGGCGCTCGGCGGATCGTCGACTCGGGCGATCGTCACGAATCCCGAGGGCACCGGCTCGGCGCCCATCGAATCCGTCACGATCCCGACGATGTTTCCTTGAAGGTCGGACGCCGCGTGGATCTCCAACTTGGTCGCTTTGAAGGACTCCGAATACACTTCGACCTCGCGAAACGTGGGCCCGTTCGTGATGTTGCCCAGCCTCAATTTCGTCGTTTCGACCGCCGAAAATCGGCTCACCACTGTGTTGCGCAGCCGCTCGCCCGGCTTGCCGTGGTGGTTCAGGGTTTTCCAGGCTCCGTTTGTCCAAATTTGCACGTCCAGCTCGTGGGTGTAGCTGCCGTACTGGCGAATGATGACCTCGGAAATCTTGACCGGCGATGGCCAATCGAGCTGGTACCACCCGCCGGTGTTGTGGCCGGGAATTCCCGACCAGCGGGTTTCCAGGTTCCCGTCGTTGGCGTTCTCGGGTTTGTATTCGCCGTAGTGTTCGAAGGCGGTGGCTTTGGCGGTGAGGGCTAGGTTTTCGGGAGGGCTTTGGATTGCCAAGAGGCCGAGCAAAAAGGGCGCGAGCATGGTTTGGTTCCATGTTCGCGCCCTTCGGGCGTTTCCCTGCTCGTCGTGCGAATCGGACCAATGGGACCGATGCGACCGATCCGCAAGCTACCGGCGACTACGGACAGAGGGTGTCTTCTGAGTCGGTGATCGGCGAGCCGGGGACGCCGTGCAGGTCGTTGTAGGGATCCGCGATCGTATTCGGGGAGACCAGCTGGAGCGCGCGATCGTCTTTGAGCAGCGGCCCGGTTCGCCAGGAATAGTAGGTGGTTCGCGTCGAGCCCGGCGGCAGCGCGCCTTCGATCAGGCCGCCGGTCGGAACGGCGTTGTACCGGAAGAACTTGGAGTGTCCGTCTACAAAGTTGATGACCACGCCCTCGGTATGGCGGGCTTGGGCCATGAAGTTGTTGTAATCGAGCGGAACGCCCATCTTCATGTAGCCATCGAAGAGCAGGATCGTATCGACCGGAGACGGCATGCCGCCGGCAGTCGTTACCGGAGTGAATTTCTTGACGATGGGCAGAGGAAGCGGAGTGCAGAAATTCTCACCGAAGACGCCTAGGTTGGGAATGTAGCTGGTGAAGCGGAACGTGCCGGCATTGACCAGGTTCAGCAGGGCCAAACGGGCCGGCCAATCGATGCCGGGATCGTTGGTGGGGCAAACGAAGATCTGGACGTTTTTGAGGTACGGCTGGACCGCGTCGTAAATCGCGAATATGCGAGGCCTGGGATCGGGCGCCTGGGGGGGAAGGAAATAGGCGCTCATGGGGAAGTAATCGTCGTAGTCGGAGCAGTAGATCAAGGTGCTCGTGGCCACCTGCTTTTTGTTGCTGAGGCAGCGCGTCTTTTTCGCTTGCTCTTTGGCCTGGGCGAAGACGGGGAACAAGATCGCGGCCAGAATGGCGATGATCGCGATGACGACCAAGAGTTCGATGAGCGTGAACGCGGCTTTGCGCATAGGGTTCTCCTCCACCGTCGGGCCGACTCCCCCTTCCTCAAGGCGGCCCGGGACGATTGCCGACCATGATAGCCGATCCCGCGCGTTTAGGGAAGTGGGTCTTCTCAACCTGAGGAAATTGCCGGGTTGCCGAGCTGATCGGGAAAACTTCTTGGAAAAAGGTCTTGGCATTTTCGCGGCCCTGTGTTATTCTGGTTTTTGAGAATACGTATTCTCGGCGAGAAGAGTCATGCCAAAGGCGGCAGGAAACCGGCCGGCGAGGGTCACCCAGCAGGATATCGCGCGCTTTGCGAAAGTATCGCAAGCGACGGTTTCACGCGTGCTCGCCGGAGACGTCCGCGTCGAGCCGACGATCCGCACCCGGGTCGCCGCGGTGATGCAGGAACACAATTATCAGCCCGACGTCCGGGCGCGGAACCTGCGCAAAAAGAGCACCGGCCTGATCGGGCTCGTCGTCAAACGTCCGGCCGGCGGCTTGGCGGACGACCCGTTTTTCGCCAACTTGATTGCGGGGATCATGGACTATCTGGCGGGCACGCCCTACCATCTCTGCATCGAAATGGTCACCAGCGCGCTCGGTCAGGCGGCGGTCTACGACGAAATGCTGCGAACGCGCAGGGTGGATGGGCTGATCCTGGTCGAATCAGAGGCCCGCGACGAGCGAATTGGCAAATTGCAGCGCGACAATTTCCCCTTCGTTCTCATTGGCAACCCGATGGAGAACGACCAGATTTGGTCGATCGACAACGACAATGTCGAGGCGGGGCGGTCGGCGACCCAACACCTCATCGACGCCGGATTCGAGAAAGTTGGCTTTCTGGCGGGCCCTCCGGGACTTACGGTGAGCGAAGACCGGGCCGCCGGCTATCGCGAGGCGATTTTGAAAGCGGGAGGCGTTCCGAGGCTTTGGCATTCCGAATTCGGTTATGCCACCGCCCAGCAAATGGCGGAGTTGATTTTGGACAGCCACGACCGGCCTGACGGCCTGATCGTCATGGACGATTTTATGGCGATGGGCGTGGTGCGCGCGGCTCGATTTGCCGGAATACGTATTCCGCATCAACTTGGGCTCGTGAGCTTTAACGATTCGAGCCTTTGCAACCTATTGGACGTGGGTTTGACGTCGCTCAGTCTGAATATTCCGCTCATCGTTTCGACCGCGACCGAGCGGCTCCTCCAAGTCATCCAGGGCCGCGCGCCGCTGGAAGCCGAGCGCGTCATTGTCACCACCGAACTCCGGGTCCGCGGCTCCTCCGTTCGGCTTGTCGGGGGCCGGCCATGACGGCGCTGCTCGCCTTGGCGATTGGTCTGGGCACCTTTGACGGCGTGGCCCGCGAGTTTGTTTATCGGGCCGAAAAGGTGCATCAACGGGTCCACTTGGCCGGCTCATTCAACGGCTGGAACAAGGACGCGTGGCCGATGAAGGCCGATGCCGACGGGCGCACCTGGCGCTTCACCGCGACGCTCGAGCCCGGCAAGCACCTTTACAAGTACGTCCTCGATGGCGACACGTGGATCACCGATCCGGCCGCCAAGAGCAACGAGAACGACGGCGGCGGCAACATCAACTCGGTTCTCATCCTGCTTCCCCGGGGCTACGAGAAGCCCGCGCGCATCGGCGATGGGGCGATCACGACCTCAACCTTCAAGCACGAGCAGGATCCGCCGTACGTCAATTGGGATCAAGGCGTGTTGGAAATCCAGGTGCGATGCCGGCCCAACGATGCCGAAAGGGTGGAGCTTTGGGCCAGCGGCAAGCTGACCAAGATGAAGTTGGTTTCCGACGACGGCTTCTATGCCCGCTATTCGGCCAAGGTCCCCTGGGATCGAACGCGGGATTTCGACTATTTGTTCGCCCTGTGGGATAAGAAAGCCGGAGCCAATCTGGGACATGACGGCGTGGATCGCGACGGCGCGGTGGTCCCGTTCCGCCTGTCCGCCAAGGAGTACCGGCCCATCCAGGTTCCAAATTGGGTGGAGCGGACCGTGTTCTACCAAATCTTCCCCGACCGTTTTGAAAACGGTGACCCGGGCAACGATCCCTCGGACGTTGCGCCTTGGGATGCGGAGCCGACGTACCGCAATATCCTCGGAGGCGATTTCGCGGGGGTGCTCAAGCGGCTGCCCCACCTCAAGTCGCTCGGGATCGGCGCGATCTACTTCAATCCGATCTTCCAATCGCCGATCAACCATCGCTACGAGACCAGCGACTACCTCAGGGTGGACCGCTACCTGGGCACGAACGACGAATTCGCGGCGATGACCCGGCAGCTCAAATCCAGCGGAATTCGGGTGGTCCTCGATGGGGTCTTCAATCATTCGGCGGTCGATTTCCCGCCGTTCAAGGACCTCCGGGAGAAGGGCGCCGAATCGGAATTCAAAGATTGGTTCTACGTCAAGAGCTTTCCGGTGGAGGTTCGCGAGAACCCGCCGTATGAGGCGTGGTTTGGCTTTCCCTCGATGCCCAAAGTGAATCTGGGCAACCCGGAGGCGGCCGCCTACATGCTCAAGGTGCCCGGATTTTGGAACGAACGGGCGGAAATCGCGGGTTGGCGGCTCGACGTCGCAAACGAAGTGCCGATGGCCTATTGGCGGGAATTCCGCAAGACGGTGAAGGCGCTTCGGCCGGATGCCTGGATCTGCGGGGAGGTCTGGACGGACGGTTCGCCGTGGCTGAAGGGCGACCAATGGGACTCGGTGATGAACTACCCGCTGCGCGACGCGTTGCTGCGCTATGTCGCGGAAGGGAAGCTGCCGGCGAGCGAATGCCTGAAGCGGCTTATGGCGAACTACATGAGCTATGTGCCCCAAGTCTCGCGGAACCTCATGAACTTGCTCAGCAGCCACGATACGCCGCGGTTTTTGACCCTTTGCGGCGGCGATAAGAAGCTGGCGATGCTGGCGGCGACGATTCAGTTCGGCTGGCCGGGCAGCCCGTCGATCTATTACGGCGAAGAGCTGGGGATGGAGGGCGGCCGCGATCCGGAAAACCGCCGCGGGATGGAATGGGGCCTCGACGTGGCGAGCAACCCGGTGCAGCAGCACTACACCAAGCTTGTTCGGGCCCGGCGGGGGAGCCGGGCGCTGCAATCGGGCGAGCCAGTTCCCCTCACGTTCGCCGACCAGAGCCAGACCTTGGCCTTCGCTCGCGTGCTGGGCGATGAGGTGGCGGTGGTGGCGGCGAACCGGTCCGATCGGCCGGTTCAATTCGATTTGAAGCTGAAGGGCAAGGTTCCTTTGGCTTCTGCCCTGCGAAAGCAGGGCTTCGACGATGTGCTCGGCGGAGGCGCTTACAAAGTGACTGCGAAGGGCTCAGTTCTCATTCGCCTGAATCCGAAGAGCTCGGCTCTATTGGTTCCGGCTCGTCCTCGTTCCGCGGCTCCCGCTTTGCGGGGAGCGAGCCGCCCCGTCCCGCAAGCGGGCGCGCTCGTCGGCCGCAAGCAATCCATACACTCAGAGGTTAAGGAGGCACGATGAAAATCCAGCGCAATTCTGGCTTTACGCTCATCGAGCTGCTCGTTGTCATCGCGATCATCGCCATTTTGGCGGCGATCCTCTTCCCCGTTTTCGCCCAGGCCAAGGTCGCAGCGAAGAAGACGGGCGACTTGTCGAACTTGAAGCAGAACATGATGGCTGTGCTCATGTATGCCACGGACTACGACGACTACGCACCGCATACAAACTGGCAGGAAGACTATGTCTTCGCGACTCGCATCTTGCCCTATACGAAGAACAAGGGAATCTTTCGAAACCCGGCCGTCAGCAACAAGCAGGGAACCGTGCAGCGTCAGAAAGCCGACAACGGCTTTGGAAACTTCATTCTCGACCCCAACGACGGATGCGTGGGCTTAGGTGCTTCGACAGTGGGACGGCCTAACTACTTCAACGACATCTATCCTCCGGTCGACTACCGGTTGAATGAGATGCTCTTTGGGTATGAGCAAGCGGCCGTCGGTACGCCGTGCCGAGATTTGGGTCTGTACCAATATTATGCACCTCCTTTCAACGTCACCTCGATGGGCGGTTCCGGTACGGGAATCGGCGGTAACGGCGGTGTTGAGGGAATTGGAAATGGCTTTGGAGGAACGCAGTTTACGAGTGTCGCCAAAGTCGTTGTTTGGATTGATTTTCCCGAAGTCGGAAAAATCTGGCCGGGCAACCAGTCGGGGCTCGAGAGCTTCTGGGGCATTCGGATGGGCTATTTTACGGAAGGCTCGAACGTCGCCCATTTGGACGGCCACGCGAAGTTCTACAAAGGAACGCAATTGATGCCGAACCTTCGTTCGGACTTCACTTACGTGTATGCCGATCTTTGGGGCAAGGGCTCCGAAGGAGGTACGCCGCCCGACAACGCTTGGGGAAGCAACCACCCCGACATGGAGGGCAAGAGCTACCATTGGTGGGGCACCAACTGGGCTTCGCCGGAGAATCAATAGACTCAGGTTCTTGGGGCATTCCGCGAAAGCGAAATGCCCCAAAGCCTAGTTTCTTGGAGAACCAAAATGAAACCCAATCTGACTACATCATTCGCCGTTGTCGTCATGGCGGCCATCCTTTCCGGATGCAGCATTGGCAACGCCCCAAGCGGAATGGACAATGACGATGCGAAGGCGGCAATCGCAAAAATGACGCCAGAACAAAGAATCAAGGCGATCGCCAGCAGTCCGATGCCTGGACCAGAAAAGCAGAAGCAGTACGAACAGATTGAGCGAGAATCGGGAGTCAAGGCGAGCGACGTTTTAGGCGGAGCTATGCAATCGCCTGGCGCTGGCGCGCCTACGCCGACGAAGTAGCATATTTCAAGGGTCTTTGCTCAGCGCATGATCGCCCCGAATGGACCATGCCCCGGGGCTTTGCCCCGAGGCCGGGTCACTTGGCCCACTAGGGTAATTCTACGGGGACGCCTGCACATTCGAGGGCTTTGCCGCGAATCACAATACTCGCGTAATCGACAATTGAGCCTTGCCCAAAGGCGCACGTGCCTGTGAAAGTTGCGTTGTAGGAACTGGGCAATTCGGCGATTCCGATATAGTCCCTCCCTTGGAGGTGAAAAGTCACCGGGCAAGGAAAGGCAGATGCCGCGAGTTCCCGGTATTGGGAAGGATCGTCGGGCCATATGTTCCAAGGCAGCCCAAGATTGGTCGGTCCGGCCGGCCAGTAGGTTTGTTTGCTGCCGAGCCAACTCTGGACGGTTGAACTCGTTGAAGAGTAGCCGGGAGGAAAGAAGTTACCACTGGAGTCGGATCCCAGGGCTCTTTGAACCTCTACCAGAAGTGAGTATTCGGTAATCCCCGGGACATCCGTTTTGGAATCGGGAATCCATTTAAGTGTGTAGATTGCTTTGCCACTCTGCTGAGCCGTCCCTATCCAATTGAAACCAGGAAATAGCCAAACGCTCCATTGTGCCTGAAAGGCAACTCGAATTGCCTTACCGTCATCTGGAGCAACGCTACCGCTTTGAGATGTCGCGACTCCGTTGCCCGTCGTATAAGGCGGATCAAAGGACCAACTCTTGGCAACTAGTTGGATGCGATGAGCATTCGAGACAGAACTCAGGGACATGGCAACGATCCCAACGACCGCGAGTCTTGAGATCACTTTCATCTTCGTTCTCCTTTGGCCCGTAGCGGCGATTCCTCCGAACAGGCCCCGCAACGGGCCACAACTGAATCCTACCG
>CAYONY010000012.1:0-30673 GCA_964405415.1 uncultured Fimbriimonadaceae bacterium | reverse complement strand
CTGCCATCGCTTCCACGACCGCTTCCACTTCCGGTTCGCTCGCTTCCTGGGCGGCCTCTTCTTTAGCGGCTTTGGCCCGGCTGGGGCGCTTTTTCGCGCCCGGCGTACCCATCTCGACGCCCACCGCGCCCTCGGTAAAGGTCGTCTTCACCTTCACGCGTCGGGCCAGCTCGCCGCCGGTCACGGTCGTCCAATTGACGTGGTCCAGCGCCCACTGCCAGCCCAGATCGGACGTCGAATAAACGTATTCCACGCCTTCCTGAAGGGCTTCGCTGAGCACTTTCTTTAGGTCGTTGCGCCCTTCGAGGATCTTCTCCCCGGCGCTGAAATTCGGCATAAGGCCCACCGCCACCAGGAACGGCTCCTCTTCCGGCGCGGTCTTCGATTTTTTGGCCCCTTCGAGGCTCTCCTTGGCCATTTCGACCTCCGCCACCATCGCTTGGGTCAGCTTCTCGTAGTCCGAGGGCCATCGGTACTGCTGCCCATCGTAGAGGGCGATCGCATGCCGTCCGGTCAGCACCAACGCCGAGGAAAGCAGCGCCGCATCGGCCGGCTTGACCTTGGGATAGGTCTTGCGAATCTGGTCAAAGGCAGCTTCGAGTTTCGTAAGTTGGCAGGTGATCAAGCCTTGGTTTCTCCTGGAAAATCGCGCAAAACGCGAGGGGCGCGCCCGAGACGGGCGGTTGCGCCATAATCCGGTAGTTTACCCGTTCGGAGGACCTCATCCGTGAAGCGATTCCTGGTTCCACTGGCAATCTTTGCCCTTTTCGGCGCGCTCGGCTGCCAAGGCGGCGACGCCAAGCCGGAGGATGGCAAGACCGCCGTCAAGGGCGATTCCGAAAAGAAGCTCGTCGTGGGCATCGTCTTCGACAGCGGAGGGCGCGGCGACAAATCGTTCAACGATAGCGCGTGGGCCGGTATCGAGCGGGCCGAGAAAGACTACGGGATCACCGCCAAGCCGGTCGAGAGCAAAAGCGAAAAGGACTACGAACCGAACCTCCGCGCAATGGCCGAGGAGGGCTGCGACGTCGTTTTCGCAATCGGCATCAACATGAAGTCGGCGCTGGAGAAAGTGGCTCCGGAGTTCCCGGACATCAAGTTTGCGATCGTCGATGCTCCCGTTGCCGCGCCGAACGTGCGGTCGCTGCTTTTCCGCGAAGAAGAGGGCAGCTTCTTGGCCGGCTACCTGGCCGGGCTGATGACCAAGACGAACAAAATCGGCTTCGTTGGCGGCATGCAGATCCCCCTCATCGCCAAGTTCGCCGCCGGCTACACCGCCGGGGCCAAGACCGCCAATCCGGCGGTCGAGGTGCTTCCGGAAAAGTACACCGGCAGCTGGGATAACCTGAACATCGGCAAAGTCGCCGCGGCCGCGCTCTACAATTCGGGCGCGGACATCGTCTATCACGCCGCCGGACGGGCCGGCCTCGGCGTCATCGGGGCCGCAAAGGAACAAAACAAATATGCGATCGGCGTCGATAGCGATCAGGACGCAATCGAGCCTGGCCGCGTGCTCACCTCGATGATCAAACGGGTCGACGAAGCCGTTTTCTCTACCATCACCGACGTCAAAAACGGCGCCTTTGCCAATGGGGATAAGGTGTACGACCTCAAAGCCGATGGCGTTGGCCTCTCCCCCATGACCCACACGAAGGATGCGGTCGGGCCGGAGAACGCGGCGAAGGTCGCGGCCATCGCCGAGAAGATCAAGTCGGGCGAGATCAAAGTTCCGGCAACAAAGGAAGATCTGGCAGCCTATTTGGCGGGGCTGAAGTAGCCCCGTGAGCCACCGGTTCCGACTTTCCGCTTTCGCCGACGAGATCAGCCCCGATCTCACCACCCAAGTGGAGACGCTGGCGCGATTGCGCGTGGGCGGGCTCGACGTGCGCAGCGTCGACGACCGCAACGTGACCGTCCTGACCCCCGAAGACTTGGCCCGGGTCAAAGCCGCCTGCACGGCTCACGGATTGGAGGTCGAATGTATCGGCTCCCCGGTGAACAAGGTGATGTTCTCCCCGGAGAGCCTCAAGGCCGAAACCCACAAGCTCGAACTCTCCATCCGCGCCGCCCATGCGCTCGGCATCCGGAAAATCCGCATCTTCTCACCCCAAGTTCCGGAGGGACGAGAGGAGGCTCTGTGGCCCGAAGTGGAAGCCTATTTGAAGGACCTTGCCGATCGGGCCCGTGCCGCCGACGTGGTGTTGATGCATGAAAACGACGGGCGGTTCATCGGCGCTTTTCCCGTTTATGCGCGCCGGATGATGGAAGCCCTCGGCTCGCCGTACTTTCGGTTTGTCTACGACTTTGCCAACGGGGTCCCGCTCGGCTTCCGGGCGATGCGCGATTGGTTCCCCTGGCTGCTTCCCCACTTGGAGTCGGTCCACATCAAGGACGCCTTGGCGGATGGCAAAGTGGTGCCGGCGGGCGAGGGCGAGGGCCAATTGGTCGAGACGTTTGAATTCCTGATCGAGAACGGCTGGAACGGGACGGTGACGCTGGAGCCGCACTTGAAGGCGGGCGGACCCTATGGCGGATTCTCCGGCCCGCAGCTTTTCGAGGTCGCGGTGGATGCCTTGCGCCGTGTGCTTCAGCAGGCAGGAGGAGAGGGTTGAGCTTGAAGTTTGGAATCATCGGATGCGGCACGATCGGGCCGACCCACGCCGACGCGATCGCAGGCGTCGACGGAGCCGAACTGGCCGCCGTCATGGACATCGTTCCCGAAAAGGCGAAGAAGCTGGGAGAAAAGTACGAGGTTCCTTCCTATTCGTCGCTCAAGCCGTTCTTCAAGAAAGTCGATGCCGTGTGCGTTGCTGTGCCAAGCGGGCTGCACGCCAAAGTCGGCATCAAGGCAGCCCAAGCCGGCAAGCACGTGATCTGCGAAAAGCCGATCGATGTGAACCGCCGCAACGCCGAAGGTCTCGTTCAAGGGTGCCGAGACCTGGGCGTGACGCTCACCGTTATCAGCCAGCACCGGTTTGCCGACGACATTCGCAAAGTTCGCGAGGCGGCTCAATCCGGCGTACTGGGCCGGCTCCTGATTGGCGAAGCCCACACCCCTTGGTATCGAACGCAGGCCTACTACGACAGCGGCGACTGGCGCGGAACCTGGAAGCTGGATGGCGGCGGCTGTCTGATGAACCAAGGCGTCCATTACGTCGATATGATCCAGTGGATCATGGGCGGGGTGAAGTCGGTTCAAGCGATGGCGCGGACCGCCTCCCACCAGATCGAAGTCGAAGACATCGCCTACGCTCTCATCGAATACCGTAACGGCGCGGTCGGCCTCATCCACGGGTCAACTTCATCCTATCCGGGCTTTGCCGAGCGACTGGTGGTTCACGGCGAGTTTGGTTCGGCGCTTCTCGAAGGGGACCGGCTCAAGGCGTGGCATGTGGACCCGAACGCCCCCAAGGACAAGTCGCCCTATGGCCGAGGGGTCCAAAAGCAGCCCACCCCCAACCTCTCGATCATGGACAAAGAGGAAGGCGGCGCCACTGGAGCCGCCGATCCGACTGCCATCTGGGGTGAGCAGCATCGGCTCCAAATCGAAGACTTCACGCAGGCGGTGAAGGCGAAGCGCGACCCTTTTATCACGGGTGAAATGGCCCTCGAACCCCTCAAAGTCATCCTGGCGATCTATCGCAGCGCCAAACTCGGCGGCCGGCGGGTGGAGGTATGAAGCCCCTCCCTTGTTTTTGCGAAGCAAAAGTGAGGGAGCGGTTGGGGAGGCAGAGTCGGCAATGAGAATTGGCGTCTGCTGCTCCCCCGACCAAGCCCCCGCAGCCCTTGACGCCGGCGCCGACTACCTCGAAGTCGCGGGGGCTCGACTTGCCACCGACGCGGCATATCGAATCAGCTTGGCGGGACATCCAATCGAGGCTTCCAACCTCTTCTTCCCGGGAGGATTGGAGCTGTATCGACAAGTCGACGAGGCCCTGGCCCACGCCCGCGAGGTCCTTCGCTATGGCTCCGCGCTCGGAGTTCAAGTCGCCGTGATCGGTAGCGGGGCGGCGCGAAAATCGTCCCCTCCTCTCACCGCCGGCGAGGCCAATTCGAAGTTTGTCGAAATTGTTGGACAAATCGCTCGGCTGGCGCCGGAATACGGCGTCCCGGTTGCCCCCGAATCGCTTCAGCGTGAAGAGACCGACGTCGGCAACGACCTTGGCCGGTTGGCGCGGGCGTTGCGCGTGGTGGGGGTGGGCTACACCGCCGACGCGTTTCATGTGTTGAAAGAATGGGACTTCAATGGCCGGGAAGGCGGACGGGAAACGCCAAGCCAAGCCCATTGGGAAGACCAACTCCCCTTCCTCCCCCTCCACGTTCACTTCGCTCCTCTCTCACGCCGGCCGCCGACCGAAAACGACCCGATCCTGGCGGCGTTCGTGGGCCGGCTTCGCGCGTTGGGCTATGCCGGGCGCGTCAGCCTGGAATGCAACTGGTCCGATTTTGCGGCGGAAATCGGCCCCGCCCTCGAGGCCTCGCGGCGGCTATGGGCTTGATCGCGGTGCTGCCCGCGGCCGGCCTGGGGACGCGCATGCAGACGGTCACCCATGGCGCACCGAAGGAATTGTTGACCGTGGGCGGACGGCCGGTTCTCCAATGGGTGATCGAAGAGAGCTTGGGTGCGGGCGCGGAGCGTGTCGTTGTCGTGGCCTCGCCATGTAAGCCGGAGATTGAGCGATTCCTGAAGAGCCTTTCCGATTCGCGGATCGGATGCGTCCTTCAGCCCGAGCCTTTGGGGCTTGCCGACGCGGTGGTCCGGGGTCTCCTGCCCGGATGCGCCACGCTGGTGCCGATGCCCGACTATCTCTTCCCAACGGCTTCGCCGATGCCCGCGATGGCGCAGTGCTTTGCGGAGGGAGCCTATGGTGCGGTGGCGGTGCAAACGGTGCCCGCCGAACAGGTTGACCAATATGGCGTGGTCGGATTCGATGCCGAGGGTCGCGTCGTGCAGCTCATCGAAAAGCCCGCGCGCGAGGCGGCGCCGAGCCGATGGGCGGTTGCGGGCCGATTCGCGCTCTCCGTGGAAGCCTCCGAGTCGATGCGGACCCGGCCCACGGCGTTTGCCAACTTGACGGAGCTGCTGGCCGCCGGGCTGACGCAGGATCGGAAAGTTGCGGCGATCCGCCTGAAGGAAAGGGCCTTTGATTGCGGAAGCCCGCAGGGCTACTTCGACGCGGTGGCCAAGCTGGGAAACTAGTCCCGAAGGCATCCTTTACGTTGCCGAACGGCCTTTGGGCTTCGCCTCAGGCTTGGCGGCGGATTGGGGCTGCGATCGGGGCGTTGGCACCTTGCGCGGGCGCACCGGGTCTTCCGTCGTCCATCCGGACGTTTGGGTAAAGGCGGTGGAGTGGCCCTCGTTTTCGTCGGCCACGGACGTGCGATTGTCTTCGATCGCGCATCCCCCTAAGAAAAGGGCCGCGGCCAAAACCAGGAGAACGGCCGCGGCAACGGAAAGAAAGCCAGAAGAGCGTCGAGAGGCGAGGGTCACGGATTCCATGGCGAGTCACGTCGTCTGCTTTCTTTCGGGAGAGCCGGACGGCTTTGCTCCCAAGGCCTTCTTTCCATCTCCACCCCCCGCTTTGGAATAGGAAAACCATAAGAATCGATGTCGGCCCACAGCGGGCAAGAGGACGCTTCCATTCAGGCGTCGAATCCGTCCCCTCACGTATGAGGTGCTCCATGCTTCGAATTCTTCTCCTTTCTATGCTCATCGCTTCCCTTGCCCTGGCCGGCTGCGCCAAAAAAGAAGAGGCCGGAGGCAGTGCGTCCGGCTCGACCCCTTCGTCGACTTCGAAACCGGACGCTCCCGAAGGATCGGGAACGGCCTCGACCACTCCAAATGATGGATGGAAAGAGGTCAAGTCGGCCGGCTTCTCGCTGCATGTGCCAAGCGATTGGACGCCGCTCGACCTCACCGCTTCGAACCTGGAAGCGATTATCGATGAAGCGGCCAAGGCCAACGAGGGCGTCAAGATGCAGGCCGCCCAATTCAAGCAGATTGCCGCAAGCGGCATGGTCAAGCTGATGGTTTACGGCACGGTGGATCCGGCAGGCCCCTTTGCCGAGAACCTGAACGTGGTGGTCATGCCCGCACCCCAGGTCCCGACGTCAGACCAGATGGTCGAAGAATATAAGAAGCAGATCACGCCGATGGCGGTGCCCGGCTCGTCTCAAACCGGCGGCCCGCACAAGATTCCCGCCGGCGAAGCGGTGAAGATGCGCTCCGAGCTGGCGATGGCCTCCGGCAAGGCGACCTCGGTGGCGTCGCTGGCCTACATGGTTCCGACCGGGGGCAAAATGTACACGGTTACGTTCTCCTGTCTTCCCGGCCGTGCGGCGGAGATGGAGAAGCTTGCCGACGAAGTCATGCAGACTTTGAAAGTGGACTAGCCGGCGGCTAGTCCACCACGTCCACTTCGACCCTCGGGATGAGGCCGACGGAGGCTCCGCGCTCGAGCAAGAGCCGAATCGCGCGAACGCCTTCGTCCCCCATGTCGAGGGTTCGATCGTTCACATACATCCCCACGAACGTGTCGCTCGTGCCTGGGTCCATTCCTCGCGCAAATTGAAGCGCATAGTCCAGCGCATGGGATCGTTGCCCAAGCCCGGCCGAGATCGACTCGCGCATGCACCGGCTGACGTCCCGGACCACTTCCGGACCCAGGTCCTTGCGGACGACGTTGACCCCAAGCGGCAGTGGCAAGCCGGTTTCGCCCTGCCACCACTTGCCGAGGTCGGCCACCAGGTGCAACCCCTCCTTCTCGTAGGTGAGTTGGCCTTCGTGAATGATGAGGCCGGCTTCGTACTCGCCGGCCAGGACGCTCGGAATGATTTGGTCGAACGGCACGCATGCGTAGCGTAGGCCGCCGGTCCATTCGCCAGTAGGATCGCTCTTGGGCATCTCGATCGAGAGCGATTTCGGCGCCCTGAAGCTCCAATGCCCGCGAAGATAGAGGTTGACCTCCAAAAAGGCGCTCGTCAGGCAGCCCGGCACGGCCAAAACCTTGTCCTCTAGTTCCGCCGCCGCCATCGGCCGCCGGGAGACGATCATCGGACCATAGCCATCGCCGAAGCTCCCGCCGTGCCGCAACAGGGCGTACTTTTCGGCGACGTAGCTGAAGGCGTGAACGCTCACCGCACTCGATTCAAGCCGACCCTCCATCGCCCATTCGTTCAGGGTTTGGATGTCCCGTAGGATGTGCTCGAACTGGTGTTCGCTTTCAACTTCGCCATTGGCCAGGCCCCAAAACATGAAGGCATCGTCGGAATCGGGCGAATGGCCGAGGCGGATGAGCATGGGTTCATTGTAGCTTGTGGGCGGTGGTTTGTGGTTTGTGGCCTCTGACCCGTCGGGTGAGACGTGATGCAAGCAAGCAAGCATCCCACATCCGGCCAACGACAACCCACAAACCACAACCTTCAGGCAACACGCGACATAATCCCGCATGGCCTACGGATGGGAAGGCAAGCTGGTGCGGCTCGTGCCGCTCGACAAGCAACGGCATCTTGAAAACGCGGTCCGGTGGATGAACGATCCGGAAGTGACCGCTTGGCTGCTCGTTGGCGACTTCCCCATCACCCGGGTCGCCGAGGAGGCGTACTTTGACCGCCATGGCCCGATCAGCGAAAACGATGTCGCCTTCGCGATCGAAACGCTCGACGGCCGCCATATCGGCTTTTCTGGTCTTCACGAGATCAGCCACGTTCACAAAACGGCGCTTTCAGGCACGGTCTTGGGCGACAAGCAAGCGTGGGGCCAAGGCTTTGGGACCGATGCGGCCCGGGTTCGGGCGCATTATGCGTTCGACGTGCTGGGACTTCGTCAGGTGCGCTCGGCGATTTTGGACGGCAACGAACGGTCGTTGAGGATGCAGCTCAAGGTGGGCTACCAGGTCGTGGGTCGCTACCCCCAGCGTTACTGGAAACGGGGAGCGTTTCGGGATGAGATCATCACTTGCCTAACCCGGGAGAGCTTTGTTCCCGATTGAACGGGGGCTGAACGACCTCAGCCTCCGTTCAATTAGACTTACTTGCGGCGTCTTCGTGCCAGAAGTGCGGCCACCCCAAGACCCAAAGTCGCCATCGTCGCCGGCTCCGGCACCGCCCGAATCCAGAACGAGATTTGGCTGTTGCCATCGAACCGGATCTGCGGATTGGCCAGATTCGGGGTGTTAAACGTGGTCAGCCGGACCCACCGGGTGGCCGAGTTATCCACGAATTGGAACGTGACTTTATCGGAAACCAAGCCGGTGTGCGCCGGAACGGTGCTATCGGTTCGCGATGCGCTGCCGGCCAAAATATTGGCGGAAGTCGAACCCGAGAAGCTCGGTTCCTGGAAGATCACCTCCGTGTTATCGGGAAAACCTTCAAACGAGCCGAAGTTCGTAGCGACCGGCCCGCCTCCGGCTGGCGTGACCGTATTGGTCACATCGTCGATCCACAGAGTAACGGGGCTGTTGAACGCGCCGGTACTTTTAATCCGGATCATTTCGAGGACCCCATAGGTTCCCTCCAAGATCCCGTTGGCGCTCGCGCCGGCAAAGGCGTTCACGGGGTCGCTGGCCAAATTGAACGTGAATTGTTGCCACGTATTGTTCAGCAACAACACTTGGCCATCGAGATTGATGAATTCGATTCCTCCCGTCGCTCCCCCGTTCGCGCCAATCGCCGAAAACGCCGCGCCGCCGCCAAAACCGGTTTCGCGGACCCCGATGGAGATTTGCAGCTGAGCCGAAGCAATCCCGGCCAGACCGAGAGCCAATCCGAACGTACCAAGCTTTTTCATGTCTCCTCCAAAGTGGAGCCAAAAACTCCAGATACCAAGCCTTTCGGCCTGAACGAAGGACGTTGCGGCAACCCGACCTAAAGTTTCATTAACCGCTAAGTGCGACCGTTCAACCGGTCTCGCCTTCCAGTATAGGACGAAGGGCACTTGCGGTCAATCCAATTGTTGGGAACCGGCAATCTTACGAGCGGCGCGGGGCTTTCAAGATGGAGATCGCGGAAACCGGGCACGGCGAAAACTCACTGGTGGTGAGCAGCGTTTTGCCGTCCAACGAATACGCGATCGCCTCGCCCTGAATCTCCGCCGCCGTCTTGATGCGATAAGGCTTGCCCAGGCACCACGGGGCGTCGCTCGCATAGTCGAACTCATGCGCAAAAGCATAGGTTCGCAGCACCAGCTTTCGCCCGGCCGCATCGATATCGCCGCCCGTGACCAATTTTTCCGCATCGGCGACACCTCCCAGTTCCAGGGGGCCTAGGCTCTTGCCCACGATCGGCCCGGCACCCTTCTTCATATCGAACTGATACGCGTAGGATGGACCGGAATTCGTTTTCGAAACGATCAACATGGCCCCCGTTTTGGGATCGACCATGAAGGCCTCTGCGTTGTGAGGACCGTCCGGATAGATCAGTTCGAAACGCGTCGCTGCCACCGTTTTGGCTTCGGCCGCCGGCTCTTCGACCCGGTAAACCTGAACCGATTCCCGATTCACGCCGTTGTCGCCGATGTCCGCGAAGTAAAGATAAGGCTTTCCATCCAATTTGGCGCTGGCCATATCCTCCCAGTCGATGGCCTGGGCATTGCGGACCGCGTAAGGGCCCCAAATCTTGCCTTTCAGATCGAACCGCCAAAATCGAGGCGAATCGCCGCTATCGTTGTGCGTGTAGTAGCTTCCCGGAAACCGATAGCTTCGGGCCAAACCCGAGCTTTCGTTGATGGCGGGCTCTTTCAGGCTGACCGCCAGTTTCGCTTCGCCAAACTCCCGATCCCATGCGGCCGCCTGGGGCGCCGGGGAGCGGCACGTTGCGCCCAACGCCGCCAGCACCAAAACGAGGCAAGCCAGCTTCCGCACTTCGTGGGAGATTATGGCGGCTTCCCGTTTCGGGCCATGTTGTCGGCATAGAGATAGAGCTGAGCCCATCCCGCATCTTCGCCAAAGCGCTCGCGGAACTGGTCGCCGATCTCGCGGTAACGCCGGGCCGTGAGCGACCGCCCGGCGAATTCGGGAAAGAAGCTTCGACATGCGGCTTGCCATAGGTGCGTATCCACCGGGACCGCTCGGTCTTGGTGAAGCCCGTAAAGCGCGATGCAGTCCGCGAGTTTGGGACCGATGCTCGGAATCGCGACTAGTGCTTGATGCGCCACCTCGTAGCTCTCCAACCTTAACGCCTGAAGCCAGCGCGGTCCCCGAGAGGCCAAGGCCGCCGCCGCAAGCGGCACGCTGGCGCCCCGATAGCCGAATCCCTTCATGCGAAGCTCGTGGCCCTCAAGTCGAGCAATCTCCGAAGGCGACGGGAAGCGCAGGAGCCCGGGACCCAACGGTTTCCCATAGGATTCCAGCGTTCGCACCATCGTCGTGATTCGGGAAAGATGGTTGTTCGCGGTGCACAGGAAGCAGAAGAAGGTCTCATCGGCCGCTTGCGGACGACAGAGCCGAAGGCCGGCCCGCCCAACGAGGGGCTCCGCCAAAGCGGGCGCCGCCCGGATGAGGCGTGCGGCGAGGTCCTCGAGGCGGCAATCAAGTTGAAAATAGGAATAGAACGCGTCACGGTCCGCGTTCGACTCCACTTCCAAACGGCCCGCTCGCGTTTCCCGGACAAGCCACCACGTTTCGCCGTCGACCCCCGCCCAGGCGTCGCCCTGCCGTTGCCAACGAAAGACCTGCCCACTCAGGATCGTGCGTTCAAAGTTGAACTCCGCCGGCGGCCGCTCAACGACGAAGCGATTCAGGCGACGACCTCATCCCGCAGCTCCGGCGGCAATCGATTCAGGAAAGCATCCTCATCGACCACGTCGATCCCCAATTCCGTGGCCTTCGCGAGCTTGCTGCCGGCTCCGGGTCCGGCCACGACGAACGTCGTGTTTTTGCTGACGCTGCCCGAGGCCTTGCCGCCCAACCGCGCCACAAGCTCTTCCGCCGCTTCGCGGGAAAACTTTTCCAGCTTTCCCGTGAAGACGATCGTCTGCCCTTCGAACAGATCGCCCAGCGCCGCCGCCGGCTCGGTGGGCGAGACCCCAAGCGCCAACATTCGGTCGATCATCGCCTGATTCGACTCCTCTTCGAAAAAGGCTTCGATTTCGCTCGCCGTGCGCGGGCCGATGTCCGACACCGCCACCAACTGGTCATAGGTCGCTCGCCGAACCGCTTCGAGGCTGCGAAACGTCTGCGCGAGATCGCGCGCGCCCTTGTCGCCGACGTGTCGAATGCCCAAGCCAAACAGAAAACGGTCGAGCGGCCGCGTTTTAGAGGCGTCGATGGCGTCGAGCAGGTTCTGAACACTTTGCTCGCCCATTCGATCAAGCGCGATCAGGGCATCACGATGGTTGGCCAGCGCGAAAATGCTCGGCAGATCGCTGAGAAAGCCGAGCTCCAAAAAGCGGTCGACCTGCTTTTCTCCGAGTCCCTCGATATCCATCGCTCCGCGCGAGGCGAAGTGGATGATCTTCGCGCTCACTTGGGCGGGACAGTGCCGATTGGGGCAACGAATCGCCACGAAGCCCTCTTCGCGAATCAAGGGCGTCGCGCACTCGGGGCATATCGCTGGGACTTCGGCGGCGGGAAGTTGGCCAATCCTCCGTTCCAAGACCGGGCCTACGACTTCCGGGATCACGTCGCCCGCTCGCTGCACGATCACAACGTCGCCCTCACGCACGTCTTTTCGACGCACTTCCTCATAGTTGTGCAGCGTCGCCCGGCTGACCGTCACCCCACCGACGAAGACCGGTTCCAAATCGGCCACCGGAGTGACCGTTCCGGTTCGACCCACGCTTGGGAAGATCCGGTTGAGCTGGGTGAAGGCCTGCTCGGCCGGAAACTTGTAGGCGATGGCCCAACGGGGCCCGCGCGCGGTCATGCCGATCTCGTCCTGAAGCGCCAGGTCGTCGACCTTCACCACGATGCCGTCGATGCCGAATGGCAAGTTGGGCCGGTTGCGTTCCCACGCGGCCGCATACGACGCGACCGCATCGATGCCGGCAAGCGCTTCGGCCTCCGCCCGAACCGCAAATCCAAGCGATTTGAGCCGAGCGAGCGTGGCGGATTGCGTCGGCGCCAATCGCGGTCCGGCGCCAATGGCATACGCGAAAAAGTTGAGCTTGAGCCCGGCGGTAAGGCGGCTGTCCTTTTGGCGCATGCCGCCCGAAGCCGCGTTGCGCGGGTTGACATAAAGGGGCAGGCCCTTCGCGGCGCGCGTCCGGTTTAGATCTTCAAAAGTCCCTTTGAGCATCACGATTTCACCGCGAATCTCAATCGTTCCCGGCAGTTCGCCCCGAACCCGAAGCGGAATCCCGCGCACCGTCCGCGCATTGGCGGTCACCACCTCGCCCGCCGTGCCGTCGCCCCGTGTGGTGGCGATTTCGAGCACGCCATCGACGTAGGTCAGCGACATCGACAGCCCGTCGAACTTCAACTCGGCGAAGTAGTCGATGGCGTCGCGGCCGGCGAGCTTCCGGACGCGTTCATCGAACGCCCGAAGCTCTTCCTCGCCAAAGGCATTGTCCAGCGAGAGCATCGGCGCAAGGTGGCGATGCTCTTCGAAATTGCCGCTCAATGGCGCGCCGACCCGCTGCGTCGGGCTGTCCTTCGTTTTGAGTTCGGGATGCGCCGTTTCGAGGTCGACAAGCTCGCGAAAAAGGCGATCAAATTCGGTGTCGCTGATCTCGGGCCGCTCCTCAACAAAATAGAGGAAGTTGTGCCGTTCGAGTTCTTGGCGCAGGAAGGCGGCGCGATCAGCCGGGCTCATGAGCGAAAATCTACCCTTGCACGGACCTTTGGGTGGGCCTACTTCGCCATGGCCAGAGCGATCAGGTCGCGCGACGGGCGGAAGCTCACGTCTTCGTGGACCGCTTCGACCACTTCGATCGGCACGTCGGGGCGACCTTCGAGCAGGCGGCCGATGACCGATTCGACAAGATGCTCGGGCGTCGACGCGCCGCTGGTTACGCCCACCACCGCATAGTCGTCTCGCCACTCCGGACGCACTTCATCCGGCGAGAGGATCAGGTGCGCTTCCGCGCCAAGCGTTTCGGCGACCTCTCGCAATCGATTGGAATTCGAGGATGTCTGAGACCCGACGACCAACACGAGGTTGCAGGCCGTCGCCATCTGGCGCACCGCGGCCTGCCGATTCGTCGTCGCGTAGCAGATGTCTTCCTTCGCGGGAAGCTCCAAATGGGGAAACCGTCGGCGCAGGACGGCCAGCGTCTGCTCGACTTCATCGACGCTGAGGGTGGTCTGGGTGAGCACCGCGAGCCGATCGTGGGCGGGCAGCGTGACCGCTTCGGCATCTTCCGGCGTTTCGACCAGGATCATGCGTTCCGGGGCGTGGCCCATCGTCCCGACCGCCTCGACGTGGCCACGATGCCCGATGTAGAGGATGAGATAGCCCTTGGCGACAAACCGCTTGGCCTCGTTGTGGACTTTCGTGACCAAGGGACAGGTCGCGTCGATCACGTTCAGCCGCCTCGTAAGTGCCTGGGCGCGTACCGTCGGCGAAACGCCGTGGGCCGAAAACACGACGCTGGAGCCCTCGGGCACTTCGTTGAGGTCTTCGATGAACACGACGCCGCGCTCTTCGAAGCTCCGCACCACCCATTCGTTGTGGACGATCGCGTGGCGAACATAAAGCGTGGGGCCGTGGGCTTTGAGCGCCAGATCGACGACCTCGATCGCATAGGCGACGCCGGCGCAGAAGCCTCGAGGGGCGGCAAGCAGGACTTTGTCCAAGGGCTCTAGTTTACTTCTGAGGGCGCGGCGAGGACTTTGGCTCCCGAGGATGTCGCGTCCAGCGTGTAGGTTTTTCCGAGAACCCGGAAGTTGCGGAAGACAGCTCTTTTCCACATCGGCGGGAGACTCGGCTTCACACTGAGCACTCGACCGTTCAGGAGCGGCTGCGTCCACACCGCCCCGGGAGCCGCCGTCTCATCGATCCGGATTCCAAGAAAACCGTAGATCACGGTTTGAAGGCAGCCGCCCGCGCCGGTGGCAAAGTACGTGTTCGCTTTCGAGCGCTTCTCGGCAAACATCAAGAGCGGATGCTGGGTGAAGTCTTGCCAGCTCTTCCGCCACGTCGAATAAGCCTTCTCTCTCTCCCCGATCCGCGCCCAGATCAACGCATGGACTGAATCGCTCATGGCGGGTCCGTTCTTGGAGACTTTATCGGCAAAGCGGTCCATCATCGCCTTCGCCTGCTTTTCGGCTTCTGGAAACTGAAGCGGGTAAATCGCGAGCACTGCGGCGGCTTGTTTGTAGGAACGGACGGGGTCGCCTTCGTAAGTGAGGAACGAGCCTTTGTCGCGAGGGAGATACATGTCAATCGTTCCCGGATAGACGCTCCATTCCCCGGTGCGATCGAACTTTCCCCCATTCACGCACCATTGCGCCAGGAGATTGGTGTAGAGGTCGTCGTCGCCGGTATGGCTTTCATCGGGCGACATCGTGCCGGGCAATCGGCGCATGACGTCGCCGCCGCCGGTGATCCGGAGTTTGAAAAAACCTTTCGCTGCCTCGACGATGGACTTGGCGTCATTCGGCCGGATCAAGCCAAGGGCCGCGCTTTGTTGGCTCGCAAAGGCAACGCTGCCGGTGATGTGGTCCTGGAAGCGCGAGGGTCCCGGAACCGTTTCCTTCCCCGTCACACTGGATTCCCACGAGAATTTGGCGCCTAGCGCTAATCCCGCAATATCCAATAGTCCCAGTTTGTCCGTTCCCGTTGGCCGCCCTTCGGCGAGCCACTTCTCAAAGTTCTTCCTCGCACCTGCCGTCGTTTGAATCCGATATCTCGTGATCGCCGCCGCCCGTTCCGGCTCAATCAGCGCCAACGCCGGAAACACCCAGATATCGGCATCCCAAAACACGTGTCCGAAGTACGTCTCGCTCGAAAGCCCCATCGGCGCGATCGACATCGGGCCGTTCGGATGGATCGCCGACCTTAAATAAAACAAAAACGACCGGATCGCCTGTTGATCTTCGACCGGACCTTCGATCTCGATATCCGGAGCGTGGGGGTCGGACCAGTAGCCTTTGGCCACCGCCGCGAGGTCGTCAAAGCTTGGCGGAGGCATCAAGGTGGCCGCCTGGGAAACGAGCGGACGGCCGTACCTCGCAATCTCGGCGGGCCGCGCATTTGGGCTCTGGCCAATCGAGAACACAGCCTCGAAATGGTGAGGGATCGAGCCCGTGTTCTTCTCGCCGGGACCCGTGGGCGCGTTGGACCCGCTTTCGCGCACCGCAAAAGCCGACCGTCCCGCCCCCAAGGCCCCAGTCCGCGTGCCGCGAAAGAGCCAGGGCTTCATCCCAAATTCGGAAAGATCGGCCTCGATGTGCGGCTCCGGCCGCGGATGGTCGGCCTCCATCGTCCATCGAACCCCGATGATTCGGCGGGAAGGATGCAGAACCACCTCACACTTGAGCGCGACGTGGTGGAGGTCTGGATGCGCCGACTCCCAGCTTGTTTCCAGAATCCCCGTGCGAAAGTCCAAGCGCTGGCGATAGTTTGAGGCCGATTTCGGGTCAAAAAGGGGACGCCCATCGGACCATCGAAACCGCAGGGGGTTGGGGAGGGGGCGGATCTTCTCCTCCCCCTCGACCTCGTATTCGTCGATGTCGAACATCGGCAGCGGTTCTCCACCCGCGTCGAGTCCGACTCCGCTACGCCCCAATCGAAGGCCAATGAGACCGTTCCAGAGGACCGCGGGAGTCGGGCAATGCGGGTTGGTTTCGGAAACCGCCCATGCTTCCGGCGGCCCGGGGACAGAAGCCCGAGAAGCGGGTGTTGCCGCGGGCTTTCTCTCTCCGCCGCAGCCCACGAGATCGACCGCCAAAAGAGCCGCAACGAGCCCAAGGATGAGCTTGACCCGGTGCTTTTGCGGTTCTATGCCCGCATTTTTGCCGGTTCTTGGGGAGGGATTCGGCGACATCGTATGAAATTGGATTATATTGAACTCCGTTAGCTTCAGGTCCACGGGCGTTGGACCGGCTAAGTCCTTGATTGGGCTTGTTGTAGGAGGAGAATGATGAAGAGTGGATTTGGTTCGCGAAGTCTCGCCGTTTTGGCATTGGCCACCGCCGCCGCGGTTTCCCAGGCTCAGCATATTGAGGCGGGCGACGCCGGCAACCTTCCGGGCATTGCCCAGAATGCCGGCCTCAATTCCGTCATCCGAGGTTCGATCTTGGCGCCGGGCGATGAGGACATGTACATCATCTCCATCAGCAACGCGACGCTGTTCTCGGCGGTCGTGACGGCCCCTGGCTCGGGTCCCCTCGATGACTCCCACATCTTCCTTTTCGATATGGCGGGCATGGGCATCGCCCACAACGACGACATCGACGGGGCCGCCAGCAACTTCCTCTCCCACCTTCCGGTCGGCAACGCGCTCTATGCGTCGCTTGCTCCGGGAACCTACCTTCTGGCGATCAGCGGTTTCGACGACATGCCGAAGGACAGCGAGCCGGGCGAGGCGGAGACCGACTACATCTTCCCGATCGGCACGCTCGACGACATCGTTGGGCCGAACGCGGGAGCCGGCCCGGTCATCTCTTGGGATGGCACCCGGTGGGGCACCCACTCGGGTTCCTACGAGATCACCATGACCGGCATCGGCGCGGTTCCCGAGCCGGCGACCCTCGCGGTGCTGGGCATCGGCGCGGCCGCCCTGCTTCGACGCCGCAAAAAGTAAGCGAAACGCATTCCTCTTGAAAGCCGGACCCCGAGGGTCCGGCTTTTTTTGTTGCGAAGGACCCGCCCGCACCGGCATCGAAATCTAAACCGCACAAGGATGGCCAAGCCGGTTTCCCCTCCCGAATCCGAAGCGCCGAGCCCGTGGCTCTTCGTCCCCACCCTCTACTTCATGCAGGGGCTGCCGGTGATGATGATCCAGCAGATGTCGGTGACCCTCTACAAAACAATGGGGGTCCCCAATGAGCAGATCGGGCTCTTCACGGGCATCATCGCCTGGCCTTGGATCGTGAAAATGCTCTGGGGACCGCTGGTCGATACCACCGCGTCCAAGCGCTGGTGGATCGTGACCATGCAGGCGGGAATCCTTGCCGGTCTCGTGCTGGCCGGGCTGAGCCTTCAGCTTCCCACATTCCTCCTGGCCAGCCTTTTGATCCTGTTTTTGGTGGCGTTCCTATCCGCTACGCACGATATCGCCGCCGACGGGTTCTACATGCTCTCGATGGACGAACGAAAACAGGCGTTCTTCGTCGGCATTCGTTCCGCATCGTTCCGCATGGCCTCGATCTTTACGGCAGGGGTGCTTGTCGTCATCGCCGGAAACATGCAGACGGCTGGCGTTCCCCTCTCAACGGCTTGGATGCTGACGCTCTTCATCGGCGCCCTGGCCTATGGGCTGTTTTTCGTCTATGGCCTTTGGGCGCTTCCCCGTCCGGAAGTCGACGCCCTTCATCCCAAACCCCATACCCTGCAAACGCTCGGCCAGTTTGCCCAGATCCTTTCGCTCCTCGTGGGGATCGCACTGGCGTCGCGGCTGCTCTACATGGGCTTTGGCTCGATGTCGACCCTCATTCAGGGCCAGGGATGGACCCAGTTCACGGCCGCTTTCGGACGGCCGCTGTTTACGGAACACGCCGCCCAGGCCTACTTCGACTTCATGCCGCTGGCGGCCGAGCTCGCCATCAGCCTTCTGGCCATCGCCCTCGTTGCCGTCTCGACGCGCCACCTCTTTCGCCGAATCGGAATGGACGAAGCGGCACGGGAGTTCTTCGGGCAGCCGAAGATCTTGGCCATCTTGAGCTTCATTCTTTTCTTCCGGTTTGGCGAATCGATGATCTCCAAAATGTCCGTTCCCTTCCTGCTTGACCCGGTCGAAAAAGGCGGTTTGGGCGTGAGCACGGCGACGCAAGGTTGGATTACCGGCACCGTCGGCATCGTGGCGCTCACCTTGGGCGGCCTGCTTGGCGGATTCACCATCGCCAAATTCGGCATCAAGAAGTGCCTGTGGCCGATGGTGCTAGCCCTGAACGTTCCGAACCTGGCCTACGTCTGGGCGGCCATCGCCAAACCTTCTCTGGATGCGGTTTACGGTCTCGTCGCCCTCGACCAGTTCGGCTATGGCTTCGGGTTCTCCGCCTATATGGTCTATCTGCTTTTCATCTGCCAGGGCCATCGCATGCAGACCGCCCTCTACGCCATCGCCACCGGTCTCATGGCCCTTGGCGCGATGGTCGCCGGCATCGCCAGCGGCTATATCCAGGCCTCCTTTGCCAAAGGCGACCCCGGCAGCGCCTACGCCAACTTCTTCATTGCCGTCTGCTTCTGCACCATCCCCGGCATGCTCACCCTGCTCTTCATCCCGATGGACCGCGAAGACATCCGCGTCGCGAACGTGGAGATCGACTGATGGACCTCCGCCCGCTTGTCGAGCTCTGCCGTACCGAAATCGCCGCTCGAGGCTTCCCTGGCGCGGCATTCGCCCTGGGCAACGATCGGGAAACCCGCTTTGGCTTTGCAGGCCGGTTCACCTACGACCCCTCTTCCCCCGAGGTCGGCTCCGACGCCCTCTTCGACCTCGCCAGCGTCACCAAAGTCATGGCCACGACCCCCGCCGCCATGCTCCTCTTCGACGACGGCAAGCTTGACCTTGACCGTTCGGTCCAATCCTATCTGCCGGCATTCACAGGGCGAGGGAAGGAAGACGTCACGGTCCGGAATCTGCTGCTCCACGACTCCGGACTGCCCGCCTATGCGGCTTTGTCCAAGTACAAGACGAAGGAAGAAGCCCAGGACGCGGTCCTCCGCCTTCCCTTGCCGGCTAAGCCGGGCGAAAAGACGGTCTACTCCTGCATGGGGGCGATCACGCTTCAACTCGTGATTGAACGGCTTGCCGCCCAGCCGATTGATCGACTGCTGAACGAACGCTTTTGGACCCCCCTTGGGATGAAAAACACCCTCTTTAACCCGAACCCCGCCCAAAAATCGCGATGCGTCCCCACCGAAGGCAAGATCCAGGGCCGGGTTCACGACCCCGCCGCCTTCGCCTGCGGCGGCGTTTCCGGCAACGCCGGACTGTTCTCGACCGTCGGCGACGTCGTCGGTCACCTTCGATTCATGCTCGACAAAGGCGTCGCAGACGGCAAACAGGTGATCTGCGCTAAAACGATCGAAGAATGGACCCGCCGCCCGTCCGAGCGCAGCACCCGCGCGCTAGGCTGGGACACGCGCTCGGAGCAAGGCTCATCGGCGGGCACGAAGTTCTCACGACGTTCATATGGCCACACCGGCTACACCGGCACCTCGGTTTGGGTTGATCCCGAAAACCGGATCTTTGCCGCCTTGCTCACCAATCGTGTCCACCCGAAAGTCACCGATCGCATCCTGGACTTTCGACCCCGTTTTCACGACCTGGCTTTCGACGTCCTGACCGCCAGCTAAGAGCCATACTGCCCTATGGAAGCCGGCTGGAACCTCCTGATCGACCTTATGGCGATTTTGGCCGGCGCGTTTCTGCTCGGCGCGCTCATGGAGCGCTTCCGCCAGCCCGCGATCATCGGCTACATCCTGGCCGGCGTGCTGCTTGGCCCCGGCGCGGCCGGTGTGGTCCGCAGTGTGGAGGCGGTCCGAGACTTGGCCGAGATCGGCGTTGCGCTGCTGCTTTTCAGCATCGGCCTCGAATTCTCGGTCACCCAAGTGGTCCGGCTCGGCCGCGTCGGCTTGATTGGCGGAAGCCTTCAAGTGGCTCTCGTGCTGGGCGCGACCTTTGGCGTGGCGCTTGCTTTTGGCCTGAGCCAAGGAGCTGCCCTTGCCCTCGGCGCCGTCGTTGCGCTCAGCAGCACGGTCATCGTGCTCAAAGCGCTCAAAGACGGCGGCGATCTCGACGCGACCTACGGGAAGTCCGCCACCGCGATCCTCATCTTTCAGGATCTTGCCTTCGTGCCACTCGTCATTCTGGTTTCGACGCTGGGTCAACGTCCCGTCGTCCCTACGTCCGGCCCGGGCGTCGATCTCACCCTTTCTCAACTCGGCATCGGCCTAATCGTCGTGGTCGTCGTGGCGGTCGCTTTCGTTCCGAGGGTGCTGCGTTCGCGGGCGCTGGCCCGAAATCGCGAACTCCCCATTCTGCTCGCGATCACGCTCTGCTTGGCGTCGTCGTGGATCGCCCACTCGATCGGGCTCTCGGCCGCGATCGGCGCCTTCGTCGGAGGGGTGCTGCTGGCCGAATCGCCCTACGCCGCCCAGGTTCGTGCCGACGTCGGGCCGCTCAAGACCCTGTTTGCGACTTTGTTCTTTGCCAGTGTGGGCATGCTCGCCGATCCGATTTGGATCACGGGCCACGCCGGCGTCGTGCTCACCCTCGCCTTGGGCATCGTTCTCGGAAAGACCGCCCTGGCGTTCGGCGCGCTTCGCCTCGTCCGCGTGCCGACCATCGCCAGTCTTGCGGCAGGCCTTTCTTTGGCCCAGGTCGGGGAGCTTTCGTTCGTTCTCCTGCAACTTGCGGGGGCTCAAGGCGCCCTCGACTCCGGCGTTGTGCAAGCGACCACTTCAGCCTCGGTGGTGACCCTCTTGGCGGCGCCCTTGTTGATCGGGGTCGCCCCGACCTGGGGACGGGGCCTGGCCAAGCGAATCGTTCCCGCCCGCAAGCTGGCGCGCGAAGAAGAATTGGCTCGGGAAGCCGCGGAGCGCCTCAACGGGCACGTCGTCCTCGTCGGCTTTGGGGAAGCGGGACGCTCAACCGCCGAAACGCTTCGGGAATTCGGATTCGACGTGCTTGTGCTCGACACCGATCGGCGTCTGGTCCAGACGGTTCGCGACTATGGCTGCCGGGCGCTCTTGGGCGATGCGACCCAACTGGAGATCCTGGAGCACGCCCATCTCGACCGGGCCCGAGGCATTGTGGTGGCCCTTTCGGACCATCGCACTGCCGCGCTTGCGGTGGCTCAAGCGCGGCGCATCGCGCCGAAGCTGCCTATCGTGGCGCGCGCCCGCTACCATCTCTTTCTCGACGAAGTCCGCAAAGCGGGTTCCGATCAAACGGTGGACGAGGAAACCCTGGTTGGCCGCCGGCTCGCCGAAGAAATGGCGCTCCAACTTGGGGGCTTATGGGACAGCGAAGGCCGCGAATAGACCTCTCGTAACGGGTACGGTGAAGACCTCATGCACGCGCTTTCCGCCCTCGTCGCGTTGGCCTTATCCGGTCCGGGCTTCCAAGCGGGTTCCCCTCAGACCCGGCCGGAAGCTACCGGCTACAAAGAGACGTCGAGCTATGCTCAGGTCGTCGCGTTCCTTGAAGGCTTGGTGAAGCTTGACGGCCCGATGCGGCTCGAGTGGATTGGAAGGAGCCCCAAGGGCCAGCCCCTGCCGCTGGTCGTTGTGGCAAAAAACCGCTTCGCGACGCCGTCCACCGCGCGAGCGGAGGGCAAGCTCGTGGTTTACGTTCAGGCAAACATCCATGCCGGCGAGGTCGAGGGCAAGGAGGCCGCTTTAATGCTCTTGCGCGAATTCGCCCAGAACCCCAAGCATCCGCTGCTCGAAAAGCTCGTTCTGCTCGTTACCCCGATCTACAACATCGACGGCAACGACAACTGGGGACCGCTGAACCGGAACCGCCCGAGCCAAGATGGTCCGGATCCGGTGGGCACGCGCGCCAATGGCCAGGGGATGGACTTGAACCGCGACTGCATGAAGGTGCTCTCCAACGAAATGCAGGCGGTGCTCGAGCATGTGTATGCCAAGTGGGATCCGGAAGCGATCATGGATCTGCATACAACGAATGGGACCCGCCACGGCTATCCCTTGACTTATTCCCCGCCGCTGAACCCTACTACGGATGCAAAAGTGATGGCCTACTGCCGCGATCGGCTCCTTCCCAAAATCCGGCGGGACTTCCGCACGAAATACAAAATGGAGCTCTTCGATTACGGCAACGTCGAAGGAGGTCCCGAGGGTCGTCGATGGGCGACCTTTGGGTCCGAGCCGCGCTACGTGACGAATTACGGCGGCATTCGCAACCGCGTCGCTATCCTCAGCGAAGCGGCCAGTTTCGCGCCGTTCAAAGTCCGGGTTGAGGCAACGCTTAACTTCGTCAAAGAAGTTTTGGAGAACTTGGCGCGCGAGAGCCGGTCGGTGATCGCGATGTGCCGCGAAGCCGATGCGCGGCTCGCGCAATGGGCGACGTCCGCCACGCCGGTCGAGGTGGGTATCCGCTTTGCGATGGACCAGCGACCCGCCGAGAAGGTCCTCTTGGAAAAGCCGAATCCCAACGATCCGGTGGCCCGCAACCTCTGGCCCAGATACCTTGAGGCGGTGGCGATGCCCGTGTTCGACCGGTTCAAATCAACCAAGACGTCGAAGTTCCCCGCCGCCTACGTCTTCGACGGATCGCTTCGCAGCCTTGCCGAAAACTTGTCGCGCCATGGCCTGACGGTGGAGCGCTTGACCGAAACGACGGTCAGCGGGGGCGACTTTTTTGAAGTGTCCGAGGTCACGACGTCCAATTTCCAGGGCTTGCGGGTCTTTGCGGCGCAGGGCGCCTTTCGCTCGATGAAGGCCAATTTCGCAAAGGGGTCGTTCGTGGTTCGGACGGGGCAGCCGATGGGCCTGGTGGCCTTCCATATGCTTGAACCCGAGTCGCTCGATGGCGCAGCCACCTGGGGGATGCTGGGCGATCTGCTCGAAAAGGGTAAGCCGTTTCCGGTCGTGAAGGTGTTCGCGCCCTTTGCCTTGCCGACGGAAATGTTTTCGGCCAAGAGTTGGCGCTAAGCGGCACGCCGCGCACCAAATCCGGTTGGCACGCCAAGTTCGCAATGTGACGCACCGACGGTTGGCCGATCTCCGCGTGGCCAAACGCGGCGAAGCGGCGCGGCCAATATCGACTGAACCTCGAAAGAAGAAACATTCGCGGGTGGCGCCCGTCATACTCCACAGAACGATGCTCGCTTCGCTCGCCCTCCTCTTTGCGCTTGGCGTGCCGACCGGCTCGCAGAAGCCGGTTCTTCATGACCCGGCGACCTTCCAAACCGACTTCAATCGCGACAAGGGCGTCCCGCGCGTCGTCATCATCCTCTCCCCCAGCTGAGAGCCGTGCTTGGAGGGGGCCCGTGAGGTCCGCGCTGCCGTCTTGAACAAACTTAAAGCCGAGTCGCCTCGATTTTACGTGGTGTGGACCAGTGTTTATGGCGGCGACAACATGGAGTTCGCCAACATGGGGGCGGCGATCCTCAATGACAAACGGGTCAAACAGTATTACGAGAAGAAGCCGGATCTGGTCGCGAGCTTCGGCAAGATCGTTCCCCTGCCGCGCGACACCCCGCTCGCCTACGACGTTTACTTCCTCTACGATGGAAAGACCGAGTGGAAGGGCGAGACCCCGCCGGCGCCCTATGACTGGTGGCACCAGATCATCGACGATAAGCGGTTCTTGAACGGTAATCGGCTACGCGAGCGGATCGAGGGCTTGATCAAGACCTAGGCTCAAACTTGAGCGACGCCGAATTGATGCAGTAGCGCCGTCCGGTGGGCTTGGGGCCATCGTCGAAGACATGGCCCAAGTGGCCGCCGCAGGCCGCGCAAAGCACCTCGTCCCGGACCATGCCGTAGCTCGTGTCGGTTTCATCGGCCACCGCATCGGGGTTCATCGGCTCGTAAAAACTTGGCCACCCCGATCCGCTGTCGAACTTCGCCGCTGAATCGAAAAGCGGCTCGCCGCAGCCGGCGCACCGATAAAGGCCCGCGTCATGGTTGTTCCAATACTCGCCCGTGAACGCCCGTTCGGTTCCTTTCTCGCGCAGAATTCGGAACTCTTCCGGCGACAGGCTCTCGCGCCACTCCTCTTCCGATTTCTTGACTTTCATGGACTTCATCGATTTCACCCCTTCTTCGGCCTTTATGACGCCGCGCCTCGGCTCTGTTTTGCGGAATCGGGACTTCCGGGCCCTAACTTTTGGCGGCGCCTCGCCCGCAACGGTGATGGAAATGGACAGGATCGTTCAAGGGATGTCCCCCGCCCTAGGCGTATCCTCTTACGAGATATGTCACTCCTTGCGCCACTGCTCCTCGCCGTTCCGCTTCTCGGGTCCTCGGGGCCATTCGCCAGCGATCGTCCGGTGACCTTCCCGAAAGCCCTCGATCGGCCCGGGTTTTTATCCGCCATCTTCGATGTCGGCGCCGCCTATGTTTCCGGCCAGCCGGAACCGGATGCGCTGCGGGCCCTTGCCAAAGAGGGTTTCACGACCATCGTTTCGGTCCGGACGAAAGAAGAAATGGACAATCGTCGCGATGTGACGTTCGACGAAGCGGCGCTCGTGAAGGAATTGGGCATGAGATATGTCCACATCCCCTTCGTCAATCTGGGACCTGACCTCGTCAAGAAGTTCGCCGAGACCATGAAGCAGTCCGAGGGCAAAGTGCTGCTTCACTGCACGGTCGCGTGGCGGGCCAGCTACATGTGGATGGCGTATCTCATCACCGATCGAAAGCAGTCGGTCGATGAGGCTTGGCGGGCGGGAATGAATATGAGCGTGACGGTGGATCGGACCGGGCTCATGCTCGACCAGGAGGTCTCCTATATGGCATCGGCTCGACGCGAAGGGGCTCGGAAGCCCAAAGACGGTGTCGTATCCAAAGCCGGCTCGAAGCTAAGGCTGACCGCTCCCAAAGCGGTGAACCCGCCGAGCGAGGATTGGCGGGCGTTCGTCATGTGGGATCTCGGCTCGATTTTGAATGCCAGCCAACCGGATGAAAAGAAGCTGCGCGAACTTGCGGCGCAAGGGGTCAAGACGATCGTCAACATCCGCGGGACCGCCGAAATGGAGGATCTCAAACGAAACGGCTTCGATGAAGAAGCGCTCGCCAAAGAGCTGGGGATGACGTATCACAACATCCCGCTGACCAGTTGGAAAACGTTCACGCCGGAAGCCCTCGACCAGATCGCCAAGGCGTTTGAAGCGGCGGATGGAAAGATTCTGTACCACTGCCAGTCGGCCAATCGCACGACCCAAGCGTTGGTACCCTATCTGGTGAAGTATCAAGGGATGAGCGTCGACGAAGCGACGAAAATCGGCGAAGCGATGCGTTGGAACAACATGCTCTCGGAGCTGCTCGGCGTTGACTTCAGCTATGCCTTGAAGCCCAAAGCCAAGGCGGGCGGCGGATAAGGCTTTGGGCTTCGGCTTGCCATGGCCGTGCTCAAGGGTTCACCTCCACTCAAAGTGAGAAGGCGGCTCGTGCGGGCCGTCTTTTCCTTTGAGAGTTCCTTTAAGAGGGGAAATGGGGGTCTCGTACAGCTTCTCGCGAGTCCCGCAACCAGAGTCCGGCTTGGCGAGACATGGCGAGACTTGACTTCGGCACGTAGAATCTCGCAAGGAATCGCCGCAAATCGATTGACGGGCGCGCGGTAACCTTCCCGCACACCATGGAAAAAGCCGTTATTCTCTCCGGAATCCGCACTCCGATCGGCGCGTTCGGAGGCGTCCTAAGCTCGATGTCCGCGCCTTCGCTGGGCGCGTTCGCGATTCGCGCCGCAATCGAAAAAGCAGGCGTCTCGCCGGAGGACGTCGACGAAGTTCTGTTCGGCCAAGTGTTGCAGGGCGGGGTGGGGCAAGCCCCCGCGCGCCAGGCCGCGCTTGGCGCCGGACTCCCCAATAGCGTCCCTTGCACGACGATCAACAAAGTCTGCGGCTCCGGTATGAAGGCGGCGATGATGGCGGCTCAGGCCATCGCTTGCGGAGATGCCAAGTTCGTTGTCGCGGGAGGCATGGAGTCGATGAGCAATGCCCCCTACTTCTCGCCTAGCGCGCGCACCGGCCTGCGTATGGGCGATTCCAAGCTCATCGATATGATGATCCACGACGGGCTTTGGGACCCCTACCACCAAGTTCACATGGGGACTTGTGGGGACCTCTGCGCGCGCGAGCTGAATTACTCCCGCGAAAAGATCGACGACTTCGCCGCCGAAAGCTATCGCCGCGCCTTGGCGGCCCAGGAGAAATGCACGCTGAGCGAGGAGATTGTCCCCGTCCCGGTGCCACAGCGCAAAGGCGATCCTGTAATGGTCTCGGAAGACGAGGAACCCAAGAAAGGCGACATTTCCAAGCTCGCCGGGCTCCGGCCCGCGTTCGACAAAGAAGGCGTGACAACCGCCGGCAACGCCAGCAGCATCGATGACGGGGCCGCCGCGCTGGTCCTCGCCTCCGAGTCGGCCGCCGCCGCCAAGGGCCTGAAGCCGCTGGCGCGCCTCGTTGGCTATGCGCAGCACGCCCAGGAGCCTCAGTGGTTCACCACCGCTCCCGCGGAAGCGATCAAGAAGCTGCTGGCCAAAACGGGCTTGAAGGTCGGCGACATCGAACTTTGGGAGATCAACGAGGCCTTTGCCGTCGTGGCCATGAACGTGGCCGAGAACGTCGGTATCCCTTACGATCGGCTCAACGTCAACGGCGGCGCGGTGGCGCTGGGCCACCCGATCGGGATGACGGGCGCCCGGCTGATCCTCACCGCGATGCATGAGCTTCGTCGTCGGGGTGGAAAATACGCGGTCGCGACCCCCTGCATTGGCGGCGGTGAAGCGACGGCGGTGCTGATCGAAGCCCTCTAGCTCAACCGTAGCCGACTTTTTTGGAACGCCCCCGCATTCGTGCCAGTCGGACCCTTGGTGCGGAGGCGGAACCCTTTTCATGGCGACGGACCGATGCGGCTAAGACGAGAGTGAAACGCGGCTCGGCGATCGTCACATTAAGGAGGTTTCGCCGTCCGGGCCATCCAAACGGCCGAGGACGGCGTCCTTCGAAACTGGTGGTGCGTATTTGAAAATCCTATTTGTTTCTCATGAGGTGGCGCCCTTCGCGAAAGTGGGCGGATTGGCCGACGTCATCGGTTCCCTGCCCTTGGCCCTGAAGGCGATGGGCCACGACGTGCGGATTTTGATGCCGGCGTATCGCATGGTCCGCGAGCATATCGAATTCGGTTTCCGAGCCGTGCTCGATCCTTCCCCGGTCGCGATCAATCCGGTCTGGAGCGTGGACGCCTCCGTCTGGAAAGGCGAACATCGCGGCGTCGAGGTCTATTTGATGCGGGCGGGCGAGTGGTTTGATCACACGGTTTCGAGCGAAACGATCTATCTGCCTGGCGAAGACCAGCACATCGCCTTTGCCAAGGCGGCATTGGATTCGCTCAAGCGTCTCGAGTGGATTCCCGACGTGATTCACAGCCACGACTGGCACACCGGCCTGCTGCCCGTTTTTCTTAAAGAATCGAAGGACCCGGTGTGGGCCAACACGGCGAGCGTTCACACCATCCACAACCTGGCTTATCAAGGCGTCTTCGAGCCGGAAGTGGTGGCCAAGGCGGGCTTGGACGAGGCCCTCTTCAACATGCACCAGTTGGAGACTTGGGGCAAGTTCAACTTTTTGAAGTCGGCGATGGTCTTTGCCGATCGCGTCACCACCGTGAGCCCGACGTATGCCGAGGAGATTCGCACCGAGGAATTCGGCTGCACGCTCGACGGGGTCACGAATCACCTCGCAGAAACCGGCCGCCTGACCGGGATTCTCAACGGGATCGACATGAAGACGTTCGATCCTTCACACGATCCGCGGATCTGTACGTCGTATTCGGCGGAAAAGCCGGAAGGCAAATCGGGTTGCCGCGAGTCGCTGCTGCAACGGCTTGGCTGGGTGGGCGAGCCGGAAGTGCCGATTGCCGGCGTGGTCACCCGCCTGAGCGCGCAGAAGGGTTTCGACCTGCTCGCGGCAGGGGCCGACGAGATTTCCAAACTGCCGCTGCGGATGGTGATTTTGGGCGTTGGCGAGCCGGACGTGGCGCATAAGCTCGAGGCCCTGCAAACCGAACATCGGGATCGAATCCGGTTCATCAACCGGTTCGACCTCGAACTCGCTCAGCGCATCTACGCGGGTTCGGACATGTTCATCATGCCGAGCCTTTTCGAACCGTGCGGTCTGGGCCAGCTCATTGCGATGCGCTATGGCAGCGTGCCGATCGTTCGGAAAACCGGCGGCCTGGCCGATACGGTCACCGAAGGCGAGAACGGTTTCGTCTTTGAAGAAAAGAGCGCAGCCGGCTTAATTTCGGCTTGCCGGCGTGCCGTCGAGGCCTACCACCGCAAAGAAGATTGGAAGAAATTGGTCGCGACCGGCATGAAGCGCGATTCCAGCTGGGAAGCCAGCGCCAAGGAGTATTCGAAGCTCTATCGGGAAGCGGTCGAATCGCGCAAAGCGCCGGCCTCCGCGACGAAACCGGCCTGAGCTTCGGCTTCGAAACCGCAAGGAAGGGGGATCGGCCAACCGATCCCCCTTCCTAATGCCGTTCGGCCGTTCAGTTGGAAATGGCGCGATCCAGGAGCGCCGCGATGGTGGGTTTCGGTCCCGCGCCGATCATTTGATCCACCACCTTTCCGCCTTTGAAGACGAGGAGCGCGGGGATGCTCATGATGCCGTAGCGCTCGGCGACGTCGCCATTGGAATCGACGTCGACTTTGTAAACCTTGGCTTTGCCTTCGTATTCGGTGGCGAGCTGCTCCACCGAAGGGCCGATCGCTTTGCAGGGACCGCACCATTCGGCCCAAAAATCGACCAGAACGGGGAGATCGGAATTCAGGACTTTGTCGTCGAATTCAGCCGAAGAGAGGGCGAGGTTTGCGGACATGCTTGAGGTGCTCCTTGAGTCTAACGGTAAGATATACCTTAAGTACGCCGGGCGGCCGCGGATTATTCGTGCATTCGGGGCGTGACCTTCGGACGGCCGGCGACGTCAAAGAAATCAACGGTGCGATTCAGCGTCGAACTCAAGAGGGGTGAACCTTTAATATGAGAGTGACTCAAAACGGAATGTTCGCGGTGGCGGCAGCGGTGCTGTCGGTCGCGGCGATTGCCGGTCAGAACGTTCAGAAAGCCGTCACGGTGAAGGGCGGCGAGAGCGGAATGGTCGGGATCAAGCTTTACGATACGGGGGCCCGCGTCATCAGCGTCTACGGCAACCCGACGGAGATCCAGCCGGTCAGCTTCGGCGGCGGCTCGATCGGTCCGGCCGCGGGCGGCGGCCCGGGCGGCGGTCCTCCGCGAGCGGGCGTCGGCGGCGGCGGTCCTGGTGGGGGCGGCGGCAGTGCGGCAGCCAGTGCGGCGGCCGACAGCAACCCCTTCGATTTTGGCGACGACATGCTGATGTTCCAGCGCGGCCGCGGTGGCGGTCCGGATGGCGACGATGAAGGCGGGCGCGGCGGCGGCGCGGGCTTTGGCCCGCCCCAGGGCGCGGTGCCTCCGGGAGCGGGCGGCGGCCGTCCCGGTCCGGCCATGGGCGGCGCGGGCGGCAACACCGGCAAGATCATCTATACGCGCTGGGTCTACAAGCGCGGGACGAGCAAGTACGGGTTCATTCTCGACAAGTTCAACCGCGTTGTCCAGATCGAAGCGATCGGCATGACCGATGGCCGCGTGAAGACCTCCAAAGGCGTTCGCTTCGGTTCGACCTTTGGCGACATCATCAAGAAGTATCAGACGCCGGATGGCTACGAGATCAACGGGGACAACATCGTGGTCCGCTATCTCGTCCGCAACAAGGTGGCCTTCCGCCTTTCGCGCCTCGGCGCCAACAAGCCCCACACCGTAACCGGTATCGTGGTGGCCGGCGGCAAGACGTAGAATAGGGCGTGGCTGACGAGCGCGACGAAATCCGGTCCCGTATCGATCTCGTCGAACTCGTCGGCCAGAGAGTCGCGCTGAAGCGCGCCGGAAAAAACTGGAAGGGTCTCTGTCCGTTTCACAACGACAGAAACCCTTCTTTCTATGTCAGCCCCGACATCGGCTATTACCGCTGCTGGTCGTGCGGCGAAAAAGGCGACGTCTTCGATTGGGTCATGAAGACCCAGAACCTCGAGTTCCGCGAGGCGCTCGAACAGCTCGCCAAGCAAGCCGGGGTCACCCTCAAAGCCCGACCCGGAGAAGCCTCCAAAGGCGAATCGGAAGCCCGCGCCGCCGCGATGGATGAGGCGCTCCGCTTCTTTCGACAGGAACTCGGCAAATCAGCGCCGGCGCGGGATTACTGCGAGCGCCGCGGGCTCGACGCCGCAACGCGGGATGATTGGGAGCTCGGCTATGCCCCCGATGTGGGCGAAGCGCTCGCCGTGCACCTTCAAAAGAAAGGGCACAACCTCCCCCTTTGCCGCGCCCTTTTTTTGGTCGACCAGGATGCGGGCGGCGGGTTCTACGATCGGTTTCGCGGGCGATTGATGTTCCCGATCCGCGATGAGCGGGGCAGCTTGGTCGCATTCGGCGGTCGATTGTTGGGCGATGGCATCCCCAAATACGTCAACAGCGGCGATACGCCGATCTATCGCAAGAGCCGCGTGCTCTATGGGCTGCACCGGGCCAAGACCAAGCTCCTCGAGAGCCGCCGAGCCGTGTTGGTGGAGGGCTACCTCGACGTGATCGCTTGCCATCGAGCCGGCGTGGAAGAGGCAGTCGCTTCACTTGGCACCTCGCTGGCCGATGACCACGGCCGTTTGCTCAAACGCTGGTGCGACCGAGCCGCCGTGCTCTACGACGCCGACGAAGCGGGCCAAAAAGCGGCTGAGCGCGCCTGCGAGATTTTGAGAGAGGCGGGGATCGCGGCGGAGGTGGCGCTGGTTCCGCCCGGCGACGATCCGGATACGCTGCTGCGGCGCGAAGGGGCCGAAGCGGTGCGTAAGGCGGCGGCGGGGGGC
>CAYONY010000011.1:12226-30930 GCA_964405415.1 uncultured Fimbriimonadaceae bacterium | reverse complement strand
AAAGGGGCGTCGAAATGATCCCGATCGACAGCGAGCACAGCGCGCTCTTTCAATGCCTCCAAGGCTATCGCGCCGATCAAATCGACCGCCTCATCCTCACTGCCAGCGGAGGACCCTTCCGCGGACGCAAGCGAAGTGAACTCGAGACGGTGACGGTGGATGACGCGCTCGCCCATCCGACGTGGCGAATGGGCGGCAAGATCACCGTGGATTCGGCCACCCTCATGAACAAGGGTCTCGAAGCGATCGAGGCCAAATGGCTTTTTGGAGTTGATCTCGATCAGGTCGAGATTGTCGTCCATCCCCAAAGAGTCGTCCACTCGTTTGTCAAGTTTCGCGATGGGAGCGTGCTGGGCCAATTGGGCTGGCCGGACATGCGGCTGCCGATCCAATACGCACTGCTCTATCCGGATCGCGTCCCGAACAAGCTTCCGCCATGGAGCCCCGAAGCGACCCCGAACCTCACCTTTGAACCGCTCGACGAAGCCACGTTCAATGGACCCGCCTTGGCCCGAGAGGCTTCCCGCATTGGGGGCACCATGCCCGCCACGATGAACGCGGCGAACGAAGAGGCGGCGAACGCCTTTCTTCGCGGCGAAATGGGCTTTTTGGCTATCCTCGATGCGGTCGAGGCCGCCATGAGCCATCATAAACCTTCGCCGGCAACCTTGGAGGCCATCCTCGAGGCCGACCGCGAAGCCCGCGCCCTCGTCCGCGAACGATCCGGCGTGGCGGCAAAGGCATCTTAGGCACGTTTTCTGTCGTATACGAAAAGAGCATATGTGGGATTGGCCGCTGATCGCAATCGTCTTCCTGACCATCGTCACCCTTCTGGTGGCGGCCCACGAGCTTGGGCACTATCTCTTTGCCCGTCTCTTTGGAATGGGCGTCGAAGAATTCTCCATCGGGTTTGGAAAGAAGCCGATTTGGACGTGGATGACGCGACGCTATCCGGTCTCCCATGCGCCGCGCCCCGCGCTCCCGGATGACGAGGCGGCCGCCCTGCCCTCGGAAAACGCCAAGATCGAAGAGGAAGACGGCTACGAAACCACCGTCTTTACCATCCGGCCGTGGCCCCTTGGCGGCTTCGTCAAGATCAAGGGCATGATCCCCGAGGAAGATGGTTCGGAGACCCTCGTCCCTGGCGGCTTTTATTCGAAACCGCCTTGGCAGCGCTTCTTCGTGCTTTTCGCGGGACCTGTCTTTAGCCTCATCGCGGGCTGGCTGGTGCTCATCCCGGTGCTCACCTTCTACGGCATTCGCGAACCCCTAAATGAACCCGTTTTGGGCGATCTGCGAAAAGCCATGCCGGGATACGTGGCCGGCCTGAGACCGGATGATCGCGTCCTCACGATCGACGGCAACCCGGTCAAAACATGGCACGACATGGCCCGCGAGGTCCAGAAGTCGGAAGGCCGAGCCCAAGCGTTCGTCATTCGTCGCGCCGGGAAAGAAATGGCGTTTTCGGTGACGCCGGAATTCGACAAGACACCCGGTCCGGTCATGAACGAAAAGTTCGAACCGACCGGTGAGTTGAAGAAACAGTTTCGCATTGGCGCCGGCTATCAAACCCACCTGTCGAAAAAGCCGTTCGGAGAGGCCCTAACCGAAGCCGCGACCTATCCCTTCAAGATGGCGGCCGGACTTCTCAGGCTCATCCAGCAGCCCTCTCGATTCCAAGACGAAGTGGGCGGCCCCGCCACCATGGTCGCCGCGACCGCCGCCAGCGCCCGCGCCGGAGTTTGGCCCACGATCTCCTTGGCCGGCCTTCTCAGCATCTCCCTCGGCATCTTCAACCTGCTTCCCGCCGTCCCCCTCGATGGCGGCCAGATGGCGGTCGCCGTCATCGAGATGTTCCGTCGGGGCCGCCGCCTCAGCTTCCGCGTTCAAAACTGGGTGGCCGGGGTCGGCTTTGCCTTTGTGGCCATGCTCATTCTCGGCGTCTTTGCCGCCGATGCCAAACGGTTTCTCCCGTTCCTGAGCGGTCCGAAGGAGAAAATCGAAGTCGCGACGAAAGCGGAGAAGTAAAGCGGCCGCATCCGACGGCTGCCGACCGCCAAGCATGTCGAACGCCGCGAAAAAGGCCAGTTGGGGCTGGGAGTTCGTTTCGCCCGCCCTTCTCATCATCGCCCTCTTCGTGGTGGTCCCCAGCCTGTGGGGCATCGGGCTCAGCCTTTTTGATTTCGACGGCATCGCTCCGGCCCGCTACATCGGCGCCCGCAACTACGAGCGCCTCGCGGCCGACCCCCTCATCTGGACCACCCTCCTCAACACCGCCCTCTACGTCGCCTTCTCGCTTCCCGCCGGGCTCGCCCTCGGACTGGGCATCGCTCTCTCCCTTCACCAGCCTTGGTTCCGCGGGCGCAATTGGGCGCGCGGGCTCTATTTCCTGCCCAACGTCACGAGCATGGTCGCCGTCGCCTTCGTCTGGGAATGGCTCCTCAACCCCGAGTTCGGCCTCGCCAATGCCGCGCTTCGCAAAACCGGGCTGCCCGCCCAAATGTGGCTGGCCGACCCCAACCTCGCGATGCCGGTCGTCGCCGGGATCGGCGTTTGGCATAGCCTCGGCTTTGGCATCCTTATCTACCTTTCCGGGCTTAAAGCGATCCCGGAAGAGGTTCACGAAGCCGCCCGCATCGATGGCGCCACCTCCTGGAAATCCTTCCGCCACGTCACCTGGCCGCTCCTGACCCCCACCACCATGTTCCTCACGATCATGGGCGTGATCGGCGGGTTCCAAGTCTTCCAAAGCGTCTACATTCTCACCAACGGCGGCCCCCTCGACCGCACGCGGGTCTATCTCTACTACCTCTGGCAATCCGCCTTTCAGAGCTTGGAAATGGGCTATGCCTCCGCGATGGCGGTTCTGCTGTTTGTCATCGTCCTCCTTTTGACCCTGGCCCAGTGGCGCTTTTTCCGGGGGAGGCTGAAGCCGTGGCAATAGGAGTTGCCGTACAATAACCCCATGAGCGACCGATTGAAGCTGGCGTTTGAGCAAGCGACGAAGCTCTCCGAAAAGGAGCAGGATGCGATTGCTGCTTTGCTGATCGCCGAGCTTGAGCGAGCAAAGCGATCCGGACTGCCATTCGGCGAGGAGGCTTTGCTCAGTGAACAGGTCCTGGCCAAAGACTGGTTAAGGCCGGAGGAAGATAGGGCTTGGGCAAACCTTTAGCGGGCGATGTCGTCGTCGTTCCGTTTCCTTTTTCTGATCTCACCCAGACGAAGCGGCGTCCCGCTTTGGTTTTGGCGAGCCTCGACGGAAACGACCTCATCTGGTGCATGATCACGAGTCGAGAAGTCCGCGACCGCTATGCAGTTATCCTCGACGACAGTGACTTTGAAACCGGGGGACTCGAGCATCCCAGCAACATCCGGCCCTCGCGCCTCTTTACCGCCGATGCCGCAATTGTCGTCCATGTGGCGGGGCATATCAGCCGTCAGAAGTTTGAAGAAGCGATCCTTGCCCTTGGTTCCACCTTTCGCCCGGACGGATCGCCGTGACCACCTCGGCTCTGCCCCGCCTCACCCGCACCCCCCTCTGGATCGTCGTCATGGCGGGCGGGCTCATGATGGCTGTCCCCTTCCTCTGGATGGTCCTCACCAGCCTCAAATCCGACGCCGAAGCCCTCTCTTTTCCGCCCCGATTCCTGCCCGACTATTTCCGCTGGGAGAACTACGCCGAAGCCTGGAAGATCGCCCCGTTCGGGCGCTTCTTCTTCAATAGCGTCGTCATCAGCTTGGCGATCACCCTGGGCAGCCTCCTTCTGAACAGCCTCGCTGCGTTCGGCTTCGCCAAATATCCCTTCCGCGGGCGGAACGTGCTGTTCATCGGCCTGCTCGCCACGCTGATGATCCCCGGCCAAGTCACCATGATTCCAAGCTTCTTGTTGCTTAAGCAATTGGCTTGGCTGGATACCTATACCGGCCTGATCGTGCCCGGGCTGGCCAGCGCGTTCGGCGTGTTCTTTCTGCGCCAGGCGATGCTCACCGTGCCCGATGAATTCCTCGATGCGGCGCGGATCGATGGGGCTTCCGAGCTGGCGATCTACCGGCGGGTGGCCATTCCGCTGGTCCGGCCCGCGATGGCGACGCTCGCCGTCTTCACGTTCCTGGGGGCGTGGAACGACTTCCTGGGGCCGCTGATCGTGGTCAAGAGCGAGGAGATGAAGACGCTCCCACTGGCGATCTCGGCGCTCTCGGCGGGGCACTACGTGATGAGCTGGCCGCTGCTGATGGCGGGGGCGTCGTTTGTGGTGGTCCCGGTGCTTCTGGTCTACCTCCTGGCCCAACGCTACTTCGTCGAAGGCGTCGCGAGTGGAGGGTTGAAGGGATGACCCCCTCCCCCATGTCCCCAAGGGAGGGGCCGGGGGTGGGGGTTTCCTTCCGAGAGTTCCGTCCGTCCTTTATTCAGGGACCATGATCAGCCGGCTTGCCAACCTGTTCACTCATTGGGCGCAGAGATGGGTGCCTGATGCCTACGTCATCGCCATCTTGCTCACCGCCCTCGTCTTCGGGCTCGCCCTCGGCTTTGGCGGCGCGACGCCTCGGGACGCCGTCGACGCCTGGGGCAAGGGCTTTTGGGAGCTGCTGCCCTTTGCGATGCAGATGTGCCTGATCATGCTGGGCGGCTATGTGCTGGCCCAGACGCGCCCGGTCGCCGCGCTGATGGAAGCGCTGGGAAGGAAGGCCACGACCCCTCGACGGGCGGTTCTGCTGGTCGCGCTGTTTTCGATGCTCGCCGCGCTGGTGAATTGGGGGCTCAGCCTGGCGGCCAGCGCGGTCTTCGCCCGGGTGGTGGGGCGCGCTTGCCCGAAGGTGGACTTCCGGCTTTTGGTGGCCTGCGCCTACCTGGGCATGAGCACCACCTGGCACGCCGGGCTCTCGGCGAGCGCGCCGCTGCTGGTCTCAAGCGCGGACCGGAAGGACGTGGCGACGATCCCGGTGATCCCGGTTACCCAGACGATCTTCTCGAGTTTCAACCTGGGGTTGACGGTGCTGGTGATCGTGATCGTGGCGATTTTGGCCCCGCGGCTGCATCCGAGGGAAGAGGAGACGGTGCCAATGCCGGCAGAGGCTTTGACCCCCACCCCTCAATCCCCTCCCCCTTCGGGAGAAAGGGGAGGGGAGGCTTGGTCTGATTGGCTCGAACGCACACCATGGGCCAGCTTTTTCGTGGGGGCAATGGCGGTCTTCTATCTTTGGGGGCACTTCGGGTCCAAGCCGATCGGGCAGGCGGTCGACCTCAACACGGTCAACTTCATCCTGCTCTTCGCCGCCGTGCTGCTGCACTGGACGCCGGCCCGGTTCCTCGCTGCCTGCAAAGAGGGCGGGGTGTTCCTTTGGGGGATTGTCATCCAATTTCCCTTCTATGCGGGCATCTACGGGATCATCAAGTCGACCGCCCTGCAGGACAAGCTCGCCGATGTCTTTGTGAAAGGATCCACCGAATCGACTTTTCCGCTCGTCGTCTACTGGTATTCCGGCATCGTCAACTACTTCGTGCCCTCCGGCGGCAGCAAGTGGTTTATTGAGGCGCCCTATATCATGCAAGCGGGGTCGGAGCTGGGGGTGGCCCCTTCGCTCACCGTGCTCAGCTATGCCTGGGGCGATATGATGACGGATGCGATCCAACCCTTCTGGGCGATCCCACTGCTGGGGCTGGCTGGGCTCAAGTTTCGCGACATCATGGGCTTCTTGACGGTGGTGTTCTTGGTGTACGCGACGGTAACCAGCTTGGCGTTCTTGTTGGCGCCGATGTTCTTCTGAGGCTTAGCCCTTGCGGGGGTCGGGGCGGAGTTCGAGCGGCTGCTCGAAGCTCTGCCCGTCCACCGTCAGCCGGACCCGGTACGTTCCCGGCTTGACCATCGCGGCCCGGGGCACCATCGGCGTATCCCGGAAGATCGCGGTCATCGGCAGCCCCCTCCGACTTCCGCCGGGCGGCGCGGGACGCAAGTCCCAAACGAACCGGTGGGCGCCCTTGGCCTTGCCCAAAACCTGCGGGGGGCGGGCCCAATAAAGCGGATAGGGCACTGTTTTCGGGTCGATCGTTGGGATCGGGTCGTCGCTGGCGTACTTGCGGATCGATTGGCCGGCCGGATCGAACACCTCGATCTCCACCCGCGCCGCCTCGCGGCCCAAGTGGAAGTTGAGGATGGCGCCATCGGGCGGATTCTGGCCCGCCGGCTCCTCGGGCGGAACCGGGGTATCGGTGTTCCGATTCCAATCGACGAGATAGGCGGCTTGGGGGCGGAACAGGACCGCCGGCTTCAAAAGATCGGATGAAGCGATCTGGCGTAGCGGCGTGATGTCATCGAGGATCCAGATCGAGCGGCCGTGGGTGCCAACCACGAGGTCGTCGTCCTTCACGACCAGATCGCGGATCGAGGTCGCGGGCATGTTCAGCCGGAGGGGGGACCAATGGTCGCCGTCATCGATGGAGGTCCAGACCATCCGCTCGGTGCCGGCGTAGAGCAAGCCTTTGCGGACGGGGTCTTCGCGCACAACGTTGCAGGGGGCGTTCGGGGGGATGCCGTGGGTGATCTCGGTCCAGGAAGCCCCGAAATCGTGGGTGCGATAGATGTGGGGCCGAAGGTCGTCGAGCCGGAACCGATTGACGGCGGCGTAAGCGGTGGCTTTGTCAAAGTGCCCGGCGTCCATCAGGCTGACCTTGCTCCAGGAATCCAGCGCCATCGGCGTGACATTCGCCCAAGTTTTGCCGCCGTCTTGGGTGACATGGATGAGGCCATCGTCGGTCCCGGCCCAGATGACGTTCACGTCCAACGGCGAGGGGGCGATGGTGTAAATCACGCCGCGCCGCGGCATGGTGGCCATGTCGGGCTTGGCGTAGACGCCGATGCTGGGGGCGACGTCGTAGGCCGGACGCGTCAGATCGGGGCTGATCGTCTCCCAGGTCTGGCCTCCATCGGCGGTCCGGAAAAGGAGGTTGCCGGCGTAGAAGAGCACGCGCGGATCGGCCAGGGAGAACACCAGGGGGGCGGTGCGAAGGGTGCGATGGGGGGTTCGGGGGCGGATGTCGACAACTTCTTTGGTGAGCTTATCGAACCGGTTGAGCCGCCCTCCGTAGACGTAGCGGGGATTTAGGGGATCGGGCGCGCTGTAGCAATACTCGTCGCCGCCCGAGGGTTCCCACTCGCGATAGGTGATTTGGCCAAGGGGTCCGCGGCTGGCGACGCCGACGCTGCCGCTTTCCTGTTGGCCGCCGTAGACGCGATAGGGAAACTGGTTGTCGCAGGCGACGTGGTAGAGCTGCGCGGTGGGCTGGTTGTACCACGAGCTCCAGGTCTCGCCGCCGTTGACGGTGATCGTCGCGCCTTGATCGGTGGCGAGCAGGATGATCTCGGGGTTGTCGGGATTGATCCAAATCGTGTGGTAATCGTCGCCGCCGGGGGCGCCTTTCCAGCACTCCCAGGTGAGGCCGCCATCGATCGATTTATAGCAAGCCGTATTGCCGACATAGACGATATCCGGGTTTTTGGGGTCGGCCTTGATCTCGGCGAAATCGTCGCCTCGGCCCCACAGGCGGGCGTCTTCGGAGAGCCTGCGCCAGTTTTGGCCGCCATCGTCGGAGCGGTAGATCCCGCCTCCGGTGCGGGCATCGACGGTCGCGTACATCCGCTTCGGATTGCGCTCGGCGATGCAGAAACCGATGCGGCCCAAGCCGTCTTTTTCGAAGGTGGGAAGGCCGTTCATCATCGGTTTCCAGGTGGCGCCGCCGTCAGCCGATCGGAACAGGCCGCTGCCGGGACCTTGCCAGGCCGAATTCTCCCAGGGGCCTTTGCGGGCTTCCCAAAGCGCGGCCCACACGATGCGGGGGTTCTTGGGGTCGAAGGCGAGCGCAGAGGCGCCGGTGTTTTCATCGCGGTAGAGCACCTTTTGCCAGGACTTCCCGCCATCGTCGGTTCGAAAGACGCCGCGTTCCGGATTGGGCCCGAAGGGGTGGCCCAGGACCGCGACGAACACCCGGTCCGGATTCTTCGGGTCGACGAGGATCGACGGGATTTGCTGGGCATCGGCCAGGCCAATATGCCGCCACGACTTGCCGCCGTCGTCCGATCGGAACATGCCGTCGCCGACCGCCAGATCGGGCCGCTGGAGGCCCTCGCCGGTCCCGACGTAGATCGTTTCGGGCCGAGAGGGGGCCACCGCCAAATAGCCGATGGATCCGGTCGATTGGTCGTCGAAAATTGGTCGCCAGACGCGCCCGTAATCGGTCGATTTCCAGACGCCGCCATTGTTGACGCCGATGTAGAAGACGTTCGGCTTGCCGGGCACGCCGGCGGCGCCGACGGTGCGCCCCGCGCGGTGGGGGCCAATGCAGCGCCAACGCATCGCCTCGAAAAGGGCCGGTTCGGATGAGGGAGGGGCGGCGACGGCGGCGAGAACAAGGGCGAGCAGCGACATAGCGAGACCTCACTGCTATTTTGCCCCGAGCGCGCTGTAGGGGGCTAGCCGCGCTTGGGCGCTTTCCGAGTCCGGGGCGGCAGGCCGGCCTCTTGGTAGAGCTGGTCGACATCTTGGACGCCCAGGGTTCGGCATTGGCCGCGGGGGAGGCGGGCAAGCTGCAGGGGGCCAAAGCGCACGCGGCGGAGCTTGGTGACCGGGTGGCCGACCGCCATCGCCATCTCGCGGATCTGGCGTTTGCGCCCTTCGTGGATGGTCATCCGAAAGAACGTCCATCCCTTTTTCTCGTCGAAGTAAACGCGCTCGACTTTGGCGGGGGCGGTCTTGCCGCCTTCGATGTAGATGCCTTTGCGAAGCCGTTGGATGGCGGCTTCGGAGAGGTTGCCCTCAACCGCCACTTGGTATTCCTTTTCGATGCCGAATCGGGGGTGGGTCAATCGCATGGCCAGCGCTCCGTCGTTGGTGAGCAGCAGGAGCCCTTCGGTGTCTTTGTCGAGGCGGCCAACCGGCTTCAAAGGGACGCCGAGATCGGGCGTGAGGTCTTTAACGGTGCGTTTGGCGTGGGGATCGGACAGGGTGGTGACGTAGCCCTTGGGTTTGTTGAGGACGACGTAATGGAGCTTGGCGGTTTCGAGCCGTTTGCCATCGACCACGACGTCATCGGTTTCGGAAACCTTGAAGCCCAGCTCCTCGATTTTGACGCCATTGACGCTCACCCGGCCTTCGAGAATGAGCTTTTCGGCGGCGCGCCGGCTGCAGATGCCGGCGGCGGCGATGCGTTTGTGAAGGCGGTCGAAAGGTGAAACCACAGATTGAAGATGATACTCATCAGCACATCCACCGCGCGTCGATGTGAACCCGACCGAAAAGACCCCAAGAATCTACGGGGGCCATCTCTCACGTTGAGTACAGTTTGGGCACCGTTCCTCTCTCATCTGTGCTCCCGGCCGGCTGGAAGGGGGGGGTAATGTACCCTCGGAGGTATTCGCCATGAGCATACGACTCCCTGGATTCTTGGTCGCAATTTGCGGCTACTTCGCTTTCGCGCCTCACTGCCTCGCGCAGATTCAGATGGACTTTGAATGGGGCGGTTTGGTCATTCGAGCCACTCCGACCGATCCAGCATGCAATTGCGCGGGGGGCGAACCCGCGTATGTTGCCCTTGCCGTTCCGTATCCTGATTATGTGGAATTCACCGGAACTTGCACAACCGGTTGGTGCAACTGGACCATGGGTTTCACGCCTGAGGATATCAATATTCAGGGTTGGTATATTTCGATCCCGGTTGGAAAGTGCCTGTCCTATATTGACTACACATTTGTAGGGCCGCCCGCGCCACAATCATGCACTGAGAGCTATCAGTGCCCAGATGACGTGTGGTTTGTTACTGGTGTGCAAAACGTTGTTCCGACATTTGAAAACTGCGATTAGGAGTAACGATGATAATCCAATACGCAATTGCAATCGCCTCTTTCATTTCCAGTATTCCTGCACAGCAGGAGACAATTCAACCGTCAAAGACTTCTACAATTACACACGAGCAGTTCTTTGTTGCGACGGCCAAACGCACTAGTTCCGCGATAATTGCGGACGTTGACGGGAGCCCTCGATTGGAAGCATTCCTACTGGAGTACCAACCGGCCATCGCCCTAGCGATGGCGGCGGAAAGATTGAAACGATTTCGCATGGAGCGAAACGGAGTTCACATATTCAAAAGGTACCCTTCGGATTGGGACCCATCGTATCGTAGCTCATCCGGACGCCTTGTGATGTGGGCGATGAATCTCTCAGAATCTCAAGTTCTGGACGCGTCAAAGTTTAGCTTGGACTTTCAGTCCTTAAGCGAAAACGAAAAGGCTCAATTTCTTAGAGATATGCCCATTAGTAGCGAACTTGCCTCAGCAATGTTAAAGCACACAGATAAGATTCGCATTGGTATCGCCTTTACCCCTGGATTCGAGTACAAGCATCCCAAAACGGGTCAGTTGGTTAGAAGCACGGTCAGCCCTCCAATGGTGCGGATGCCAATTGGAAAGGGGACAACTGCCAAGTTAGTCGAATTGGGAGAAGTTCCAAAAGGCCCCGCAATTGAAGCGACAGGTCCGATCTGGTGCGCGAGCGGGAAGACGATGCCCCTAAGTGATGTTTTTGCAGAAGCGGAAAAGGCCTTTCAAGTAAAGTATGAATACGATGACAGGCTAAGCGTCACTAGGGTATTTGCTATTGGTAATTTCGATCAGAAACTGTTTGAGCTATCTATAAAGGAGATTGCTTGTGCAGAAGCTCCAACGAAGACGTTGAGCAGGGATCAAATCGTGTCTCAGCAGCTTAAGATCGCGTTTGATGGGGCTCTATCTGTTCTCGGAAAAGAGCAGAAGTGGCGATTTGGCTTAAGTGAATTGATGTCCAAAAGCCAAGTGTCGGCAGGGGAAATGATCGCTAGGAGTCCGGCGCTCAAGATGGGCTTTGACCGGGCGGGCGCGACACCCGAGACCCAAGTACGACTCTCACCTGCCCTCACGATTTACCTCGACGTAGCAGGAGAACGAGTGGGCCTGCTCATCCGTGAAAAGGGCACGCCCTAGTGCGGCCTGAATTAGAGTGCGAAACTGGAAATACTGACGGCTCGCGGTCTGGCGCAAGCGTCCCAACCGATTCGTCGTCAACGACGCACAGTTTGCTTAAGGACTTAGCGTGCGATCCTGCGCTTGCGAAGCCGGAGGGCGTAGCTTCCCGCCAAACCAAAGGTCGCGACGATGCCTCCTCCGACCGCAATCTTCGGCCACGCGAAGGACCACATCTCCCGGTAGGGGGCGTTCCCAGAGTAGCCGATGGCTTCTGCGGCGAAGAGCGGGGTTTTGAATTGCCAGCCGTTGCCATCGGAGTACTTGACAAAGCCGATCTGATCGCCTCTGGCCAAGGGCGCCACAATCGATTCGGCTTCCACGTCCACCGCGATATTCGGCGTTTCGCCCTTTCGAACCGCATAGTAGACGGGTTCGTTCGTGATGGCCGCCACCTCTCGTTTCTCGCCAAATTCGACGACAACTTTACGCGCGACCTCGCCCGGGTTCTCGATCCTTCGCCGCTCGTAATTCTTGAACGCATAGTCCATCAAGGCGAAGTGCTCGGCTTGCCAATCGGGGCTGGCAAGCACCACCGTGATGACCCGAAAGCCATTGCGGGTTGCGCTGCCCACATAGCAATGCCCGGCGGGGTTCGTATAGCCGGTCTTGATGCCGTCGGCAGTGGGGTCCTTCGCCAGAGGGTGGTTCTTGCTGATCAGCCAGCGGTCTTCCTGATTCAGGCTCCGAGTCACCTGGTATTTGCGCGTCGCGACGACCTGGCGAAAGTCAGCACGCTTCATCGCTTCGCGAGCCATCAGGGCCAGGTCGCGGGCCGAGGTCCAATGGAGGTCGTCGTTGAGGCCGTTGGGGTTATTGAAGTGGGTTTGGGTGCATCCGATTTCGGCGGCGCGCTCATTCATCAGCTTGGAGAATGCGGCCACCGATCCGCTGATGTGCTTGGCGACCGCGTAGCATCCATCGTTTGCGCTGCGCAGCATCAGCGCGTAGAGCATTTCGCGGGCGGTGAGCCGTTCGCCGGGTTTGAGATGGAGGCTCGAGCCCTTGATCGTTTCGACGTCGGCGGGGGCGGTGATGACGTCGGTGGGCTTGGTCTTTTCCAGCAGAAGCAGGGCGGTGAGGATTTTGGTGGTGCTGGCGGGGAAACGGCGGGCGTCGGGGTCTTTGGCGTAGAGCACGCGCCCCGATTTCTCTTCGATGACGATGACGCTTTTGGCTTGGGGCGGAAAGGGCGGCAGCTTGGGGGCGGGGGGCGCCTTGGCCCGCTTCGCGGCCGGCTTTTTGCGCGTCGCCTTCTTTTGGGCGGGCGCGGGCAGAGCCATTCCGGCCAGCCCCAAAAGCACGAAAACCAGCGTCATCCAAGCCCGAGTCCGCATGGCTTCGGCGATTCTACCAGGGTCACCTATTGCCTTCATGGCCGGGTGGCGCCGATTCGGAAGCCCGGCGCTTCAAAGCCATCGGGCAAGTCGCCGAGATCGACCTCCTGGACGTGCCCCGGTCCTTCCGTGAGTCGGGCTTCGAAGGCCTGAAGCACGCTTGCGTCCTCATGGGAAGCATAGAGCTCGACGGCGCCGTCGTGGCGATTCCAGACCTCGCCCTGAACCCCCATCGACTCGGCCAATCGCCGAACGAACATCCGGAATCCGACCCCTTGGACGTGGCCCTTTACGATGGCGCGGCGAGCCGCCATGGCTAGGGTTTCGTGATCCGATAAATCCCGGTGCTGTCGCAGAAATAGAGGCCACCATCGACGCCTTGGGTGACGTCGATGACGCCTCCGCTTCGGTTCTGGACGATCACTTCCGACTGCAAGATCGCGCCGTTGCTATCGTCGATCCGGAGCCGGCGCACGGCGCCATCGTTAAAGCTGCCGAAGAAGAAGTCGCCGGCGAACTCGGGGAAATCGGCCCCGTTATAGAAGGTGGCCCCGGTGGGCGCGATGCAGGGCGAGTATTTCTGGATGGGCAAGAGGAAGTTGGGATCGTTGTCGTTGCAGGGCTGGTTGGGCCGCCAGCCAAAGTTGCCTCCGGCGACGATGCGGTTGATTTCGTCGTCGCAGCTCGGACCGTTTTCCGTGACGTAGGGCCGGCCGCTGGTGAGATGGAAGGCGAGCCCGAACGCGTTTCGGAGCCCTTTGGCGTACATCGGATTGCCGCCGATCGGGTTTCCGGCGGCGGGCGTGCCGTCCGGCTCGTAGCGGAGCAGCTTGCCGGCGACCACGCCGTCGGTTTGCGAATTGGCGGGATCGGTGACGTCGCCCAGGGTTACATAGAGCTTGCCGTCGCTGCCAAAGCCGATGCGGCCGCCGCAGTGCTGGTCGGCCACGGGAAGATCGTCGACGATGGTCGTCATATTCGTGCCGACGTTGTTGTCGTCGGTGAAGCGAACGATGCGTTGTTTGAGGGGCGAAGCCTGGGTGTAGAAGACGTATACGTACTTGTTCACCGCGAAGTTGGGATCGAGCGCGAGGCCCAGCAAGCCCTGTTCGTTGGTGGTGCCGATCGGCAGCGTGGCAAACGAGCCGGGCAAAAGGTTGCCGCCCTGGACGACCCGGATCTTGCCCGTTTTCAACTCGGTGAAAAAGATGCGTCCATCGGGCGCGAAGCGCAGGCTGCTGGCCATGTTGGCGGTGAAGATCACCCGGCTGATCGTGTAGGCCGATCCGGAGCCTCCGGCGCCTCCGGCCCCCCCGCAGGCCAAGGCGGTCAGGACTCCCGCCCCGACGATCCAATTCAGCGGACGGCGGAGCGAGCGGGCCATGCGGCCACGAAAGGAGCGGGGTTCGGCGGACGCCGAAGCTTGCGACTTCATGGGCCGATTCTATCCGTTCCCTCGCTCGCCATGCGAGCTGAGCCGTAGCGGTCCAACATTGGGGCCCTCGATTCAGCCATGCTTAACGGCATCGACGTGGCCGAAACCCATTCGTCTCGAAACGCCTTGACCGACGTTCGAAGCTGGCTCTGGGCCGCCGGCGTCGGGTTGGGCTACTGGCTGCTTGGCGAGCCATGCCAGCGGACCGCCGCCTTTTCTTTGGCCGCACCGCTCGTGTGGCTGTCGCCGGGGTTTTTGTTTGCCGCCCTCGCGCTCGGCGAGCGCGGCAATCGGATCTTGATGGGGCTGTTTGCCTTGGCTGCCTCTTTTCTGGTGGAGTTTCGCACGACGAGCCCCGGGGGCGGCAGCGTGTTTTTTGCGATCGGCGCCCCAGCGGCGGCGTTTGCTCCGTTGGCGCTGCGAATCGGCTCGGCGGTCCCCGGACCCTGGGCCTTTCTGGGCATCGCCTCGCTTCTTGCCGGCATTACGGCCCTGGCCAAGCTCGCAGTGTCTCAGGTGGTGGGCACGCCCGCGCCCTGGGCGGTGGCTACCGGGTGGTTTGGCGCCACGCTGATCGGGGTGCTGCTCGTCGCTCCCCTTACGATGGCGATCGCGGAGGCGATCCGCCGGCGCGCCTTTGTTCGGACCGTCTTTTGGCTCGAATGGCTGGCGTTGATCGCCGTCACCGCGGCGCTCGCGATTATCCTGTTCTTTCGCGAATCCAACGCCTCGGGCCTTTGGTGGCCCGGACCCTATCTGATCTTTCCGGTCTTCATCTGGGCGGCGCTGCGGCTCGGCATGCTCGGCGCGGCAACGAGCCTGTTTTTGGTGGGGGTGCTAGCCGCGGCGGCCACGCCGGCCAACCTTGGCCCCATCGCCAAGCTGGCCGAAACCGATGAAATGCGGTTGCTGCTCTTTCAGTCCTTCCTTCTGGTGGCGGGGATGTCGGCCTACCTCTTGGCGGGGGCGACCCAAGACACCTCGCGCGCGCTCCAGGAGGTCGCGCTCGCCGAAGAGCGCTACCGCTCGATCTACGAGGGCGCCTCCGATGCGATCTTCCTCGCCGGCCGCGACGGTGTTTGCATCGCCGCCAATCAAGCGGCAAGCGAACTCACCGGATTCTCGCGCGAGGAGCTCGTGGGCAAGCGGGCGGAGGATTTGATTGATGCCGCCGATTTGGCCCGACGCCCATCCCAGGTGGAGTTGGCGCTTCGGGGCATCGGCTTCATCCACGAACGACTTCTTCGGCGAAAGGATGGAAGCCCGGTTTCGGTGGAGTTCAGCATCAAGCCTCTGCCGGACGGACGGATCATCGCGATCTGTCGCGACCTTTCCGAGCGCAAGCGTCAGGAGACCGCGATCCGCGCCATCGTCAGCGGCACTGCGGTCCACATTGGCGAAGAGTTTTTTCAGCAGTTGGTGCGCACGCTGGCGGAGGCCTTGGGGGTGAAGCATGCCCACGTCGGCGAGCTGCTCGAAACCCAGCCGCCGACGGTTCGGATGCTGGCGGTGTGGTCCGACGGCGAGGCCCGCGCGCCATTCACCTATACGCTTCGCGGGACGCCCTGCGAAAAGTCGATCGCTGAGTCGATCTGCCATTGTCCGGAAGGCGTTCAGCAAGCCTTTCCGGAGGATACGATGCTCGGAAAGATGGGCGCGGTCAGCTACCTTGGATTGGTCATCCGCAATCGTCTCGAAGCGCCGATGGGTCTGTTGGCGGTGATGGACGATAAGCGGCTCGAAGCGACCGAATCGGTCGAATCGATGCTTCGGATTTTCGCGGCGCGGGCGGGGGCCGAGTTGGAGCGTCTCCGATCGGAGGCGGCGTTGCGCGAGAGCGAGATGCGGCAGCGCGCCCTGCTCGAGGCGTTTCCGGACGCGCTGTTTGTGATGACCTTGGACGGCGTGTATTTGGACTATCACACCCAAGAGCCCGAGGGTCTTCGCCTGCCGCCGCACGAGTTCATCGGCAAGTCGTATCGCGATGTCATGCCGGCCGAACTCCATCGTGACTTCGATCAGGCCTTCGAGGACCTTCGCCAAGGCCGTCGGGCTCGGGTTTTCGAATATGAAAGCGACGTGCGGGGCTCACCGCGCTATTTCGAGGTTCGCCATTCACATGCGGGGGAGGGATTGGTGCTGGCGATCTTGCGGGATGTGACGCTTCGAAAAGAGTACGACGAGGAGATTCAAAAGCTCAACGAAAACTTGGAGCGCCTGGTCGAGCAGCGCACCGAGCAGCTTGCCGCCGCCAATCGCGAGCTCGAGTCTTTTGCCTATTCGGTCTCCCACGACCTTCGCGCGCCCCTTCGGGGCATCCATGCGAACGCATCGATCTTGCGCGAGGACCTGGGGCCGAAACTGGAGGCGGAGGATGCCGAGGCATTGGACCGCATCGTGGCCCGTGCGACCGAAATGTCCAATCTCATCGATGGCTTGCTTAAGATTTCTCGGATCATGCGCGCCGAACTACAGCGCGAGCCGGTCGATCTGAGCGCGATGGCCCAAGAAGCCTACGAAAGCGTGGTCCGCTGGCATCCGGGCCGCACCTTTGAGGTGGAAATCCGGCCCGGCATGCACGTTCGCGGCGACCGCGTACTGCTCTCCGCCGCGCTCACCAATCTATTCGACAACGCGGCAAAGTTCACGGTGGGACGCGATCCGGCGAAGATCCGGTTTGGCTCGACCGTGGAGGATTTTGAGACGGTCTATTTCGTTTCCGACAATGGGGTGGGCTTCAACATGGAGCACGCGGGAAAGCTCTTTCGGCCCTTCGAACGCCTGCACACGGTGGAGGAATTCGCCGGGACGGGAATCGGTCTGGCAACGGTCCACCGCGTGGTTCAGCGGCACGGAGGCCGCATTTGGGCGGAGGGAAAAGTGGGGGAGGGCGCGACGTTTTATTTCACGCTGGGACCGAGCTCATCGGCGGCCTAGTTGCCTCTTTCTCTTGTCCCGATGGGGTGGAAGCCGGATCCGTCGAACGGGCGAATCGTGGGGAGGGGAAACGGGCCGAACCGAGAATTTGGCTTCATGTCGGAATCGTCTCGCCTTTCTCGAAAAGAGTTCCTCCTTTCTGCCGCGGCCGGTCTGGCCCTTGCGCGCCAGGGCCACGCTCAAGGGGGAGGGTCAGGAGGGCAGCCCCAAGCCGGCGCCGACATCACGGCGGAGGACCTCAAGGCGCTCGAGAAGCTGGCCCGGCTCAACTTTTCGGATGCGGAACGGGCCGCCGTCTTGAACACGGTACGGCAGAGCCGCTCGGCCTACGAGAGCCTCCGGAACTTGAAGCAGGACGACCAGATCGCGCCGCCGACCCCGTTCAAGCCGCAGGGCCGGACCCCAAAACCGGGGAAAGAGATTTCGATTCGATCGACGCCCGTTCGCGGACTCAAGCGGCCCGCCAAAGATGAAGACGTTGCATTCCTCTCGGTTCGCGAGCTCGGGCATTTGATTAGAACGAAGCAGATTTCGCCGGTCGAGCTCACGGAGATCTATCTCAAGCGGCTGCGCGACTACGGCGACCGGCTGCTTTGCCTGGTGACGCTCACGGAAGAGCTTGCTCGAAAAGAGGCGAAGGAGGCCCAGGAGGAGATCGCCCGAGGGCGCTATCGAGGGCCGCTGCACGGAATTCCGTACGGCCTGAAGGACCTCTTCGCGGTTCAGGGTTATCCGACCACATGGGGCTCGGCGCCCCATCGACTTCAGAAGTTTCCGATCGATTGCGCGGTTTATGAGCGCTTGAGGGCGGCGGGAGCGGTTTGCGTGGCGAAGCTCAGCATGGGTTCGCTCGCGCAGGGGGATGTGTGGTTCAAGGGCCGGACGAAGAACCCATGGAATCCGGCGCAGGGCAGCAGCGGGTCTTCGGCGGGCTCAAGCAGCGCCACGGCGGCCGGTTTGGTGGGTTTCGCGATCGGGACCGAAACGCTGGGCAGCATCATGTCGCCCTCCCACCAATGCCGGGTGAGTGGCTTGCGGCCCACGTTCGGCCGGGTCAGCCGGCACGGCGCGATGGCGCTGAGCTGGACGATGGATAAAGTGGGTCCGATCTGCCGCACGGTAGAGGATTGCGCGCTCGTGTTTGCGGCGATGGTGGGAGCCGATCCGCGCGACGATGCGACGACGGAGTTTCCGTTCCGATGGTCGGCCAATCTTGACTTAAAGAAGTTGAAAGTGGCCTTCATGATCGGGGCGAACGACGATCCAAAAGATCTCTCGCGGTTGGAGAAGGACGAGTATCTGAAGGCGTTGGTCGAGCTTGGGGTGAAGCCGGTTCCGGTCAAGTTCACTTCGGTGCCAAACGGGGTGAACCTCGTGCTTCGGGTGGAGTCGGCGGCATGCTTCGATGCATTTACGCGGGGCGAGGCAATCCGGGATCTCAAGGACAGCGCTTGGCCGGACACGTTTCGAAGCTGCCGCTACGTTCCGGCCGTGGAGTACCTGGCAATGCAGCGGGCGCGGCGACAGGTGATGGAGACGTTTGAGAGCGAGCTTGGCGATTTCGATGTGGTCGTCACCAACGAGCGGGGAGGCAACAGCCTATTCATTACGAATCTCACGGGACATCCGCAAGTGCTGATTCCGCTCAAAGCCGCGGAGAATGGAAATCAACGGTCGTGCAGCGTTATCGGCCGGCTTTATGAAGAAGGCAAGGCGCTTGCGGTCGCCCATGCGATCCAGTTGAAGGTTGGAAACCTGGCGGAAAGGCCCGACGCAAGCAAGTGGTGACGTCGAGGGCGCGAAGCTCGGTTCGGAGCTGGCGCCTGCGCGCCGAGCAAGCTCGGCTGAGTTAAAGCGCGAAGCAAGCGTCGCGCACTCCACAACCCGAAAAGCGCGAAGCAAGCGTCGCGCACTCCAAAGCGAAAAGCGCGACTGGGGTCGCGCACTCCA
>CAYONY010000011.1:0-12126 GCA_964405415.1 uncultured Fimbriimonadaceae bacterium | reverse complement strand
GTCGCGCACTCCACAACCGGAAAAGCGCGAAGCAAGCGTCGCGCACTCCACAACCAAAGCGCGACTGGCGTCGCGCACTCCAAAGACCTCGACGCCCAATTCGAATCCTTGTGGCTATGAGGCGGCCGTCACTTCCAAACCCTCACTTCTACCCCGCTCGGATGGGTGGCGGAATGGTGCACCTTGATCGTCGACTTCTTGAAGTCACTCGCCTCGGCCGCGTAGATGCTCGGCACAAAGGTCTGCGGATTCCGGTCGGCCAACGGGAACCATGAGCTTTGGATTTGGACGACCACGCGGTGGCCCGGCTTGAACGTATGGCACACGTCGGGAAGGGTGAAGCCGACCTTTTCCACTTTCCCCGGCGTAAATGCGGCCGGCTTTTCGAAGCTGTTGCGGAAACGGCCCCGCATGATCTCTCCGCGGACCATCATCTGGTAGCCCGGCCACGGGGGCGAACCGGTGTTCGTCCCCAATGAGGAGTCGGCGGGATACTCGTCGATGAGCTTCACCACGAAGTCGGCATCGGTCCCGGACATGGAGACGAAGAGATTGGCCTTGAGCGGTCCGGCCAGGCGAAGCGGTTCGGTGAGCGGGTCGCTGCGGTAGGTCAGCACGTCGGGCCGACGCGACGCGAAGCGCTGGTCGGCATTCATGTATTCGCTGGGGCGGCCAAAGCGCGTCCCATCCACGTAGGGAACGGGCTTGGCGGGATCGCTCACGTAGTCGTCGAAACTGACGCTTCCCGGTTTGGAGAAGCTAAGTTTTGAGTTGTTCCCGAGGTAGAGGGTGGCGGGCGACGTGCTGGGCGGCGGCCAGGCGTCGAGTTGGTGGAAGCGGTTGGCGCCGGTCTCGAAAACAACCGCCTCGCGGAGCCTGAAGTCGCCTTCGTTTTTCAGGTATTTCTTGAGGAAGGGAAGCTCGATCGTGCGCTGATACTCGGGGGAGGTTTTGCTGCCAAAGTCCTGATCGCCGAGACGGTCGCCATTGGGGCCGCCCCAGCCGCCGTGCGTCCAGGGCCCCATGACGAGTCCATTCTCGATGCCGGGATTGAGGCGCTCGACGCCTCGGTAGACGGCCAGCGCGCCGTAGAGGTCTTCCGCGTCGTACCAGCCTCCGACCGTCATAACCGCGCACTTGACATTTTTGACGTGTTTGGGCACGCTGCGGGCTTGCCACCAGGCGTCGTAGTTCGGATGCTGCATAAGCTCCGTCCAAAACGCAACGTCGCCTTTGAAGATGTTCTTTTCGATATTGGCGATCGGCCCGATATCGAGAAAGAACCGATAGGCGTCTTGGGCGTTATGGCGATAGCCCGGCGGGTAGGTTTGGCTGGGGACGGGCCGCGGACGGCCAAAGCCGTTGTAGAAGTTGAAGCAGTCCATCAAGAAGAACGCGCCGTTGTGGTGAAAATCGTCACCGAGGAACCACTCGGACACCGGGGCTTGGGGCGAGCTGCACTTCAAGGCGGGATGGGAGTTGATCATGCCCACCGCCGCGTAAAAGCCCGGATAAGAGATGCCGATCAGGCCGGCGCGCCCGTTGTTGTTGGGCACATTTTTGACGAGCCAGTCGATCGTGTCGTAGGTGTCGGTCGATTCGTCGATCTGGCCGGAGCCGGCCAGGGCGGGGAGTTGGGGACGGATGTCGGCGAACTTGCCTTCCGACATATAGCGCCCGCGGACGTCCTGATAGACGAAGACGAAGCCTTCCTTGGTGTAGTCCGGGTTCGCGCCGAGGTTGCCGCGATAGGCGCCGGGGCCGTAGGGGTTACAGGAGTAGGGGGTTCGAACCAGAAGAAACGGGTAAGGCTTGCTCGTGTCTTTCGGCGCGTAGATGGCGGTGTGGAGCTTGACCCCGTCGCGCATGGGGATCAGAACTTCGGTTTTGGAATAAGTGGCGGCGAGGTCGAGCTGGCCCTGGGAGAGGGCGGCCAGCCCAAGGAGCAGGAGAGCGAGCGGTCGGCGCAGCATGGACTTCGGTTCGCTCCTCGCGAGCAGAATTCCTTTACCGGTGAGACGCGGTGAAGCTCTCATTGCCCGCGGTGTCGATCCACGATTGCACCCCGGCGCCTTCCCGCTTCCCACCACCCTCTTTGTCCCGGCGAACTTGGGCGAGCACCCACTTCCCCCCAACCCAGCGATAGTAGGCCCTCCATCGCGCCTCCGCAATCTCTCCGCTTTCCTTCCTTTCGCCCAGCCACGGGCTCGCGGGGACCAGGGCCTTTTCCTTGTAGGGACCCTGCTTGAGGAGGTCGTTAAGGCTCTGGGCGTTTTCCATAAAGACCTTCATGGAAAAGTGCACATTTCCAGTCGATCCCTTGGTCTGTCGAGTGATCTCGATCTGATCAAGAATCTCCTGTGGGGGCCAATTACCGCCATCGGGCCGCACCCGCCCGGTGTAATTCCCCGGCCAGAGGTGGCGGCCCTTCGGGTTTTGGGAGGCCCACCATTTCAGGAGCACCGGATAGCTTTGCGGGGCTTGCTTGATCGGCCAATAGAGTTGGGGCGTGAAGTAGTCGCACCAGCCATTTCGAAACCACTTGAGCGCATCGGCGGAGAGGTCTTCGTACTGGTCGATGCCGGCTTTGATCCCTTCGGGGATTCCCGGACGATAGACGCCAAACGGCGAAATGCCGAACTTCACGTGGCGCTTGGTCTGCTTGATGCCTTTGTAGAGCCGCTCGACAAAATCGTCAACGTTTTTTCTTCGCCAGTCCGACTTGGAAAGCCCCCGCCCGTACTTGGCGTACGAGTCGTCGTCCGGAAAGGGGATCGCTTTGCCTTGGGCGTCCTTTTCGGCATAGGGATAAAAATAGTCGTCGATGTGGACGCCATCGAGGTCGTAGCGCTTCACGACGTCGAGCATGACTTCAAGCGAGCGCTTTTGAACCTGAGGTTCGCCAGGATCGAGCCAGAAGTAGCGGCCGTATATCTTGGCCAGATGGGGATGGGTGATCCGGATATGGTTCGGCGCGAGCTCGCCTTTGGCGGCCGGATGCTTGGAACGATAGGGATTGAACCACGCGTGGAGCTCGAGTCCTCTCTTGTGCGCCTCGTCGATCGCGAACTGCAGCGGATCGTAATAAGGGTTTGGGGCTTGGCCTTGCTTGCCGGTGAGGTACTCCGACCACGGCTCGATCTTGGACTCGTACAAAGCGTCGCAGGAGGGTCGAACCTGAAGGATAACCGCGTTCATGTTGAGCTCGGCGACCCGGTCGAAGATGCGGACGAGTTCGGCCTTTTGCTGGTCGGTGGTCAGCGATCGTTTGGTGGGCCAGTCGATATTGTCGACGGTGGCCACCCAAACCGCGCGGAACTCGCGCGGAGCCTTGGGAGCGTCGTTAAGTGCGGCAGCCATGAGCAATACGGCAAGCATGATGTTCTCTTACGGAAAAACCAGCGGGTTTAAGCGGCTCGCGGCGAGGTCGCCGGGTTTTTGGCCGGGGAACCAACGCGAAAGATCGGCTTCGCGGGCGGCGTGGTCGGGGGTCAGGATCGTCGCCCCGTCCTCCAAGTAGATGATCGTCATCGCCTCGCGAGTGGTCTGGGTTCGGTTGCCGCCGGCGGCATGCAGCGTCCAGCCGTTGTGGAAGCTGATATCGCCCACGGCGAGCGAGCCGGTCTCCAGCACGGGATAGCCCTTTTCGGCGATGTAGTTTTCAAAAAACGCTTCGGATTCATCGGAGATCGCCAGGGCCGCCACGTAGCCGTCCTGCTGCGATCCGGCGGCAAAGCGCATCGTGCCCATCTCGGTGTCGGCGGGCACGAGCGGCATCCAAAGGGTGACCGTCCGGCAATCAAGCGGCCAGTAGTATTGGTCTTGATGCCACGGGGTGTGGCCGCCGCCGGCTTCTTTGAAAAGGGCTTGATCGTGATAGAGCCGGACGCGATCGACCTCCATCAATTGGGCGGCGATGCCCGCAAAACGCTTGGAAAGCGTGAAACGCGCGACTGCTTCATCGCTTTCCCAAAGGTTCATGGTTTGCAAAAACGCCTTGCCGTAGGTGTCGCGCTGGTCCATCGGCCGGGTCTCGACATTCAATCGCTTGACGGCTTCGTCGATCGCTTGGCGGTAGGCCGCAACCTCTTCGGGCGTGCAAACGCCGCGGAGGACGACGTGGCCGTTCTGGCGATACGTTTCGAGGTCCGAAGCCGGCACCGAAAAGGGCGCGGACAAGTCGGGCAGCGTTGCGGTGGACATGCCCCTATTCTATAACCAATCGCATGGGACCGGAACCGTCGCCGGTAAGCTAAAGCCGTCTCGATGTTTAAGAAAGCCACCCTCCGTTTCTATGCCGGCATGCTCTTCGGCTCGACGGCGGGCGTTTTTTTGGCGATCGGCTTTGCCGCCGTGGCGAATTCGCATTTGGGCGATCGGGCGGAGCTCGAAAAGATGGACGAGCTGCTTCGCCACGTCATGTGGGGCGCCTTCTTCGGGCTCTTTTTTGGCGGATTTATCGCGCTTCTTCGCAAGCCGCTGCTTTCAGCGTTCGTCGCCGCCACATTGGCCACGCTGGCGATGTTTCTTTCGGTGGCGCTCTTTGGCCCAGGTCCGGAAGCGGTGCTCAGCCGGCTGGGCCTTGGAGCGGGGGCGATGGTTTTGGGGGCCGGAATGGGCGAAATGGCGGCTCGGTGGTTTGCCTCGGGATCGGTCCCGGACGATTCAACGAAGTAGTCGGACATTTTGTGCCGATAACTTTAGGGAGGCCCACCATGATCGGCATGATCTTCTACATCATGATCTGCGCAGCCGCGGCGACGGTTGTCACGTTTTTTTGGGTCATGACCCGTCCCATTCGCAACAAGGACGAGATGCGCTCGTGGCGCGTCGGCATTGCGCTTTTGATCACTTCGGTTCTGCTTCCCTACGTGGCCATCGACGCTCAGACCCGGATCTTCGGCGACAAGATGAAGGAAGCGGTTCAGGACGCGATGGACGATGCGGGGATCGAAGGCGAGCTTCTCTATTTCAAAGTTCTGCTTTATCAGGGCGAGCGGGCCCGGGTGCTGGCGATCGGCGAAGAGGACACGACGTGGGGGGGCAAGGACCACCCCGCGGTGAAGATGACGCTGGTGAAAGACAAGAAGAAGGGCAAGTGGTCGGCGGAGTCTTACAATATCGTGTATTCCGACAATCGGAATCTGGACGGAATTGTGCTGCCGCCTTATTGGTAGGTTGGCGTGGCGCGCGGGCTAAAGCCCGCGGACCGGGGCGCGGCCTAAAGGCACGCGCTCCTTTTGGTTTACATTAGGCACGCGCTCCTCTTGGAAATGGCGCGGTTGCTCGGCGGGCTAAAGCCCGAGGACCGGGGCGCGGCCTAAAGGCACGCGCTCCTTTTGGTTTACATTAGGTACGCGCTCCTCTTGAATGCAGGAAACCTGCGTTCCTTGGGCTCCCTGGGCCATACTCCCTCATCCATGGCTCCCCGAATCCGCTTTTGCGGCGCCGCCCGAACCGTCACCGGCTCCCGCCACCTCATCGAGTTCGATGGCAAGACGATCCTGGTCGATTGCGGCCTTTTTCAAGGCGCGCGTGAGCTCCGCGAACGCAACTGGCTGCCCTTTCCGATCGAGCCGCATCAAATCGATGCGGTCGTTATCACCCACGCCCATCAAGACCATATCGGCTACCTGCCGCGGTTGGTGCGCGATGGCTATCGGGGCCCCATCTATGCCACCCGGGCCACCGTCGCGCTCAGCCGGATCAGCCTTCCCGACAGCGGACGCCTTCAGGAAGAAGAGGCTCGGCACCGCAACAAGCACCGCACGACGCGCCACGATCCAGCGCTGCCGCTTTACACCGAAGCGGATGCCTACGCTTGCCTCAAGCACTTTGAGCCTGTCCATTACCACCAGTTCAAAGAGCTCCCCGGCGGAGCCACGTGGCGCTATATGCCGGCGGGCCACATCCTCGGTTCCGCCTTTGCCGAGCTCTACTTCCCAAGTGGCGAACGCATCCTGATGTCGGGGGATCTGGGACGTTATGATCGCCCGATTCTTCACGACCCATGGGCGTGCGATTTCGCTGAATATTTGGTGGTCGAGAGCACGTATGGCGACCGCATGCACTCAACGGAGGACACCGCCGAACACTTGGCGACGCTCCTGAAAGAGGCCCACGAGTCCGGTTCGGCGGTCCTTGTCCCGAGCTTTGCCATCGGCCGCACCCAGGAGCTGCTGTATTTCCTCAAGCGGCTTCAGCGCGAGGGCCGCATGCCCCGGATGCCGATCTACGTGGACAGCCCGATGGCCAGCTCAACGACCCAGGTTTACGCTCAAGAATCGGAGGAGCACGATTGCGAAACCCGGATCGCGATCAAGGCCGACGACGATCCGCTCGAGCCGGAGGGGCTCACGTTTGTTCGCGACCGCGAGGAATCGAAGGCCCTGAACGTTCGCAAAGGGGCGATGGTGGTGATCAGCGGGAGCGGCATGGCCAATGGGGGGCGCATCGTCCACCATCTTTCGCAACGGCTCGACGACCCTTCGACGATCGTGCTCTTCACCGGCTATCAGGCCGAAGGGACGTTGGGGCGACGCCTGCTGGAAGGGGCGCCGGAAGTTTCCATTCTTGGCCACGAGGTTCGCGTCAAGGCTCGAATCGAGAAGCTCAATGCGCTTTCCGCCCACGCCGACCAGGGCGAGATTATGCGATGGCTGAAGGGCTTCAAATCCCCGCCCAAACGCACGTTCATTGTGCACGGCGAGCCGGACGCCCAAGACGCGCTGGCCGCCAAAATCGAGGCGGATTTGGGGTGGAAGACGGCGATTCCCGAACATTTGGAGGCGTTCGAGCTAAGCTAGGCCCGATGCAGCCCGACCTTCGAAAGCGCCTCCTGTCCCAAGCCGCCGAGGCTTCTCGCCATGCCGCCGTTTGGATTGAGCGCTTGGCCCTTCAAATCGAATTCGCGCGCGCCTTTGCCGAGCTTCATCCCGAGCAAAAGGCCGAGTGGAACCGCTTGCTCGACTTGGCCGAAAAGAAGGCGGCCGACCTGACGCCGGAGCGTCTCGAAGACGGGGTCGCGTGGATCGAAAAGGGGCTCGCCCCGATCGGCAAAGCGGCCAAGGCGTACACGGTGCATTGCGTGGGGCACGGCCACATCGACATGAACTGGATGTGGTCGTGGCCGGAGACGGTGGCGACGACGCGCGACACGTTCGCCTCGGTGCTCAGCTTCATGCGGCAGTACCCGCAGTTCACGTATAGCCAGAGCCAAGTGGCGGTCTACGAGCTGATCAAGCGCTACGACCCGCCGATGCTTGAGGAGATCAAGGCCCGGGTGGCGGAAGGGCGGTGGGAGGTCACCGCGATGCACTGGGTGGAGGGCGACAAGAACCTCGTTCACGGCGAATCGATTGCGCGGCATCTGCTTCTGAGCCGGCGGTGGATCGAAAAGGAGTTCGGGTTGAAGCCGGAGGATGCGCCGGTGGACTGGGAGCCCGACACGTTCGGCCACGCGAACACGATTCCGAATTTCCTGGCCCAGGGGGCGGGGAAGTACTACTACTGCTGCCGCGCAGGGGGCGGGTTCGAGCATGAGCGGATCGGCGGAGAGCGTCCGCCGCTGTTTTGGTGGAAGGGGACGGACGGCTCGCGGGTGCTGGTCTTCAAAGAGATTACTTGGTACAACTCGGAGGTCAACATCGGGCGGAACATTGCCCTGCCGATGGTGGCGTTTTGTTCGGAAAACGGGCTGAAAGATTGGATGAATGTCTACGGGGTGGGCAACCACGGCGGCGGACCGACCCGGGCGGAGATTGAGTTCTACCACTCGATGCAGGCTTGGCCGATCTACCCGAGCGTCGTCTTCGGAACCGCCAAAGCCTATTTCGAAAAGATCGACTCCGACATTGCTGCCCGCAAACTTGAAATCCCCGAAATCGACCATGAGTTGAACTTCGAGTTCACGGGCTGCTACACCAGCCAAAGCCTGATCAAGCAAGCGAACCGCTATGGGGAGCGGTTCTGTCTGGATGCGGAGGCGATGTTGGCGATCTGCCCCTCCCTTGAGGAAGGGGTTGGGGTGGGTGATCGCTTGGGTGAGTCCTCGGCGGCATCCACCCCAACCCCTCCTTCAAAGGAGGGGCTCCGGACCGCCTGGACAAACGTTCTCTTCAACCAATTCCATGACATCTTGCCCGGGTCGGGGGTGCGCGAGACCCGCGAGCATGCCCTCGCCCTCTTTCAGGAGGTCGGGGCGATCACCGGCATGATCAAACGGCGGGCCGGCGAGGCGATTACGGCTTTTCTGAACACGGCGGCCCTGCTTCCCGATTCGCCCGAAGGGGAAGCGGAACGGGCGCTGCTCAAAAAAGGGAAGGCGAATGCCCCCTTCGTCGCCGGAGCGGGGATCCAAGCCGGCCAGACCGGCCATTCCCAGGGCTCGTCCGGAGGGCGGCGGTTCCGGCCGTTCGTCATTTGGAACCCGTGCAGCTGGGAACGCACGGAGTTCGTGCAAGTCGACTTGTACGATATGGACCTCGCCCCCGAGCGGATCGTCGCTCGGGACGAAAACGGCCTCCAATGGCCGACCGTTTTCCTGGAGAAAGGCAACGACTGGGCGCATGAGAAGGTCACGCTTCTATTCCCGGCGACGGTCCCGGCCATGGGGTATCGCACCTTTCTCTTTTGCGAAGGGGAAGTGACCGCGGAAGTGTCGCGGGTAGTGGCGGAATCCGAGACCGAATTTGTGGCTGGAAATTGGCGCTATGAACTGGACCGATTCAACCCCGGCTTGAAAGGAATCGCCCATGAGCCCTCTGACATCTCCTGGACCAACGGGTGTGACACGATCGGCAATTGGAAGCGTACAGTAGAAACGCCACGGGGGATGACGGCCTGGACCCTGGGCGAAGGCTCGAATCCGAATGCGGAAGCCATGACGAGCTATCGAGTCCAGGGTCTGGTTCGGAACGTTGCAACGGGACAAGTCGAAGCCTCTTCGGCGGCGATTATGGCTACGCATCAATCGGCGCTCTTTGGAAACGGGAGCCAGTTTTCGGTGCGTTCGTTGATTCACACTCTCTCCCCTAGCGTCCAGTTCGAGGCCGACTTGGATTGGCGGGAGATAGGAAGCGAATCCAGCGGGATTCCGGCAATGGTGATCGACTTCGATTGTGAGGTCGATCCGGAGATCGATGTCTTCGAGACGCCGTTTGGAATCGTAACTCGGCAACAGATGGCGGAGCCGAACGACGTGCCGTCCCTTGGATTTTCTCACTGGTGGATTGAGCCGGAGGACAGTGAGTTTGCGCCCCACGGAATGACCGTCCTTCAGGATTCAAAGTACGGCCATCAACGCTGCTTCGAGTCGTTCCGGCTCCGCGTGCTCCGTTCCTCATTCGACCCCGACCATGCCCCCGAAGTCGCCAAATCCTCCTTTCGCTACGGCATCCACTTTCACACCGAGAAACCCACGAATGCCGAGCTCGTCCGCCTTGGAACCGCGTTTAACCATCCCTTTATCGTCTTCCCCGCGGACCTTCAAGAAGGCGAAAGTCCCCTCTCCAAGTCCTTCGTTGAAGTCAAGACGCCGAACGTGGTCTTGACCGCCTTGAAGTTGGCGGAAGATGGCACGGGTCTGATCCTCCGGTTGGTCGAATACGACGGAACCGACATCGAAGCCGAAATCGAGCTTCATCCGGATTTGTTGGCGGGAAGAACGACGGCGGAAGTCGTGGACTTGATCGAACGGCCGACCTCCGGGAAGGCCCGTTTGAAGGGGAACCGATTGACGGTGGGGGTCCGCGCCAAGAGCTTTACGACGGTGCGGATCAGCTAGGGACCGGCTCGGGCCGGGTGGCGGATGCGCCGGCCACCTTGGGTTCTTTCGCGTATCGTCGCCCGAAGAGAATCCCGTCGAGCCTTAGCCAGATGAGGATCTTGGCGGCCGCCACGGTGAGGGCGCCGAGCAGAAGGAGCGTCCAGATCGGCGAGCCCGGAATCGCGGCGAGAATCGGCGAGATTTTCGGCCCGCCGAGTTTGAAGAGGATGATGGGATGCAGGATGAAGAGGGGCAGCGACAGGGCGCCCAATCCGGCCAGAAAGCGCACGGCGCGCGTGGGTTGCCATTGCCCCGCCCATCCGAGGAGCAGGATCGCCATGGCGGTGCCGTAGAGGCCTAGGGCGCAATTCAACCCGAGGGTTGAAACGGGCACGTTTTTCTGGTTCAGCGTCGCGAGAATCAAATAGGGGATGACGCCGATGACCGCCGCAGCCAGCAGCCACTTTCGGTTACGGACCCATAGGGCATCCCATTCGCCCCAGTGCATCCCTAGCCACGATCCGAGCAAGATCGAGGGCAGATACCAGGTGAAAAGCGATGCCGGATGGGGGCTCCGAATGACGAAGCTCTGGAGGAGGAAGGCCCCGATCTGAAGGGCGGCCGCGATCAAAACTATCGCCCCAAAACCAAGTCGCACCCGCCGCAGCATCGCCACAACCAAGGGCAGGATCAGGGTGATTTGGATAAGGACACTCAAGAAATAGAGATGAAACGAGGCTTTGCCCCACATCAGATAGTGGCGCAGTTCGTTGGGATCGAGCAGGATGTCCGGACCGGTGATCGAGGCGCCCCAGGGCAAATGGAGGGTGTACGGGTGGGTGTCGCTGCCGACCTTCATGAAGTAGGCCCGCCAAATGAGAAACAGAAAGGTCCAAACCACGTAGGGGCCGACGGTGCGGACGAGGCGGCGCTTGGCGTAGGTGCGATAGTCGGGCCGGTCGCGTTTGGCGAGGCTGCGGGCCAAAAGGAGGGCGGAGCAAAGCAGAAACGTGGGGATGGCAAAGTGGAGGAGGCGGTTGAGCTCCCACATCGCCCACCATTCGAACGTTCCGGGGGTCGAGTATTTCCGGGCCGAAAAGTTGAGGGTGTGGTGAGTGAGGACTTCGGCGATGCCGATGCCTTTGAGCACATCGAAGGCGAGGTCGCGGGGACGAGTCTCGCCCAAACTACTCCTCATCCAACGGCTTTTCGCCCAAAGCCCGGGCGCCGGGGAGGAGTTTTCGCTCCAGATCGAACAAGCACAAGTTCTCGCACGGGGTCTCGATCGTCCGGAACGCCACATATTCCGGCGCCCAATAACACACGCCCACGCCGCGATGCTCCGGCACCGCTTTCACGATCTCGTGGAGCTTCTTGAGAAATGCCGATTGGCCCGCCGGCGAGGCTGGAAAGCCGGGCACAAGCTGGCTCTCCCGCCCAACGAAGTTGCCCGTCGCGTCACCGCTTTGCAAGGTGAAGGGGTACGCGGTTTCCACCACCATCACCGGCTTGCCATAGCGCGCCGCCAAGTCGTTCAGATTCTTCTGAAGGTCGTCGAGCGTTCCGTGCCACCAGGGATAGAAGGAGAGGCCGATCATATCGAAGTCGACGCCGAGCTCTTTCACCAGGTCGAAATACCAGCGGCAGACTGCGTTTTTGCCGCCTTGGTCGTGGTGGATCATGATCCCGTAGCGGTGATCTTTTGGCATCGCCGCACGCGTCGCTTCCACGCCCGCCTTGAGGAGCTTGCCAAACATCTCGCGCCCGCCGCGCGAGATGCGCCCGGTCGGCCAAAGCAGCCCATCCGCGATCTCGTTGCCGATCTGCACAATCGCGGGCGGGGTTTTCTGCTTGACGAGGTCGCCGATGACTTGACGGGTATGGATCTTCACCGCTTCGATCAGCCCCTCGTTGGAGAGATCGGTCCACGCCTGGGGCTTGGGCTGCTTGCCCGGGTCGGCCCAGGAGTCGGCGTAATGGAAGTCGATCAAGAGCTGCATCCCCAGCTTCTTGGCTTCGCGGGCCATTTCAAGGGTTCGCTCCGGACTGCAGTAGCCATCTCTCGGGTTCACCCAGACGCGCAGTCGGAGAAGGTTCGAGCCGGTCTTGGCAAAAGCGGCAAGGGGCTCGATGGGTTTCGCGCCTTCATAGAAAACGGCGCCGAGGTCTTTGTATTGAGGAATGAACGAGGCATCGACGCCGCGCCAGTAGGGAGCGGCCAAGGAAGTGGCGTTCATGCAGGCAAGAATCGTGGCGAGCACGGTGCCTGAATTGTGCCCTAGATCGGGCTAATGCGCGAGCTTTCGCCGGGCATAGGTGGCGCTCTTTTCCACCCATTGGATGAACGATTCGTAGTTGTC
>CAYONY010000010.1:0-32276 GCA_964405415.1 uncultured Fimbriimonadaceae bacterium | reverse complement strand
GCTGGTCGGCGCTCCTCCGGGCTACGTCGGCTACGATGAGGGCGGCCAGCTCACCGAGCAGGTTCGGCGCAACCCGTACTGCGTGGTGCTCCTCGATGAAATCGAGAAGGCCCACCCAGACGTCTTCAACATCCTCCTGCAAATCATGGAGGACGGCCAGCTCACCGATAGCCAAGGGCGAACGGTGGACTTCCGCAACACCCTCATCATCATGACCTCGAACGTCGGCGTCCGCCCGATCGAGGCCGACAAGGGCCTGGGCTTCCGGCAGATCGATGTCGACATCAAAGACCCCAAGACCTACGAGATGATGAAGACGCGGATGCTGGACGAGATGAAGAAGCTCTTCCGGCCCGAGTTCCTTAACCGCGTGGACGAAGTCATCGTCTTCCAGCATCTCCAGAAGGAGGAGATCTTGCAGATCGCCGATCTCTATCTGAAGCGCGTGAACGAGCAGGCCGCCAGCATGGGCATCACGCTCGAGCTCAGCGAAGCCGTGAAGGACCTCCTGGTGGATCAGGGCTACGATCCGAACCTGGGCGCTCGGCCGCTGCGCCGCGCCGTCCAACGCTACATCGAAGACCCGCTCGCCGAAGAGCTGCTGCTCGGACGGTTCAGCGCGGGGGATGCGGTCCTGGCCGACCTCGATCCGGATAACAAGGTGATCTTCACCCTGAAGCCGACCGAGCCGCCTCCGAAGAGGAAGGAAAAAGCGGCCGCGAAGGCCTAAGGGCGAACTTGCGGACCCTTCTTGACTGCGCTCCATTCCTTTCCGGCTGGCAGCGGAAGAGGAGCAGTATGATTATGGTGGCCCCGCTGACTCTTCAACCGCCCGCGGGGCCAAGATACAGGGGTATAGCTGGCTACTAATCTGGACAGCTGCAGCATGGTGCCGGATCGTCATACTCGTTAGTCACGTTGTTGCTGTCCCAACAGTAGTGACCACTACCGTCCGTATAGACCTTCGTTGTCTTCCAAAAGCTCACGCCAGGATTAATCGAACAGCCCAAACACACGAAATTCTGGTTACAACAGGGCCAGGATACGACCCAAGCAATTGTTGAGTACGTCCCGTCTGGGACGTTAGGATGACCAATGCTAGCACATGAAGGCCCGTTTGACGGCGGCGGATTGCATGTCGCCCAAACGGACCAAGCGAGTGCCAGAAGAGGCACGACTTGAAGCCATCGATTCATCGTATTGTGCTCTCCTTAGAAATTCCCCTCTCCAGAAAGTGCATCACATGGCATACTCTCTTTTGGTGTCGAACCACCAAGAGCCAGAAGAATACGAGCAGCACGCGCCTTAGGTATCCGGTCAACACTTCCCCCGATCCTACGTACCAACACGATGCCATAGAGCAGATCGTCCGGCCTGAGCAGCTTTGGTAGGTGGTTGAGGTCCAAAAGCATCGGGAAAGTAGCTCCTCGCTTCTCGTAACATTCCACAAGTTTAGCCCTTCTTTCAGCCATTGAAGCGGGTAAGGTCGTGTCGTTGATCATTACAAACAGGTTCAAGTAAACTCCAAAATTGCCCGGTGTGGCGCTTTTCAATGCTGAACAGGAGAAGCGCACGCCTCCAACGTAGGGTCGAAAAGCAACATTGTCGAAGGAAGGGTAACTTCCTTGGTCTTCCCTGTAAAGGTCCATCGCAAGCCCTAACTGGTGCAGATTACTCATGCAAACCACCTCTCCAGCCCTTGCTTTCGTGCCGCTGAAGACTGGAAAGACAATGGCCGCAATTACAGCAATAATGGCGGAGACCACCAATAGTTCGACAATAGAAAAGGCCCTTCGAATCATGATTCTCTCCAATGCAATATCAGTCCGCTTCCACAGATAAGGAAGAGACACAATAGCAGTAGGGCTCGAGACGGAGGATAGACGCTTTCGATTTGAGTTCGAAAAACAACACAGAATTCATATTCAGAAATTGCAGCGACAAGGATAAGCAATACGCATGCCACTGTCAATTTATCGGAATAGCCAATTCGAGAACCAATGTGAAGGCTAAATATGGTACCAAGTGCATTCCCTAAAAGAGCTGGGCCTAACCATGAAAACGGTGAAATCCAATAAGCATCGAAGGTACCGCTCCAGATCCAGAGTCCTCTGAAACGATAGACGGAAACTACCAGAATCGCCCAAATGGCGAGGGAGACTGCGATCGACCGTTTTAGTCCGAGGGGTCTTAGTGCAATACTTCCCAGAATCGCGAGTGGGAGCATGAACCATCCATCGAATCTAGTTGCAATAGAGGCTATGGTTGGCGTCGTGAATTGAAGCAGCAAGCGAATTGAGAGTTCACTGACCGTGAGGCCTACGAAAACGATAGCGGTGGCGACGATTGCCGAGTGTTCAGATAGTCTTCGCGGTGCACTATTCAAAACGGCGGAACTGGTCAAAGAATCTTCCTTGTGGTGTTGGGTTGTATTGGACAAAATCAAACACGCCATTCTGATCCAAGCCATAGAGCGCTGGACCAAAGGTAAATAGTACCGGGGATGAATCCCCGTTTTGACGAATAAAATGAAGGGTTGGAAAGTGACTCTGAGCTTCTACCAAGTCGTTGTCGTCAGCATCGATTAGGAAGACGTACAACTTTCTCTTTAGGAGAAGCGAGGATAGTTGTGGCCTCACATCATAAGTCGAGCATTGAGAGCATGGTATCGCAACGATCAAACACGATCGAGTTGGTTCGGACTTGGAAGCAGTTACGAGCGTGTTGTATCGGGATGAGGGGAGGGGGGGGGGGGAGATTAGTGAAAGGAGCCAGTCGGGTGCTTTGTTTCCGACTACTGGACCAGTGGTCATCCTGGAGGAGCGGAGGTCAAGCGGCCCGCTTGGTACATGATAATTGAAAAGGTCTCGGATGCCGAAGTAAGCAAAGCATGAGACGATTGCGCCGAAAACAGTAAATGCCGTCAACCTCGAAAAGACTCGACGAACATGAGACTGTGCCAATACTCGTGTGCCGGTTTGAACCGAAGCGATCTCTTTCAAGGCATTCCCTCGTGCAGAAGCTTGAGCGCGGCACCCCATCATAGTGCGCAAGGGCGAGATGTGTCAAGGGTTGTGTGTGCTGTTTTTGAGATTTATCGCCGATTTCCGTTTAGGGTATCGCTTCGCCCCGCGCCGCCACCAGCAGCCGGTACCAGTCCTCATGGGTCAGCTTTTCCGCAATCGCGGGCGCCGAAGTCGCCGCCACGATCCGTTCCGGTCGCACCGAGCCGACAATCGGCACGATCCCGCTCGGATGCTTCATCAGCCAGGCGATGGCCAGGGTAGCCGGGTCGGTTTCATAGGTCTTGGCCAAGTCTCCCAGAGCCGCGGACAGCGTTTCAACTGAGGAAGATCCATCCGACTTGTCCGACACGTCCGACAGGTCCGAGCTTGGCATTTGCCCCACCCTTCCCCCTCCCACCGGACCCCAGCTCAGCGGGACGATCGATTCGCGCAGACACTGGTCCAGCGTCCCATCGAAAAACGGGTCCAGCCGCCAAAGGCTCACCTCGATCTGGTTCACCGCCACCGAAAACGGCAAGGCTGACTGCAAAAGCGAAACCGTCGACGGAAGGAAATTGGAGACCCCGAACGCGGCCACTTTGCCCTGCTCGTGCAGTTTGGAAAACGCTTGGGCCACTTCCGAAGGGTTCATCAAGAGGTCCGGCCGATGGAGCTGGTAGAGGTCGATCCGCTCCACCCCGAGCCGGGTCAGCGACTGTTCGCACGACCAAAGGATGTGCTCGGCCCGAAAGTCGTACCGCCCCACCGTCCTCGGCGGATCGCCCTTGAACCGGATCCCGCACTTCGTGGCCAGGATCGTCCGCTCTCGAAACTCGGGCCGCTCGCGCAAGAAGTCGCCGTGAAGCTGCTCGCACCCGCCCCGGCAATAGATGTCGGCGTGGTCGAAGAGGGTGTATCCGGCGTCATAAGCGGCTTCGAGCGAGCGGAAGGCGGCGTCCCGGCGTTCCGGCGTGATCTCGTCGGGATTCCAAGTGCCGGCGATGCGCATGCAGCCGTAGGCGAGACGGGGAAGTTCGAGGCGATGGGAGGGAGGTTCGACGGTAGTCACAATTGCATTTTGCGCAAGCGCTGGAATTTGTCATCCTGAGCGGAGCGAAGGATCTCCGCACCCGCGCGTCAATCGCAATTCGGGCTTGCTCAAGGGGGTTCTTCGTCGTCGTCCCTCCTCCTCAGAATGACAAATTCAAACAGGACGATGGAGCCAGGCTTTGGTGAATACCGACGGACGGGGAGCGACCTGCTTCGTACGGCGACAATCGCTCTTGATGTTGCGGAACGTTGCGAACTCAGCGTGCGGTCGTCCCTGAGGCTGCCGCAAAAAGCAGCGCTCGCGCCACCGAGGCTTGGTCGATCAGCTCAAACTTGGTGCGCTTGGGGTCGAAGGGCCGGTCCCACATGTCCCCGAACCGGCCTTGGGGATCGCGGCAATGGGTCCAGAGGTAGCCACGGCCATTCGAAACGGGCTGCGCAAGAAGTTAGCGGCTCGATGCATACATCCTTTGCAGCGCGATGCCTTCCAATAGCAGGTGAGCGAACCGACCCGTATCTTTGATGGCACCCGACCTTGGGTCAGTCCACCGATCGATCGCGCTTCGAAGGATCTGTTGTCGCTCGTCGTCTTCTGGGTGGAGGTTGTATAACCCACAGGCCGAAAGATAGAGTCCGGTGTTATAGCTCCATTTGGTTTTGTCGATCTTGCCCTTCAAGTCGATGCTGTCCCAGAACAACCCATCGGCCGGGTCTTGAAGCACATTTCGAGTCCACTTTAGGAGGTTGAACGCCTTGTCCAACAACTCCTTGCTTCGGCGATGTGGGGAAAGCCTTAAGCACGCCACCGCGCTCGGCGCATTGCTGCACGCGTTCTTGCTCTTCTTGTCCGACTCGCGCCAATAGATCCCCCCGCCAAGCTTGGCGTCCTCGCCGCTCAAAACGTAATCCAGCGTCTGCTCCGCCCAGTCCAGGTACTTCTTGTCGCCCAGAATCTCGTGCGTCTCGACCAGCGCCAGCACCATCCAGGCGTTGTCGTCGTAGTAGCGGTCCACCGGTTTGGGGCCGGGAAGCACGTCGTAGCCGGGGACCGGGCCCTTGGCGTTCCAATAGACCCGGCTCGCGTCGGCGAATTCGCGCAGCCATTTCTTATACTTCGGATCCAGCCGCGCCGCCGCGTTTAGCGCAGAGAGCATGACCCCGACGCCCCAATTGAAAGCAGGACCGGACTGCTTCAAGTTGGCAGTTGGCGGTTGGCGGGGCGCAGTTCCGGATTCGTCGTTCCGTCGTTCGTCGTTCGTCGTTTGGATGGAGTCGCAATACAGCTTCGACTTGGGCAGGTAGTACTCGCGGCGGATCTGCTCGAGCACCTCGAACCCGCGCTTCTTCAAGGTTGCCGGGTCGAGGCTTCCGGAGGTTAAGGCGAGGGCAAGGGCAGCGAGCATCGGTAAACCATTGTAGCGCTCGGCGCGGCACGCTCGAAGCCTGCAGTCCGGGGTGCCGGCAAGGATGCCTGTGCTCCACCTAGACCCGCTTCTTCCGAAACGCGTCGCTCGCGACGATCCCCTTCACCAACGCCGAAAACCGATAGCCATCCGACTGGCATTTGGCCGCAATGCCCTCCACCGCTTTGCGATCCGAGAGTTCCACGCCACGCCCCAGGCCGTATGTCATCAGCTTCTCCGCCAGCGTCCGCACGAACTGGTCTTTGCGCTTCAAAAGGATCGCCTTCAGATCGGCCGCGTTCTTGAATGGCTCGCCTTTGGCGGTCGTTCCGGTCGGGTCCACCGCGAACTTGCCATCCTTCGTTCGCCATTTGCCGACCGGATCGTAGTTTTCAAACGCGATCCCCAAGGGGTCCATCTTCGCGTGACAGACGGCGCAGCTTGGATCTTTGCGATGCCGCGCCATGCGCTCCTTGATCGTCTTGGCGGGGGTCTTGTCCTTGTCGCCCTCGAGCGAGTCCAGTCCGGGCGGCGGGGGCGGGGGCGGCTCGCCCAGGATGTTCTCGAGCACCCACTTGCCGCGTTTGACCGGCGACGTGCGGTTCGGGTTCGAGGTGACGGTAAGCACGGCGGCAGTGGTGAGCAATCCGCCCCGGTTCGCCTTGGCCAGCGGCACCCGCCGAAAGTTGGGGCTGCCCACGTTGGGTATTCCGTAATGGCGCGCCAGCCGATCGTTCACAAAGGCATAGGGCGCGTCGAGAAACTCGATAACGCTCCGATCCCGGCGAACGACGTGATCGAAGACCAGTTGGACTTCCCGCTCCATATCGGCGCGGAGTTCCTCATCGAAGCTTGGAAAAAGGTCAGGATCGGGACTCGCGCTTTCGAGCTTGCGAAGCGTCAACCATTGGGAGGCGAAGTTCTGGTTCAACGCCGCCGCCTTGGGGCTCTTCAACATCCGAAGGGCTTGGGCCTCCAAGGCCTTCGGATCTTTGAGTTTGCCTTGGCCGGCGAGGGCGAAAAGCTCGTCGTCCGGCATGCTGCTCCATAGAAAGTAAGACAGCCGCGAGGCAAGCTCAAAGTCGTTCAAATTTCGCACGCGCGTGCCGCCCGGAGCGTCCAATTCGACGCGAAAGAGAAAGTGCGGCGAGACCAGAGCGGCAACCACCGCCAAGCGAACCCCATGTTCGAACGTTTCGCCCTCCTTGATTGCGGCGGGAACCAAGTTCGCAAAGCGGGCCACTTCCGCCTCGGTGACCGGCCGCCGAAATGCGCGCTTCAAGAAGGGCGCGAGGATGGCCTTGGCCGACTCCACGGGCTTCGCCAGGTCGGGTTCGAAGGTGAAGAGTTTGGTGTGGGAAAGCGGTTTGGCAGCGCCCGCCGCTAGCGGACCGGCGACTTCCACGCTCTCGAGATAGAGGTTCCGGTCGCCTCGCATCTTGGGATCGGGGGCTTGGGGTTGATAGTAGTCGTTCACGAAGAACGCAGCGATCCGGTTTTCGCCTTGCCGGAGGTCGAGCGGAAACTCATAGGCTTGGGGGGCGCGCTGGGTCGCGGCGACGTCGAAGACCGTCAGTTCCTTCCCATCGACTCGGAGCGCCATCCGCGCCGGGTCAGGGCCGGCTTGCTGGGCCCACGCCATGATTTTGACCTTGTACGCCCCGGCCCTCGGAGCCCGAAAGCGGAGCTCGCCGTAGCCATAGGAAAACAGCCCAAGCGCACCGGAGTAGTCTTGGCCTCGGTCGGTCTGGAGGTCGCTTCCGCTGACGCGGACCGTTCGTGAATCGGGTAGTGCGATCGCTTGGGCGGCCGCCTTTTCCGCCGCATCGAGGTACTTCTCGAAAAGAAGGGGAGATAGGGTCAGAACATCGCCGATGTTGTCGAAGCCGTAGCCGACGTCGTCGTTGGGAAAATCGTCGGAGAGCTTCAGATCGACGGCGAGCAAGTCGCGAACCGTGTGGTCGTATTCGGCGCGGTTTAAGCGTCGCATCGTGACCCGGCCGGGGTCGGCGGGCGGCGGCGGGGCCTTGGCGAAGAGCCTTTGAAGGGCGAACAACGCGTCCTGACGCGCTTTGACCGAGGGTTGCCGCGATCCCGGAGGCGGCATTTCGCCTGCTTTGATCCGCTCGGCGGCCCGATCGAACGCATGGCGCTGGGCAAAAGCCGATTCGGCCGTCGTGACCGAATCGAACCGCACGCCTCCCGGCGGCGCCGAACCTTGGTGGCACGGGACGCAATACGTCTTCAGGAATGGGGCGACGCCGGTCTGCCAATCCGGATTCGGGCCGGGCTTTTGGCCGGCCACCGGAAGGACGGCGAGCAGCCAAAAGGGCAACCCTGCCCCCGCCGCGCCCATTGCCGCACGTATCCGTCTCGCCTTCACGGCTTCTATCTTAACCCGAGCCACGGGAATTCGACGTATAATCCCCGTAACATGATGCTCACCACCGTTCTTGCCGCGGCCGCGATGGCTTCGCCTTCGACCGGAGGCAGCCTCTTCGATTTCACGATGAAGAACATCGATGGGAAAGAGGTTCCGCTTTCGAAGTTCAAGGGCAAAGTGGCCCTGGTGGTGAACGTCGCCAGCAAATGCGGTCTGACGCCTCAATACGAAGCCCTCGAAAAGCTCTATCGCGCCAAAAAGGATCAGGGTTTGGTGGTGCTGGGGCTTCCTGCCAACGAATTCGGCGGGCAAGAACCCGGGACGGATGCGGAAATCAAAGAGTTCTGCACCGGCAAGTACGACGTCACGTTTCCCATGTTCTCCAAGATCGTGGTCAAGGGCGAAGGCATCCATCCGCTCTACAAGTGGCTGATTTCAAACACGGAAAACAAAGAGATCGAATGGAATTTCGCCAAGTTTGTGGTGGGGCGCCATGGGGACTTCAAGGCGCGGTTTTCCCCGCGGACCAAGCCGGATGACCCCGAGCTTTTGAAAGCGCTCGACGCGGCGCTGGCCGAGAAGTAGGTTCGCCAAGCGCAGTCGGGTTAAATCGGCTCCGTGAGCGGACTTTGGGAACTTGATCAGTCCCTATTCCGCCAGATCCACCTGGCGGGGCATCGGGATTGGCTCGATCCCATTTTTTGGGTCATCAGTTCGAGCGGTTTGGGGTGGGTTCAATCGCTTTTCATTCTTGGCGCGTTGCCCTGGCGCGAAATGGGGTCGCGAACGCCGCGACGACTTCGGAAGTCGGACTGGCGACGTTCGGCGGGCCCCCTCCTGCTCGCGGTGGGCTTGGCCAGCCTGATCAACACGGGGATCCTCAAAAAAGCGATTCCGCGCGAGCGGCCGAGCAATCTCCCGGATGCGCTGCCTCAAGAGTCCTTTTTTCACAACAGCTTTCCCAGCGGCCATACCGCGACCAGCTTCGCAATCGCCCTGACGATCCTCTTTTTGACCTGGCGCACGCCCCGGGCTTGGTGGGGCGCGATCGCTTTGGTTTGGGCCGCCCTGGTCGGACTGAGCCGCATCTATCGAGGGGTGCATTGGCCCAGCGACGTCCTTGGCGGGGCCTTGGTGGGCCTCGGATGTGCGGCGCTGGTGGCGATCTTGCTCCCCCGATCGGAAACCCCCGCTAAATAACCAGGTTCTTCATGCCGATCATAGGAGGGAATCCCCGATACCGGGAGGACTATGACTGTGGATATCACCTGCCTATCACCCTCTTCGGCATGGCCCGCCAAGGGCGAAATGCCGATGGGAAAGGGGCTCGAGGGAGGCTTCGGACCGCCGCTGATCGCGACGGAGAAGCTCGCCCCTCCGGGCGCCGCGCCACCTCTGATCCCCGGCCTTTGGCCGATGGGGGAAGAGGGCGCGAAGCTGGAGCCGATTGCTCCGCCGCAAAACCCGGACTTCTTTCCCACCCAACTCACCGATGGCGTGGCCGCCCCCTTTGATGGCGTCGCACCGCGCGGGAAATCGAAGAAGACGTATGGACCCTCGGATCCGGAATGCCGGATCGGGCCCGCCGTCCCCGACCTGATCGCCGGCTTTGCCGCGCAGGAAATGGAGAAGATCGCGGCATTTGGCCCGATCGTGGTCCCATTCCCTCCGGTCTCATCCGACGACGTTCCGATGGGGCTCGATCCGAAAAAACCTTCGGTCTCGCCGATGCCTCCGATGGAGACGATGGCTTTCGAAGGGGCTGAAGGCTTAACCGGACAGCCTCTGGGAGCTTCGGTACCGGCCGACGTGACTCCGTTTGAGCTCCAGGCGCCACCCGAAGGACGCCCGGGCGCCAAGAAGGAGAATCCAGCCCCGATGCCCCCCGAGGCGGCGACTCCGCCCGTAGCACGCAAGGAATCGCGACGTCGCGGCGAATACGAATCGGCCCCACCGGTTGCGGTGAAGACCGATGCCCGTCGCGAACCGCCGGTTCCCATGCCGCCCGAAGTCGTTCCGCCGGCCTCAGATCCTGTTGAAGGCCAGGATGCCAAGCCGACGGTTTCGGATGCCGATGCGTTGCTTCTGAAAGCGAAGCTAAACCACGCAGGCCCCTTCGATCGCTTGACGATCGAACCCGTCGAAGCCCCAACCCCCATGGCCGACTTGACGGCCGCGGCGAAGGCCGCGTCGGTCGAGCCCAAGCCCGAGGATCGTATGGCGGCGAGGTCGGATGACGTGACGAGCGCGGAACCTCAAGTCGCGTCGGACCCAACGGTGTCCGGGGCAAAATCCTCGTCTCGCGACGCTCAGACCAAGGAAGGGAAGTCGGACGATGCGGCCGAATCAGAGTCGTCGACTCTTGTCGAAGCGATCGATAACCATGAGGCCAAACCGCATCGACTCGAATCGTCGCCCTTGCACTTGAGAGAGGCGGCTCCTCAGAAAGTGGAGTCGGTCGGCCCGACCCCAAAACGGTTGGAGATTTCCGACGTTCAGACCGGAGCGATTCTCCGCCAGGTCGCGGATCGGCTCGAAGCCCTTGCGGCCTCGCATGCCGGCCGCAAAGTGACCATCCGGCTCGAACCGGAGAGTCTGGGGAGCATCACGCTGGTGGTGCGGCAGACGCGCAACGACGTTTCGGCGGAGGTTTACGCTTCCCACGAATCGGTTCGGGCCGCGTTAGACGTGAACCGGCCGATGCTCGCTTCGAGCCTCGAGCAGCGGGGCATCCAGCTCGGCGCGATGACGGTCGGCCATGAGCTGCCGAAAGACTCGGGCCGGCAGGAGCAGGCCATGCGCGAAGCCGTCAAACAGCACGCCAATCTCTTTGCCGCTACGGCGGAAACGAGATCGACCCTTTCGCTGGATGCCATGCGCTCGTTTGCGCGCAAAGCATCCGGCGTCGACCTGTGGATATAGGAGACAACATGGCCGTTAACCAAGTCGTTACCCCTTATGATGGCGCGCAGTATTTTGGCGTGAAACCGGTCCAGCCCAAATCGAAATTGGATATGGATGCTTTCATGCGGCTGCTCGCCGTCCAGCTCGTCAACCAAAACCCCTTGGAACCGATGAACGATCGCGACTTCTTTGCTCAGATGGCGCAATTGGGATCGGTTCAAGGGCTCGACAAAATGCAGAAGTCCCTCGAAGTCACGCAGGCCGCCGCGCTGATCGGTAAAACGGTTACCGCGATTCGGCCGATGAGCCAGTCTCCCACCGCAACGAATGATCTCGTTATCGGTGAAGTGAGAGGCCTCGTGATGAAGAACGGGGCTCAACAGCTCGTGATTCGCGAAGCGAATGGCGGCATTGTCGAGATCGATTTCTCGGCGATCCAGTCCATTTCGGAGTAAACGCATGACTCAACGCATTCAGAACGCCCGCATCGCTGACGCCCTGCAGTCGCAAGGCGCCCTGCGGCCCACAACCCCCTCGAAAGGAGGGTTCGACGCGATCCTCGCCGATCGCCTGAAAGTGAGTGGGCACGCCCAGACTCGCCTTGCCAGCCGCAATATCGAGCTGGATAAGGATGCATGGGAACGGGTCCTTTCGGGCGTCGACAAGGCGGCGGAGAAAGGCGCGAAAGAATCTCTGGTTATGATCGACGACATCGCGCTCGTGGTCAGCGTTCGCAATCGCACCGTGATTACGGCAATCGAAAAAGAAAACCTTCGCAATAACGTGTTTACAAACATCGATAGCGCGGTGGTGGTATAGAAATCAAAGTGGGATAAAGGATAAGGGAAAGGAAGTAGGAATGCGGGATTGAGGCTTAGGCCTCAAGCGCAGGCAGCCGTCCGGAAGTGGCGGCGCCCTTCCTTCCTCTCCAAAAAACGCACTCGGAGGAAGACAAATGCTTCAAGCACTACTCGCTGGCGTCGCCAGCATTAAAGCGCAGCAAACGCGCATGAACGTCATCGGCAACAACCTGGCCAACGTCAACACGACCGCCTACAAAGGCTCTCGCGTCACGTTCCAAGACATGATCGCCCAAACCATCCGAGGCGCTTCGCGGCCTTCGGCCACTTTGGGAGGCACCAACCCCGTGCAGTACGGCCTTGGCGTGCTCGTTTCGGGAACGGACATCAACAACGAGCAGGGCTCGTTGAGCGCCACGAACCGGCCGACCGACCTGGCGATTCAGGGCAACGGCTATTTCATGGTGTCGAACAACGACCGAATCGCGTATACGCGGGACGGCGCGTTTGACATTGATGCGGAAGGCGTACTCGTCCACCGCTCCACCGGTGAGCGCGTTCTTGGCTATACCGCCGACCCGGCGACCGGACAATTCGACCCGAACGCGGTCGTGGATCCCACTTCGCGGCTAGTTATCCCCATCGGCCAGCGCACTGCCGTCCAGGTCACGACGACCGCCTCGTTCGCGGGCAACCTCGACGCCAACGATCCGATCATCCCGGCTCCGTTACCGCCGCTCACGGACCCGGCATGGCGGGTCACCAGCGTGCGAACGTTTGACGCTTTGGGCGCCAGCCAGGATATCAACGTCCACTTCATCAAGTCGGGCAACGGCCAATGGAACTGGCAAGTCTCGGCTCAGGCCGGCACCACCGTGACCGGAAGCGGCGTGCTTCAGTTCGACGGGAACGGTATTTTGCAGACGGGCAGCCCCGCGACGATCACCATTACCCCGCCGGTCGGGGGCGCACCCGCGTTCAACGTGAGTCTCGACTTTGGGTCGATCGGCCAGCTTTCAACGCCGACGCAGGTTCAATCCAGCGGCCAGAACGGCTTCCCGCCGGGATCGCTGCAGGGCTACTCCATCGGTGTGGATGGCACGATCACCGGCCTGTTTACCAACGGTCTGACGCGTCCGCTGGGCCGCATCGCGATGGTCATCTTCCCCAACGCCAACGGTTTGGAACGGATGGGTAACAACCTTTGGCGGGGCACCGACAACTCGGGTCTGCCCGTTGTGGGCACCTCGAAGACGGGCGGCCGGGGAACGATCAATGCCGGCTTCCTGGAGCAGTCGAACATCGACATCGGTAACGAGTTCACCGAGCTCATCGTGACCCAGCGTGGCTTCCAGGCCAACACGAAGGTCGTCACGACGGTCGATGAGATGCTCCAAGACCTGATCAACATGAAGCGGTAAACGCTCTCTTAGATTTTTTGTCGTGTTTTTGGCCGCGCGGGGGGAGCCGCGCGGCCCTTTTTTCGCATCCCGTCGTCGCCACCCGTCGTACAATGGGACGTATAGGGGTACGGATCGATGGTCCTTCACACACTCGCCATGTTGGCTCTTGCTTCCGGCGCGCCAGGCGGGCAGCGGCTGCCGGGGCAGGGACTCTCCGCCGATGGGACCAAGTTCTTCAAAAGCGTTATTCCGACTCCGACCGGCAACAACGGCTACGAAGATTACGTCGAAGCGGCGGCGATGCTGAAATCTCCCGAGCATCAAGCTTTCGAATTGTGGAAGAGCTATTGGCAGCGGTCGGAGCGCGGGACCCGTGAGGTGCGCGATAGCCTCGACGCCGAGGAAAAGGGGGCCAGCGAAGTGGTTCCGGAGCCGCCGCGGCCCGCCGGGCTGACGTTGCAGGCCACGCCATTTGAAGTGCGTCAGGCTTACGTCAAACGGTTTGGGACGGTTTTCGAAGGGGTCAAGCGCGGCAATGCCAAGCCGGTCTTCCAGCCGCGCGAGTCGATCGATTTTGAAACCCTTTTCCCCGAACTGGGTAGCTTCCGATTGCTTTCCCGGCTTGGCCAGGACATCGCCATGGCGGAGTTTGCCGCCGGCAACCCCGCCAAGGCCACGGAGACTCTGCTCGAGGCGTTGCAGTTCAGCGAGAACATCGCCGAGGGGACGATCATCAGCGAATTAGTGTCGATCGCCAATCGGAGTGTCATTTTCTCCGCGCTCGACTACGGGTTGGGCCGCTTCTCGCTTCCGGACGCGCAACAGATCGTCAAGGCGACGCAGGCCCTTCTGGCCCAGGGCCCAAGGGCGATTAAGACCCTTGAATCCGAGTTCAAGTACGTTTCGGCGGGCATCGACAAGTTCATGGCCGAGCCGAAGAAGGATGTCTTGGACTCGGATGAGGAGAACGAAGATAACCTCTTCATCCGGCTCGGCGCCCTTGGGGAAGCCGATCGCAAACGCGTGGCCACGGAGGCGAAAGCCCATATGGAGACCAAGCGGCGAGGGCTCGCCGCGTTGCTTCGCCAGCCGGAGAGCCGCTGGTCGACGTACCAGGAATCCGAAATCCCGGTCGCGCCCGGACAGGAGGAAACGATCGGGGGTTTGGCGGCCCGCTTGGCCAATGAGATGACCCCGTTCGTCGGGTCCTACTTGGAGGTCGCCGTTCGCTCGCGCACGCAATTGCGGATTTTGCGGCTGATTGGCCGGGTGCTTGTCTACAAATGGACGTTCGACAAGCTGCCGAGCGAATTGAGCCAAGCCGCTCCGGCCGACGAGGTTCGCGATCCGGCCACTGAGGGCGACTTTAAGTACGAGGTGAACGGAAAGAACTTCCGGGTGTATTCCAGTGGATTTGGGAGAACGGGCGCCATCGACCTGGTGTACCGACGACCGGCGCCGCCTTTTGACCGGGATCGCGACCCAAACGAGCCGCCAGGGCTATAAAAAAGGCCCCCCGGAGCCACCCTTGTGCGGCTCGGAGGACCTGGAAATCTGGAGCGGGAGACGAGATTCGAACCCGCGACCCTCTCGTTGGCAACGAAAACAGATCAGCTTGCAAAGCCAGTTTTAGATTCCACGGGGGTCTCAGATTGTCTCCCTTTGTTTCCCTCAATTGAGAGACATTTGAGAGACAGACCGTCAGTTTCTCATCCGCACAGCTGACGATCGTTGCAGGCGAAACTCAAACTAATGACGAGATTTTGAAGGACATAGATTTCAAGGAAAGGGAAATTCATGAAGGCCGTGCCGTGTTAAGATGGTGTTGGTGCATCGATTTGCAATGAACCGTGTTCAGGGACTCTTACTGGCGCTCCTCGTTTTCTGGGGAATGTCCGGGCGGATGGTTTCGGCGGCCTTTTGCCAAAGCGCCTGCGGAGCGTCGATTCCCGCTAAAGCGGCAACTGCAAAGCTTCCTCTGGTGGACGCCTGTTGCGCCGAAAAGCACGCTAAAGCAAAGACCAGCCCAGAGCCTTCGAAGAAGTCCGAGAAGGGCTGCTGTTGCAAGCTTGACACGGCGAATGTAACGATCCCGACCAGCGTCAGCCTCGTCCCGACCGGAATCGCATTATTTGCATTGCCGGTAGAGACAGTTCTCTTCATCGGACAGGCGGCCGTTCGTACTGAGCCAGCGTTTTACTACTCGGATTCCTCCCCACCCCTTGTGGCCGCCTTTGATACTCGCGGCCGCGCCCCTCCGTCGGCGTAGCGGCTACTTGCCGCTCATTCGTCGTCGGAGCGCCCGGTTTTGACTTCCAAGCGCTCACTGACATCGCTACTTGAGCACTTGGAGTTTGTCATTTGAACGAAAAATCACCTAAGCGGCCCTTCCGCTTTCGGCTCGGCACAGCCCTGATGCTGGCGGGAGTCGTCTTTGTTGGAACCTATTCCTGGAATTCGACTAAGCAGGTCGACCGCAAATATGTCGAAGCAGACGCAAACGGCCGCCTGCGCGAAGTCCCTCGTCCCTCAACCACTGCAAAAGCGCCACCAAGACTTTTCAAACCGGAGCCTAGGCTGGTGCTTGACCTATCTGCACTGAATTTGGGGCCAGCGCAGAAGAGGGAGATCGAGCGGCTTCAGGCGGAATGGATGTCTGACCGCGATTCCTTGCAGTCTCGACTGGAAGGGGCCTCCAAGGCGATCAATCCCACCGCCAAGACATCTGTGGCGATTCTGAATTCGGAGCTGTCGGATTACTCGGAGCTTTCGCGACGATACAACGAGACTCGGGAGCGGTATTGGCAACAGGCTCTTGGCACACTCACAGCTTCTCAGAAAAGACTGGTCTCAAAGGAGGTGCGCGGTTGAAAGCAGCACATTGTCTGTTCGGGTTGGCGCTCTCGGCACTTGCCGTCTCGCAGACTCCGGTCCCTCAATCTCTCACGATCGAAGAAGCGGTGCAATTTGGGCTCAAGAATAGCCCGGTTTTGCGAGGAGCCGAGGCCGAGATCCAAGCGGCGAAGGCCGAGACCCGAGTCTCTCGCTCAAGGCTCTTTCCTCAAGTCGGGCTTAATGGCTTCGCCACGCAAGGGAGCATGTCGAACATCCTCCAAAGCACGATGGGGTTCGAGCCCCAAGCTTTGCTTTTGGCGCCCAAGGACGGATTCACCGATCTCAACCTGACGCTCATGATGCCCCTGTATACGGGAGGCACCTTATCCTCTCTTGTAGCGGCCGCGATCGCTCGCGAGCGGGCTGTCTACCAAGAGGCTACTGGCATGGCGGCAGAGGTCGCGCTTATGATCCGTACTGCCTACGCTCAGGCCCTGTACGGCGAGGCTCTTGCGGACGCGGCAAGAGCCCGAGTGGAAGCTGCCACAGGCATGGTGGCAGTCGCGAGAGCACAAGTTGAGGCGGGTAAGGGAATCGAAGCGAACGTTCAGAGATCAGAGGCCGAACTCGCCGAGGCTCAGCAGGACCTTACGATGGCGGAAAACGACCGCCGAAAGATGCTCCTCGATTTGCTCGAAGCGATGGGCGCTCCCCTTTCCAGCCTCCCTGAATTGGGCGAGAAGCCATCCTTTCAGGTCGTCGCCGGATCACTCGATGGCTATCTGGGTCAAGCCAAAGAGCGTCGCGGAGAGCTGCTCGCAGCCCGTCAAAAGTCAGCAGCCGCCAAGGCCGATGTCGACGCCAAGCTCGGCGCTATTCGGCCTCAGGTCTATGGCTTTGCCATGGGCGATGCGTTCAACCCACGTGATGAGATGGGTAATCGGTCGGGCTACACAGCCGGACTGGTTGCGTCCTTTCCCCTCTTCGATGGAGGGATGAGACGCTCTGAGGTCTCCGCTTCACGCGCCATGTATGAGAAAGCCCGTGCGGATGCTTCCGCATGGGAGCTCAAGACTGAAAAGGAAGTTCGGCAAGCTTGGCTCGACGTGGAAACGGTCGCAAAGAACTATGCCACTGCGACGGCCGCACTCGCGTCGGCGCAGGCCTCTTACGAAGTCATGAAGCTTCGGGTTGAAGCAGGGAAAGCGATCTTAGTTGAGCAACTCGATGCTTTGGCGACCCTAACCCGGGCACGTTCTAACCTTGCCAAAGCAACTTTTGATCATTTCGTCGCCAAGGCGCGGCTTCTCCGCGCGGTTGGCCACTCACTCCAAAGTCCGGGAGGAACCCCAAAGTGAAAAGCTTCATTGTCTGCGTCGTCTTGATGCTCTTCGTATCTGCCCTTTTCCTCGGTTGTTCACCCATGATGAATCGGGCCAACCGACCGCTCCAACAGAGAAAGTTCACAAACTGGGCACCCTTAGTCAACGCGACCATTTCAAGGTTCGGCTTGCGGCTGACGCTGCAGACCCCAAAGTGGGCTCGATCAAGTTTTCGGCCGAAGTCGAGCTCCATGGCCAAGCGACAGATAAAGCTCATCTGCAGATCCAGTCGCATATGAAGGATATGGATGGGGATACGGATGCTGTCAATCTCAAGTCGGTGGGAGGGGGCAAATACGAAGGAGCTGCCGAATTCGTCATGGCCGGAACGTGGCATGTCGTCGTTTCGATCAAGGAGGCAGGCTACAAAGACCAAGTGGTCTATGGCCTGGGGGTCAAGGAATAGCATGTTGAGTCTTCAGCTTCACTCACTTCGAACCTCAGCCACTGTAATGGTGGCAGGGTTCTTTCTCGGATTTGTGGACCAGGCAAGCATCGATGCGCTCGCCGCCATAGACCGTGCCCAGGCAAATCGGGCACAAGCCACCTTCGAACACCAAATCGCCATACCGCGCCTGCAGCGAGCGGCGGGAGGAATCTAAACAATGATCAAAATCAGTCTTCTCACTCTCGTCGGCGCTCTGGTGGTTGCGGGTTGTTCTTCCGACTCCGTCCTCAAAGATCCACACGAGGGACATAACCATCCGCCTTCGGACGGTGCTGCCGCAGCGAAGCCTGATGCAACGCCGCCGCACAACATGCCGCACGAAGGAAGCGGCGCGGCCGATGCCTTAGGCTCACCTCTGGGAGGCGAGCACTTCGCAGTGGTCCTAACTACAGTTCCTGCACAGCCTAAGGTAGGCGACACGAAGTTTGTCGCTAAGGTGCTTCATCACGGTGAGTCGTTCGACGGTGCCACCGTCAAGGTCGAGACGAAAATGCCAGCAATCGGACACGGCGGGCCGAAACTGGAGCTGAAGTTTACTTCCGGCAACACGTATGAGGGCTTCACAAAGCTGCCAATGGCTGGTGAATACGAAGCGAAGGTTGTGGTCGTGATGAAGGCCGATCCGATCCACAAGAACACCTTCACGTACAAGTTCAGGGTGGGGCAATAGAATGAACGTCTTATCACGAAATCGAAGAATCGCCATCTTCTTGCTGATCGTTGTGTCGGCATTGACGGCGCTGATGCCGGTCTTCGGCATTGCTTCCGAAGCAAAGGCCGGTCCCTACACGGTCAGCGTTCGGACTGATCCTCCAGTTATTCCCGTCGGCAATGCGAAGTTCATCGTAGGTGTGACGGACGCTTCTGGCAAGCCCGTGGAAGGCGCAAAGGTCACGACCTTTGCCCGCATGCCGGGAATGAACATGGGTGAGCGTGAGATGAACGCGGCACCGCTCGCAGGCCAACCTGGAACCTACAGTTCCCCGGCGATCTTCTCGATGGCCGGGCTCTACGAGGTAACAGTCTCTGTAACCGGTCACCACGGCAGTGGCAGCGCGGTCATCCAGATGAGGACCGGTCAAAACACTGGCGCCGACGGAGGCGGGTTCTCGGTCCTGACAATCCTGCCGTGGCTCGCTCTTGCCGCTTTAGCGGTTTTCGTCATCGTCCAGATGAAGAAGACAGGCCAGAGATTCAACGGGCGATCCTTGTTGAACCGGACGGCGGTCGGCGGCGTGCTTCTTCTTGCCGCGATCCTGGCTTTCTCGGTGTATGCGGTCAACAACTGGCGCCGAAAAGGAGCGATGACGCCAATTGAGTCGCAGGCTATGGAGATGAACACACCGGCACCTCCAGGAGTAGTACCGGTTCGCCTCGCGACAGTCGCAAGGGGTTCCCTCTCGTCCACGGTCCGGTACACGGGCCAGGCGGCAGGCTCCGTCGCGGTCGACATCAACCCCCGGGTGTCAGGCGCCATCACCTGGATGCCCTTTTACGTAGGGAGCAAGGTCAGCAAAGGCCAAATGCTCGCCAGGTTGGACACGTCGCAGATCGATCCACAGGTGGCCGAGCGACAGGCGATGGTGACGGAGAAGCAGCAAGGAGTCGACGTGGCGGCGACCGAGTACCGGCAGATGCTCGAGGAGACCAACACTTCCCGAGCAGACTACGCCGCTAAGCTAGGGATGCGCGAAGAGGCCCAGGCGATGCTCGAGGCGGCAAAGCAGGAGCGAGAAGCCGCCGCCTCAGAGGTCGAGGCGATGCGAACTGGCGTAACAACCGCACAGGCTGAGGTCAGTGCGATGCAGGCGTCTGCTGAGTACCAGCGAGCAGACTTCGAACGGATGGCTGAGCTTTTCAAACGGGGCGCGGTTTCCAAGGACGAGTACCAGCGGGCTCAATCCATGCTCAGCGAAGCCGAGGCGAAGGTTCGGCAAACGCAGTCGATGGTCCGTGAGGCTCAAGCCAAAGTGGCCACTGCGCAAGCTGGCGTCCGCAAAGCCGATGCGATGGTGTCCGCCGCTCAAAAGCGGATCCGTCAAGCCAATGCCGAGGTCTTCGCGGCTGAAGCGGAGATCCGTGCGAAGCAGGCAGCGGCCGAGGTAGCCCGTAAGCGGATTGGGCAGGAGCAGTCGGGAGTCCGACAAGCGGTAGCGGGATTGGGCAGCATGATGACCGCGCGTGGCTACTCCGAGATCCGCTCAACTGTCGACGGTATCGTCACCGAAAGGCTCATTAGCCCCGGCACCGTGGTATCACCTGGTCAGGCGATCCTCCGCGTGGCGCAGACCAACCCGATCCGCCTGCAAGCTAATGTTCCGGAGACCGACCTCGCCCGTGTGCAGGTCGGAGCGACCGTCAGTGTAAGCAAGCGCGGTCAGAAGGGTCCCAGCTTAGTGGCCAAGGTGACCTCGGTCTCTCCGAACATCGATCCCTCGGCTCGTACGGGGGTCGTCGAGGCTCTCGTCCCGAACGCCAACGGCAAGTTCCTGCCTGGCGAGTACCTCACCATGGACATTACTGTCGGCGAGAACCGTAATGTGTTGAGCATTCCGTCACAGGCAATCGTTCACGAGCCGTTGCACGAGAACAATGACGTGAGCTTTGTCTGGGTCGCCGAGCCGTCCGGTGACGACTACACGGTCCGGAGGACAGAAGTAACGCTTGGCGACGACAATGGCAAGGCTTCCGTAGTGATCAGCGGCCTCGAAGAGGGCCAGCTTGTGGTCGTGGAAGGAAATGAAAACCTTCACGAGGGAGACACTGTGACAACGCCCAAGGCTGCCCTCACGGTGGAAACTTCTGGTCCAGTGGTAGAGATCACGGATCGGGGCTATCAGCCAGCCAGCATCTCCGCCAATGTCGGTGAGCCGCTTGATATCACTTTTGTGCGGAGGTCGAACCAGACTTGCGGCACCGAGGTTGTCTTCCCGGACTACGGTATCGAAAAGGAGTTGCCTCTCAACAAGCCAGTGGTCGTGAGACTGACCCCTAAGAAGCCAGGAGAGTTCCGGTTTACCTGTGGCATGGGCATGCTCGACGGAAAGGTGGTGGCAAAATGAACCAAGACGGTCCGTCGAACTCGGATGGCCACGGCCGACTCCGGTACGAAACGAAACGGCAAAACCCGCTCCACATGATCCATCGGTGGAGCATCGAGCACCCGTACGCTATCATAGCCTTCTACGTTGCCGCGCTGCTCCTCGCATTTATGACGATCGGGAAGATGCCAAGGCGGTTTGCGCCGTACGTCGAATCGCCGATGATCGGCGTCGTGACGATGATGCCCGGTCTCTCCGCGACGGAGATGGAGATGTACATCTCCAAACCGATCGAGGAGCAACTCGTGAACCTGAAGGGAGTGCGGTATATCCGATCTACCTCTCAGGAAGGGTTCTCGATCGTAACGCTCGAGTACCCGTATGGCTCTAATATGCAGCGGGCGCTAACCGACGTTCAGACGCTCATGAACGTCACCCAGTCGAACCTGCCGGTGACCGGAGCGAATCTCAAGCCTTCGTTCATCGTGCCGATCGACCCACTGAACATCCCGATCCTCACCTTGGCGGTGACCGGCGATCCCGCCAATGGCTGGACGCCGGTAAAGGTGAGGGAGTTCGCGAACAACCAGGTGATCAACCGTCTGAGGGGCGTTGAGAACGTCTACTCCGTCGTGCCGTTCGGCGGCTATCGCCGTCAGCTACAGGTCATCGTTGATCGCGAGAAGTTGGCAGGTTACGGCCTCTCTATCCTGCAGGTCCGCGATGCCATCGACAGGTTCAACGTCTCGAGAGCGTCAGGAACGCTCACGAGCGGCGACGACGAGTTGATCGTCAGAGTCAATTCTTTAGCGACCGGGCCCAAAGACATCCTGAACTACCCTATCACCGGCTTTGGATCGAGTTTGGCGTCAGGTCCAGTACCGTCTGCCATTGGCGGTGGGGGAGGTGCGATGGGAATGGGCGGTGGAGGCGGCGGTTCGGGCGAATCCCCATTGGCGAACCCCCCGCCGGCTGCTCCAAAGGCGCAAGGATCTCCTAAGGTTGTCTATGTTCGCGATGTTGCTCGTGTGGTTGACACTCACTGGGAACGCCGAAGCGGCTATCGCTTCCTGAAGCATGAGAGTGGCAGCCAAGGATCAGTGACCCCAGCCATCTCTGTATCGGTGATCCAGAACCCTGGTGCAAGCTCCGCGCTCGTCGTTCCGGCGGTGATGGAGCGCATTCGGCAGATCGAGAGCGAGAACCCGGGCTTGAAGTTCGACGTCGCCTACGACAACGCTTCGTTCGTCGAGATTCTAGTCGGCAACGTCTGGCACGAGCTTTTGCTCGCGATCATTCTCACTGCCATCGCTGTCATGTTCTTTCTTGGAGAGTGGCGGGGCACGCTCATCGCGATGGTCACGCTTCCAACGTCTCTCGCGCTCGCGGTCCTGATGATGGTGCCGTTCGGTATGACGTTCAACAGCGGCACCTTGATCGGCTTGCTTCTGAGCATCGGTCGATTGGTAGACGACTCGATCATCGACATCCACGCGGTGGAACGCCACCTTCGGATGGGCAAAAGCCCAAAACAGGCAACGATAGACGGCATTGCCGAGGTGCGGGTTGCAGTTATCGCCTCTACGCTGATGATTGTGCTGGCGCTCACGCCCCTGCTCTTCTCAGGAGGCATCGTCGAACTCATGTTCGTAGAGCTGGTTTGGCCGCTAATTTTCGGCCTGCTGGCTTCGATGCTGGTATCGTTCACGCTCACTGCCTTGCTCTGCGCGAAGCTGTTGCGACATGAGGTGGCGAGAGACGAAGACCGGCGTCATCCGGTCTTGAAGTACCTCTACTTGGTGCTAGACCCGTTCCAGCGAGGGCTCGATCGCTTGGAAGCGGCCTACGGGCGCTCGATTCGTTGGTTGCTGAAGCACCGATTCATCAACTTCGTGCGCGTTCTGGCGATCGTGCTCATTGGCTCGACTTTCTACTACTTCATCGGCTCCGAAATGATGCCTCTGGCCGACACGGGCCAAGCGGTCGGATTCATGGAGATGGCACCAGGAACGTCCTACGAGGGTACGGAAAAGGCTGTGAAGCAACTCGAGCAGATCATGCTCAAGCACCCAGAATTGGAGAAAGCAAGCATCGAGGTCGGTGCGGAGAGCATGTTCGAAACGTGGTCGCCGTTCTTCACGGGCTACCAGATGCCCCAGGTGAACGCCGCGGCGATGATGCTGACTTTTAGCGATAAGGACAAGCGGGATAAGACCATCTTCAAGGTGATGGATGCGATCTACGCCGAGGCGAAAGCGACGATTCCAGGTCTTAGGCGCATCCAGATCAAAGAGATGGGGTCAGACGTCATGGCAACATCGGCCGCCCCGATCCACGTCAACATTTACGGACCTGATCTAAAGGTGCTAGACCGGCTCGGACGAGATGTTGAAGCCGTCGCCCTGAAGATGCCGGAGATGTTCCAATCATCGAGAACTTCGAGTCTCGGCGTTCCGGAACTTCAGGTAAAGGTCGATCCGCAGCGAGCGCAAGAGGTGGGTCTATCTCCGGAGAGTATCTCGCAACAGTCGTATTACTCGCTCCGGGGGGGCCTCACTAACGAGTTCTACCGCATCGCCAATACGCGGCAGAATACGATCCTGGTTCGGTACGAGGGCGAAGACAGGCAGACTTCAAGAGACCTCCAGAGCCTCTACGTCAGCACGCCGAGTGGCGAGCAGATCCCGCTCAGTTCAGTGGCCGACGTTCATAGAACCGTCTCGCCAACGGCAATCGAGCATGACGGGCTAAAGCGAGTGGTCGGCGTCACCGGTTACTACCGCATCGGAAGCCTGCCGAGCATGGACGTGGTGATGAACCTGGTCGCTAACGCTTACGGTGGCAACCCCGAGTTGGGAATAAAGGCAGTGAACTTCCCGCCAGGCTACGGAATGGAGATGCGTGGCGACATGACGCAGATGATGGACTCGTTCCGTCGGCTACTCGGTGGCCTCGGGATGGCCTTGGTTTTCATGTACCTGGTCCTCGTGATCCAGTTCCGGGGCTTCATGCAACCGCTACAGATGATCGCCTCATTGCCCCTAGAGCTTTCGGGCGTTTTCGTTGCGTTGTGGTTCGCGGGGCAGTCGTTCTCGACGGTCTCGATTCTAGGCATTATCGTGCTGACCGGTATGGACATCACTACGGCGGTGTTGATGATCGACCTCATCATGAAGTACCGCGACCAAGGAATTCCCCGAGACGAGGCCATCGCCAGAGCGTGCCCAGACCGCCTGAGACCAATCCTTATGACCGCGGGCATCGCCCTCCTAGTTATGCTTCCGGTGGCGTTCGCACCGAAGACAGGCCTCGACGCCTACCAGCCCTTGGCAATGGCTGTTGTTGGTGGTCTGCTCGTTGGGACGATCCTTGCTCTCTTCGACATTCCGATCATGCACACGTATGTGGACGATCTGCTTGCCTGGATCCACCGCACGTTCTTGCACAAGGAGTATCGTTGGCCCGTAGCACAATCGGATGATGGGAATCCCAGCTCGGAGTCCAATCCATGACACACTGTCTGACGGGCGGCAGAGCCCGACTGATCCACCGTCGTCGCGCCCCGCCCACTAGGCACCTGTCCGCGGGCGGCTTAAAAACCGCCTACGGCGTCATTCAAACTTGGATGGTGTGTATTTCGCAGGGAACGTGGTCCATTCACAGAGCTTTAGGGGGTTCAAATTGCCTGAACTATCCAAATAATCTACCGTTTGGCCCGTTTCATGGCGCAGAAGCTTGCCCAAGCCCGGGGAGCCTCTCCAAGAGGCTGGTTCGTGACGACAAGCGCAATCGCCAGACCATCAACGACTTCGGAGGTCTCTACCTAAGGACCTCGAGCGGCCACCAAATCCCGTTGAAATCGGTGCGATTTTCGAACAGAGCCGCGTCCCCGACGGCGGTCCATATTGACGGACTGAAGCATGTGGTCGGTGGCGTCTTCCTCGCCCTCTTCTTGGCTCACACGCCTCTTTCTCCACCGTCAGCATCTTTGGAATGATCGTGCTCTGTGGCATGGACATCACGACCGCTGTGCTGCTGATCGACTTGATCTTGAAATATAAAGACTGAGGCTTCAGTCGCAAAGACGACGATTACGCGGGCTTGCCTGGACCGGCTCACGCCGATTCTAATGGCCGTCGGAATCACTCTCATCGTCATGCTTCCTGTGACGATTGCGCCCAAGACCGGCCTCGACGCCTATCAGCCCTTGGCTGTGGCCGTCGTGGGTGGCCTCATCATGGGCACGATTTCTCAGCCTTTTCGACATTCACATCATGCACACCTACGTCGACGATTTCATTCGTTGGCTCAACAAGACATTCTTGGTCCGAGAGTGCAGCTGGCCAGTCTCTGAAGCTGAAGGAAGTACGCCGGTCTATTAAGGCAACGAATCGGAGTAACATGCGGAATATTCTCGAATCCTGATGAGATTCAATCCGCGCGGGAACTCTTTCGGCGGAATGGAGTTATCATAGGAAACAAGACTTGAGACACGTACTCCGAGCTTCAATCGCGATTCAACTGGGCCTGGCAATTGTGCTTGGGCTAGGTGCATCCGGCTGCACTCTAAGTTCCATGCTTTGCGGCAGCGGACTCTGCGGTGAGGCGTGTCCTCAGCATAGAGGTATTCAGAAAGACCTGAGCGACGAGTCTTGTTGCCCGGAAGAAAGTAGCGAAAAAGGCGATCATCACGACAAGAATGGCCAGGAATCCAAGGGAAATTGCTGTTGCAAGATTTCCACACCCTCGGATGCCGCTCCGAACAATTTGGCTCTGCTCGCACCAATTCCGCCCTTGCCGGCGGCAATTGTTCCCGCCACTTTAGAGCTGGCGCCACCGGTCGCAATTGAAAATTCGGCCAGGATCTGCTTCCACACGGACAGTTCGCCGCCCAGTGTGGGCAGTAAGCCAGATCGTGGCCGTGCGCCTCCTTCGGCGTAGGCAGCCAGCCGTGCCAGGCGATCCAGCCTAGGCTTCGGCGCTGCTCCACCAGCCCAGGGAGCGCGTTCGCGTCTTTTGCCTTCACCCCCGCAACGCTCTGGCGGCAGATCATCGTATCTTGCCGGCCCAAGCTCTGCTCCCTTGGCCCTTCAATGTCGGGCAACAGCCCCCTCGACCCAAGAAACCAAGGTAAGCAATGAACATCATCAAGAAAATCAAAACCATCATCGGCGGCATCGGTTTAGCTGCCGTATTGTCCACCGGAATCATCGGAGCGATCGCGACCCCGGCCATGGCCCACGAGACGGACTGCCCTTACTGCAAGCTCAAAGTCGTGCAGGACACGAAGGAGCAGGATAACGAGGTCGTTCTCGCCTATGGCAACAAGAAGATCGAGTATCGCTGTGTCATGTGCGCCGTTGCGGACGCAAAGACGAAGTATAAGAGCCGCGATCTGACGATCCTCGCGCCCTCGACGATCAAGGGCAAGAAGGTCACGATCACCAAGAAGGGCGATGCCTGGACGGCCAGCCCGGCGACCGCCGTCTTCGTCTACAACAAGGGCAACCACGACAAGTGCCAGGAGCTCTACCGCGCCGCCATCGATAACGACGCGGCCATGGCGTGGATGACCAAGAAGGGCCTCAAAGAGGCCAAGCATCTCTCTCTCAAGGACATGGTCGAGGCCTCTAAGTAGGGATCGACCGATAGGCAGGGCCCGCCAAGGCCCTGCTTCTAAGGGGACGCGATATGAATTCAAATACGAAATGGATATCCGCAACAGCCGTCTCGATCGGCGTAGTGCTCGCCGTCGTGGCCGCCGCCCAAGAGGAACAAGATCTGCGGGAGATGCCCGCCAAGATCGAAGCCCCAAAAGGCCCGGCCGCATTGGTGCCTGCCCTCAAGGACCTTCCGAGATGGATGGACGACCCGCGCTACGCCGAGTACTTCTACAAGCGCGGACGCTACAACTTCGACGTTTACTCCAACGTCCCGGCACTCGCCTGGGACCTCAATGCCGTCGCCGTGGGCCACTCCATGGCCTACGAGGACCTTTCGACCGGCAAGGAAGCGACCCTCGAAACCGCAACCTTCAACCGCATCAACCACGTCCTGAACCACCCGCCCAAGCTCATGCCCGGCGAGCGGTTCATCTCCCCGGTCTTCGCCCGCTATTACGGCTACCTCGAGAAGCTCTTTGACTGGACGCACGTCCTGCACGCTCAGACCATCGACGTCCTTGCGAGCACCGACCTGACCCAGGAGGAGAAGGACAAGGAGATCGAGGCTCTCTGGAGGTTCTACAAAGAGAAGGTCCCGTACACGGTCACGAGCCTCCCGCTCAACATGGACTACCTGGACAGCCAGGCCTACAGCGGCGCGTTCAGGAAGAAGTATCCCAAGGTCAACGGCCTCTTCTGGGGCTACCACTGGCTCCAGGGAGCCGTCTACGACATGCTCTGGAAGAGCCGCTCGATTGACGATATGCGCATGCAGTATGCCGCCGTCGGCAAGCGCTATCACGAGGTCGAGCTCTACAAGACCGACCGCGACTTCATGCCCATGTTCGCCGAGACCTCGCCCGCCTTCGCAAGACGATTCCCCGACCTGACCAACGCCTTCGACAACCTCCACATGCTCCACGATATGGTCAACGACATCCTCGCCTCCGACTGGATGAGCGACAAGCAGAAGGAGGAGCAGATCAAGCGCGCGATGTGGATGGTCGTCGACGATCCCCACAAGGGCGAGAAGCCCGGCGACTTCAAGCCCGGCGACTTCCTCCACGACCACCGATTCATGGAGGGCCAGCCCGGCATGGGCATGATGAAGATGTCCGCCCCCAAGCTCATGTACATGCCCAGCATGGGCTGGATGAACATGACCGATTGCGGCCACTGCTCCATGCCCATCAACTTCGACCCCAAGTCGGGAGTGGGCGCCACCGTCAGCGCCCAGGGCTGGACGATGGACGTGAGGTGCATGCTTTGCGCCCGGGACATGGCCGGCCAATACGACGGCCAGGCCATCATCAGGGGAAACACCGAGGACCCCGCCCGGCCCCTGATCCTTATCTCGGACGACGAGGGAAATTGGACCTCCAACATCGCCGGCGTTACCTTTATCGAGGTCGAGGGCGGCCACGCGGGCTGCTCGGATTGGTCGAGGGCCTTCACCAGCCGCGCCGCTTTCGATGCATACATCAAGGCGCAGGACCCCGACGACGAGACCCTCAAGGACGCCAAGCCCCTCACCCTCGAGGAGTGGAGCAAGCGCTCGGGCGAGAAGCCCGACACATACCAGAGGAAGCAGGGCCCCGTCGATAACCCCTACAAGCAGGGTTCCCCGCCACCGATCAGCTCGATCAAAAGTGCGGCCGCTCCTGCAACGGGCAAGAATCCCCTCCACAGTGGGGGCAAGGAATGAGAACATTCGCTCTCGCCTTTGCCCTGCTTTGCTTGAGCGGCATAGCTTTGGGTCAGACGGACCACGACAACATCGACGCGGGCCGGCCGCTGAGTTTCGACGACGCGGAGCCCATTTCTTTCGGCGCGCTTGCGCTGGAGTTCGGGTTGAGTGTGAACTTCATGAGAAGGAGCCGCCTTGGGTTCGCCACTCCGGTGGAGTTTATCTGGGGCGGCGCGCTGGACACGCAGTTCGAGCTTGCGACGGGGCTGACCTTCGGCGATCGGCCCGGCTCGTCCGGCAGGGGCGTCCGGCTCCAGGCGGTGGACGTCGGCGTCCTGCACAGCTTCCGGCGCGAGATCCGCAATACGCCCGCTGTGGCGGTGAAATTCGAGGCTGAACTGCCAACGGAGAGCGGCGAGAAGGCGGCCTTCCGACTGCGAGGCATCCTCTCGAAGGCGGCCCGGCAGTACGACCGGCTCCATCTAAACGCCGACATCGACTTTGTGCCGGATGCGGACTCTGGCTTCAATAAGACTCGCCTTGGGGCGGTTCTGGGCTACACGGTCCCCATCGGCTATCCGACCCACTTCGACACGACCGCCCTGGCTGAACTGAGCCTCCGTCAAGGGGCGCGCCGCGGCGATCCGGCCATGACTGCGCTCGGAATCGGCGTGCGTCGGCAGGTCTCTCCCCGTTCCGTGCTCGATCTCGGCCTGCAGACGGACGTCTCCGGCCGCGACCGGGTGTCCCTGCGTCTGATTGCGGGCTATTCGACGAGCTTCTAGAGAAACACCATGAAACGAACAAGACTAATCGCATCGATCCTCGCCAGCTTTGGTCTGGCCATCGTCGTGCTTCAGGGCGCCTGGGTGCAGGGTGGGCAGCCGCCAGCGCACAAGAACGCCCAAGGCCAACTCACCTGTCCCGTCATGAAGTCGGCCATCCCTTCGGAGGCGAAGGCAGCCGGATATTCGGATTACAAGGGCAAGCGCTATTACTTCTGTTGCGAGGGCTGCAAGCCCATGTTCGACAAGGACCCGGCGAAGTACGCCTCGGTCGATTTGGCGACAGGCGGTCAGCCCAAGGACGAGCCGAAGGAGATCGCGCCGGTGAAAGTCGGCAAGTACCAGATCGAGCTCTGGCCCCCCGAAGATGGCGTTTACGCGGGCGAGGAGATCGACATCGAGTTCGGCGTGTTCGACTCAACCCAGAGGGACGCGCAGTTTGGCGGCATGAAGGGCGTCGACTACGAGACCAAGGCCGTGGTCACAATGCCGAGCATGCCGGGCATGCCTGAGCAGAAACCGCACGTCCACAAAGAGGGCCGAGCCGGAGTCCAGGGGCTCGAGCTGTACTTCCCGCATGGTGGCGAGTACCAGATCGACCTGACGCTTACCCCCAAAGGCGCGGACCCGATAAAGGCGAGCTTCAAGGTGGATGTCAGGGACGAACGACCAGCCAATGCCGCTCGTAAGCCACCTTACACTCTTGAGATCGTCGAGTGGCCTGCTCACGTCATGGCAGGGCATCCAGTCGATCTGAAAATGCGGATCGTCGAAGCTAAGACCGGCAAGTCAGCAACGCGCTTCGACGTTGCCCACGAGAAGCTGTTTCACCTGCTGATCGCAAGTAAGGACCTGAGCGTCTTCATGCACGAGCACCCGGACATGGCCCCGGACGGTACATGGACTTACCGCGCGACTTTCCCGGCGGGAGGCGAATGGCTTATCTTCGGCGACGTCGCCCCGACCGGCAAGGGCTCGCGCATCCTGAGCAACAAGGTCACGGTCATGGGAGACCCTCCCAAGGCCGGCAAACTCGCGGTGAACCTCGGTCCCTTCACCCACGCCGGCCTGACCGGACGCTTCGAGCCGACCGAATCCCCGATTCCGCTTGGCAAGATGACGGTCGTGCGAGTGCGGCTAACCGACGAGAAGACGGGACAACCCGCGGGCGACACCGAGCCCTGGTTGGGCGCCGCGGGCCACCTGATGATCATCCACGAGGACGGCCAGACAATGGTGCACAGCCATCCGAAGGAGGACGAGGAGAACCACGCGCTCGTGAAGAAAGGCGAGGTCCAATTCACGGCAAGGTTCCCGCGGCCAGGACTCTACCGTGCTTACGCTCAGTTTCAGCGCGGCGGCGAGATCAAAACACTCGGCTTCACCTTGGAGGTGAGGTAATGCCTTTCTCAAATAGGAGGAACAAATGAATAGATCAACTCTGACAACTCGGCTCGCCCTCACCATGGTGGCGGCATCGCTTTTCCTTTCGGGCGCATTCGCGCAGAAACCATCCAGCTTCAAAGAGGCGGGCAAGCATTGGGCCATGGTCAAGCACGACATGGTCGAATTCGACAAGGTGGTGAAGGCGAAGAAATGGGCCGAGGTCCATGAGGCCGCCTTCAGGGTGCGCGACGACGTGAAGATGATGCCCGGGGCTTCAAAGGCGTTGTCGAAGGCGAAGATGGCCAAGCTCAACGCGCACATCAAGGCGATCGCCGGCCTGGCCGGAGAGCTCGACGAGGCAGGCGACGCGCGCAATGGCAAGACGGTCGTCTCCCTTGCGGGCAAATTCCGCATGCACGTCGGAATGATTCCGCCTCTCTACCCTAATGGCGCTCTAGCCGGCAAGCCCATGGTCAAGATGCCGGTGAAGAAAGCCGGGGACGACCATGGGCACCATGGCGGTGGGGACTTGTAAGGGGAGTTCTGATCACTCCGAGAATGCGCCCTTACATTCGCAATCCGGAGGATCTCGGTAAGGATAAACATATGAAACGCAACACAACCGTAACCGGCCTTGTTGCGACGCTCGTATTCAGCGCCGTGACTGTGGCCAGCGCTGCACTGCAAATCGGCCTCGGGCAAGTCCCGACGGGCCAGACTCAATCCTCACGAGACTTGCTGATGCTCACTGACGATCAGCTCACGAAGCTCGAGCAACTCTGGGAGTATGTTTCCGGCGTCCGATGGGACGAGGAGCAAAAACTCGCCCGAAAAGGACCGAAGGCTAGCGACCGCGAAAGCGCACGCACGAAGATCATCGAATCGTTCGCAAAAGCGCAAAAGGAAGCCGCAAAGTTGCTCCGCCCAACCCAAGGCCCCATTCTGGAATCGCGCCGCGAGCAGCTAAGGTTCGTTCCCGAATACGGGGCGAAGCAACTCCTAACCTGGAGCGTCGAAGACTTCCTCGCTTCGCCAACCGACCAAGAAGCGGCAAGGCGTTGGCGAAGCTCGAAAGACGCTTTTGCAAAGAACCAAAGGAACTCATGGTACCGATCCGGCAGTTGGGGCTTCGGCTTTCGGCACAACGATTGGCACCACGGATGGCACATCGATTCCCACGGATCCCATTTCGGGATCCACAACCATCACACGGGGCACGGCAGACATCGTTAGCCGTTCCCAATCGGAGAAGAACATGATACGCAACACAACCCTCAAAGCAGCCGTTGCGACGCTCTTAATCGGCACCGCGATGACGGCCCCCTCACTAGCCTACGCCCAGGGGCACCATGGCGGGCGATACTCGTCTGGCCACGTCAGTGTGCGCCTAGGCCCGGTCCATGTCGATCTCGGCGGGCGCTCCCGAAACCACTACAGCGGCTACGGCAACGACCGCTATGGCTATGGCCAGAGTTACGGCTACGGCGGTGACCGCTATGGTTACGATCGTTATGACTACGACAGTCACCGGATTCGGGAAGACCGCAACTATCGGGACCATCGCCAGAGTGACGATCACGCTTATCGCGATCACCGATCGGAGGATCGCTACTATGGCGCATCGCGAAGCCATCTCCGCGATGAGGAGCATCGCTACCGCGATCATCGCTCGGAAGACGAGCATCGATACCGCGATCACAGGAGATACGGAAACTAAATAACGAAACATTGACGGCGGAAGCGGCCTTCTGGGAGTTCGTGGTGACCGACCTTGAGCTCCCAGACCTGATCAAGCAAATTCAATTCAAGTAAGGAGCGGGTTGAGAATCATGGAAGAAATCGGAGTCGGATTGATCGTCGGCATATCCGCCTTACTCGTCGTCTGGATGACTCTGCGGCGCGCAGGTCTACTGAAAGGACAGGAGAAGCCCGATTGCGGGTGCGGGACGTGCCACACCAGGAGGGCGAGGGGTAAGCGCGCATGAAGCCAGGACTTGCACGCGCCCCTTTGTTTATCCTATGCCTGGGGGTTTTTGCGCTCGCGCTTTCCCTTCCACCTTACTTTGATACCTTCAGCGAGCATTACAGGCCGCAAAAGGAT
>CAYONY010000009.1:0-33988 GCA_964405415.1 uncultured Fimbriimonadaceae bacterium | reverse complement strand
ATGAAGCGTTGTAGCAAACGGATCCATCACCTAAATTATGTTGGTAGGCGCTGATTGCACAGATGCAAACCACGTCTGCGGCGCTATCAGAGCCTCCCGCGCAACAACACGTAACGTTATAAGGTGGCGTTGGGTTGCTCCACGGAGGGTTCTTGGTGCAGTCTTCCGGGCGATACCCGGAACACTCCCACTGATTGCCCGGTGGCGATTGGGCCAAAACGGACGTACCTACAAAACCCAGAAAATACACGGCTAAAAGTAGAACGACAGTTGCAACGCTCTTATGCATCTTGCACTCCAACGATCAGTCTCTATGAATAACATCAGAGCGCCTTTCACGTAAACTTGTAACTCGACGAATGCGCGTCCTATTCCAGAGCCAAAGAGGACCCTTGTCAAGGCTTACCAATTTGAAGCAAATGCAATGTTCTTTAGAATTCCCATTGAAGAAAGCAATCACCATCTAGGAGGGACGTGCAATTATCTCAGCCTCAGTCTCTATCCTACGGGAGTCGGCGGCGATTGACAATACCGAAAAAAAAACATACCTCACTTTTAGGAAAATGATGTCGATGCGCAGATTACTTACCCTGGGTCTCCAATCGGGGCCATGGAGGGAAATTCATATCCAATGTGCGCTCTTCGCCACGGTTGTCGAGCGCTTCACTCCATACACAGCAACTGGGATAACATCTCTTGGTGAACCTCGGATGGCTTGATGTCTGCCTCCGCGTCGCCGACGTCCGAACGTCGCGCGCCTTCTACGAACGCCTTGGCTTCCACCGCGTCGAGGGCGATGACGCGGAAGGCTGGGCGGTGGTCGTCCACGGTGAAGCCCGCTTGGGGCTCTTCCAACCCGAATTTATGGAGACCGGCCCGTTCAGCCTCAACTTTCGAGGCGGCGATGTGGCCGCGATCGCCCAAGCCCTCGAAGCCCAGGGCTGCCCGTTTGACCAGCCCCTGCGAATCAGTCCGCAAGGCGGCGCTTCCGCCCGGCTGCGCGATCCCGACGGCTACCCGATCTTCCTCGATGCGGCGCCCGGCGAAACCAAGCCCGTCTAGCGTTCAGGCAAAATCGATTACGAAACGCGTATCGAACCCCCATGTTCGAACGTTTTTACGTTGAGGTTTCCGAAATGTCCAAACGATTTTTGTTCCTTTTCGTCGTCGCCCTCGTCTCTGTCACCGCGTGGAGCCTCGGCCCCGGAATCCAAGGCGAGCTCAAAAAGAAGGTGGAAGAGCCCAAGGCCGTCGAAGTCGGCGTCCATGATTCGTCGGCCCGTCTGAAAGTCATCTGCGGCAAGCTCGCGCTCAGCGAAGACCAGATGAAGCAGGTGAAATCGCTCTACAGCGAATTCACCGCCAAGTTCAAATCGGTCGAATCCGACAAGTTCATGAAGCCCAAAGAACGCGAACGGCTCTTGGAAAACCTTCACGACAACGCCGATCGCCGCTTCCGGAATCTACTCAACAAGACCCAAAAAGGCACGCTCGAAGAGCTTTTGATGAAGGAGCAGGCCTCCTATAAAATGGCCAAGGCCAACGCCAAAGCCCCCGAAAAAGGCGCGCCGGCCGTCGCGGCGCCCGCCGCCGCCGCGGGCGGCAAGATCTGCTGGAGCTGCTGGCCCGGCAAGTGCGATCGCGGCCGTTGGTGGGATTGATCCGAACCCCAACGTCGCCCGAGTAGGCGGCTGACCCCGGCAATCCTCCCGGGTTCCTGACGAGCTTCGCAGGAACCCGGGACTCCGGTGTTACAATCACCCCAATGTTCCGCTCCCGACTCCTTTGGGCCGGTCTTTTCGCCCTCGTTGCCGTCGCAGCCGCACCGGCGGTTGTCGTCTACGATGCTCCTGCCGGGTTCTTCCGTCCCGATTCCGCCGCCTGGCTCTGGCATTACGGGGCGAACAGCGCCAGTGGCGCCGCCGCAACCGTCACCGGACCCTCTGCCGCCAGCCCTTACACCGCTCTCGACACCACCGCGAATGCCGACCTCTCCGCCGGCTGGGGAAGGCTCAGCCCGATCGCCCTCGACCGAACCGTCGGCTATGTCGCGGCCTGGCAGTCCCAACTGGTCTCGTCCGGGCTCGGCAACAACCGGGCCGGATTCAGCGTGATCGTGCTCAGCAACGATCGCCGCGGGGTTGAATTCGGCATGGGCTCCGGCCGCATCTTCGCCTATCAAGACGACCTCGATTTCACCCCCGGCGAAGGCGTGGACCTTGATCTCACCGCAAGGCGATCGTTCCACCTCTCGGTTTCCGGCAACGGCTACCAGCTCGCGATCGACGGGGTGAACCGACTCTCGGGGGGCCTCCGGCTTTACGACCAAACCCGTGCGCCCTACAACGTCGGCAACTTTCTCTTCGTCGGCGACGATACGACGCGCCAAGCCTCCGAAAGCCGCTTTCGTTCGTTCTCGGTCACGGCGGTTCCCGAGCCCTCGGTCCTCGCCGGCGTTGGATTGGCGCTTGTCGCCGCGCTCCGACGAAAGCGTCGAGCCTGAGAAATCGGCAAGAATGAGCCGTCCATGGCGCGGCCGCTCAACCTTCTCTTTCTTTGCAGCGCCCGCGCCTGGGGCGGCAACGAGAAATGGACGCTCGCCGCCGCCGAGGGCCTCGCCCACCGAGGGCACGTCGTCCACCTGGGGGTGCGCTCGCCGATCTTTCAAGAACGCGCACGCGGGGCCGAGGTCGCTTTTCGGTCCTACCCTTTCTCTGGAAACCTCGATCTCAAGACCATCTTGGCCCTACGGCGGGACCTCCAAGAGTTGGCGATTGACGTCGTCATCCCCACCAAGCAGCGCGAATACCTGCTCGGCGGTCTCGCCGCGCGAGGCACGCCGGCAAAGGTCGTAGCCCGGCTCGGGATCGATCGCCCCATCCGGAATTGGCGCAACCGGCTCGCGTTTCATCGACTGTTCGACCGGGTGATCGTCAATTCGCAGCGCATCGTGGAGGTGCTGGCCCAGGACCGTAAGTTCGATGCATCCATCTGCCGCGTGGTGCACAACGGCATTCCCCTTCCCGAACTCGACCCATCCCACCGCCCCCGCATCAGGGCCGAGCTTGGCTTTTCGGATAGGGATTTCGTCGTTGCGGGCGTCGGTCGATTGACGCCTCAAAAGGGCTTCGATCTCGCCATCGAAGCGTTCGCTCAGGTCGCCGCCGAGGTGCCCGAAGCCAAGTTGCTGCTCGTCGGAGAGGGCTCGGCTCTGGCCGAGTTTGAGAGTTTGGTGGAATCGCAGCACCTTGGAGACCACGTCCTTTTTGCCGGTTTCCGAAGCGACGTGCCGGCCGTGCTTCAAGCGGTGGACCTCTTCTGGCTGACCTCCCGCTCGGAAGGGATGGCCAACGTGCTGCTTGAGGCGATGGCGGGCGGGCGCGCCTCGGTGGCCTTCGATATTTCCGGCGTGCGCGAGCTCTTGCGCGAAGGCATCGACGGGCGGATCGTGCCGTTCGGCGACCTCGACGCTCTTGCCCAAACCACTTTGACCCTTCGATCCGATACCGGCGCCCGCCAGGGCTTCGAGACGTCCGCACGGCAACGGGTGGCCGCGGACTTCAGTCCCGAGTCCATGGTCGCCGGCGTGGAACGGGTCCTTGCCGAAATCGTCGGAAAGCCCTAGAATGAGGTCGATGCTCCGCGTTTTCATCCTTGCCGCTTTCGCCCTCGCCGGCCTTGGATGCGCCAAAAAGACCGACGAAATTGCCGATCCAACCGAGGTCTCGGTTCAAGTCGCCCAGGAAATGGAAAAGGCCTTTGCCGAGGGGCGCGAGGCGCGGTCCTGGCTCGGCACGCCGGGCAACGTGCTCTTCGAAATGGGCAACGCCGAAGGCCGAGAATGGACGGATCGGCTGTATGCCGCCGGGGCGACCGTAGTCAAGATTTGCGAGGCCGATCGAATCGCCGAGAACCAGACCGGAGAGATCTCAGCGACGCTTGGCGTGGGCTTTCCCGACTCTCCCGCAAAGCGCGCCGAACTGCTCAAAGTCTTCAACCAATTGGAAGAAGCCACCGACAATGAGCCCTCCAAAGACATGGGCCAGAAGTTTGAAATGGTCAGCGTGGACTAAGGCGAAATCGGAAGTTCGATTTCCTCCTGAAGAATGCCCGAGAACCGGGGCCGCGGCGTAACCCATACGGTGATCGTCGCGGGCTCAACCCCCGCTTCACGCAGAGCTTTCGCGACCCCCTTCAGATACCGAATCTCCGGATAGGGCGGCACGTTGCGCTTGGCGTAAGACCACATCGTCACGTCCAGGTCAAACTGTCCCGGCCCCGATTCGTAAAGCGGCGGGGTCTCCGGCGTGTAGCCATAGACCGGCTTGAGGCCAAAGCGCTCGGCCACCCGTAACGCGTCGTCCTCGGCAAGAACGATGCGGGCGTAGCGCATCCGTCCCGAATAGAGCGAGGCCGAGAGGTAATCGTCCCAGAGGTTCACAAAGCTCAGCGCCGGAAGAACGCCTACCGCCAGCCCGACCGCTTTGCCCAAACCCGTTCGCGCAACGGCTCGAAAGATGCCGGCGCGTTGGCGAAAAAAGAGCACCCCCACCATCGCCATCATCGCCAGATTCCAAGGCCAAACCACTGAATTGAAATCGTGCCCCCATGGGCCGATCGCATGGAGGATTGAAGCGTGCATCGCCCAAGCCCCCAAAATGCCGAGCCCTCGCAGCGGCGGCAGCATCAGGGCGAGCCCGATTAAACACTCGGTCACCGAAGCCGCCCAGGCATTGGCCTGGATCGTGTCGACCACGTCAGCCTTCAGCACGTTGCGCAAAGGCTCCAGAAGCCAGGGAAGCACGTCGCGGCCGAATGCCGCATTGCCTTTTTGAAGTCCGCTCCAAAAGTAGATTGAAGCGACGATCAACGCGCAGAGTGCCCATGCCGACTCGGAGCGTTCTCGGACCGCGCGCCCCGCCAGACCAAGGGCCAAGACCATGAGCAGATACTGGTAAACCCAAGGCTGGAGCCGGTTCTGATCGAAAAGAACCAGGAGGATGGCGGCGCCCAACCCCACCCCGCGCACCGCCCACGAGCGAGGCAAGAAGGCCGCCAAGCCCATGGAGACCAACACGACGCAGGTCAAGCCGATCGAGACCGCCTGCGGCATCGCCGGCAATCCCGACACCGATGGGACCAGCGGAAATCCCCGATCCCCGGCCCACAACGGCCAAGACATCGCGATCCCCGCCGCCATTGCCGCCGCGAGCAGACCTCCCACGATGCGCAGTCGGACGGCGAACGGATCGTGGGTTAACGCGCCTTCGGTCGAAACGTCAAGGACCTCCATGTCTCATTGTGCCCCTCCGAGCCCTTGCCAAGGTCGGCGTTCTTCATCAGCGGCGCGCGCGAGGAAGCCAAAATCTTTAACTCAAAAGCAAAAACTTGTCCTATAATGAAGCTCGACTGGAGCGTTGGCTTCGGCACGGGCGGGCTTCTCCGCCCATCGGGAGGCATAGGGGATGAGAAGGAACACCCGGATTTGGGCGGTCGCCGGACTTCTGGCGGCCTTTGTCGCGCAAGCCTACAGCCAGGTTTTGCGCATCACGCAATTCGACGTCAGCAACGCGCAGGGCGGCCTCAACATTCAGGCCGATTACAGCGGCATCGATCCGCAATGCTGCGACCCGGCGAACGTCCGCTGGCTTCAGCGGATACTGCTTTTGGACGGCAACGGCAACCGGTTGGACACGGTCAACGGCTATCCGATCGGGGACTTTATCGATCCGCAGCCGACCCAGCCGCCGGGCGGATGGGATGGCGACCCGTGGTACGACGTCACCTACAATTCCGCTGCCGACCGCGCGACCGACACCAATCGCCAGAATGGCGCCGGCGCGTTCTTCAACGATTCGCCCGGGGGCTGGCGGCCGTTTGGCCCGGTCTCGTTCCTGGCCTTCACCGCCGTGGTCTGCATCAACTCCACAACGAAAGAAGCCGCGTTTTTGGGAGGCTTCACCTGGGGCTTCAACATCCCCGCCCAAAACGGCAACGTCAGCGGAATTCTGCCCGGCATCTTGGGCAACACCCAGGCGACGGCGACCATGTTCAATGACAGTATCGCCCTGGGCGCGTTTGCCAATTCCGGTTGGCGCGTGGTCGTCGGCGACCCCAATTGCCAATTGACCGTGCAATCGGTCCCCGAGCCGATGACGATGGCGCTCAGTTTGGCCGCCGGCGGCTTGGCCGTGCGTCGGCTGCGAGCGCGGCGAAGGACTTTGGTTTGATCGGGAACGGGGGCCGCGAAGCTCCCGTTTCCCTATTCGGACGATGCTGTGCCTCGTGTTGCTTTCGATGGCCGCCGCGCTGACCCCCCTGGGCGATGGGCTTGCCATCGCGTGGGCCAAGCCCCTTCCCGACGAGCTCACGGCCAAATGCCCGGTCGAAGTGGTTTTGGAGAACCGTTCGCGCAAACGGATCCGACTCTGGGACCCCAAGAGCGTTGAAGGCCAAGAGGCGCTCACGTTTCGGCTCAAAGGCCCCGAGGGCGAGTCCATCGAGGTCCGGCCCCTCTTTCCCCCACGCGCGGCCGGCGTCCCCACCAGCGTCCTCCTCGAGCCCGGCGTCCGGTTGCGATTGGCCCCGGTGGACCTCGCCGCCCGCCACCAGGCCGGCCAACTCGCCAAAGGCCGTTATGAAGCCATTGCCATCTATCGGAACCGATTGGCCGATCGCGCGCCGGTGAAAGGAGTCTGGACTGGCGAGCTTCGGTCCAAGCCGTTCAAAGTCGACCTCTAGACGCTGGGTAGCCTCGCACCCATGGACGACGCCCGACACGAATTGCTGGACCTCACCTCCCGGCTTCTGGAAGCCATCCGAACTCGCGATTGGCCCACGTACGAGAGTCTGTGCGACCCGGGTCTGACCTGCTTCGAGCCGGAGACCGGCGGCGAGCTCGTTGCCGGACTTGCCTTCCATCGCTTCTATTTCGACCTGGGCGGCCACCTGGGGCCCCATGCCAACACCGTTTGTGCGCCGCATATCTGGCAGCTTGGGGACGTCGCCGTGGTGAGCTACGTCCGACTCGTCCAACGCGCGGACCCCGAGGGCCGACCGGAAACCAAGCGCCTCTCGGAGACTCGTGTTAGGCGACGCACAACGCCTGGATGGCGGCATGTCCACTATCATAGTTCATGACTTCCCGTCGCTCCATTTAGTATGGTTATGTCTACTTATTGGAGAGATTGTATATGGGGACCTTGCAGACTTACCTCGCTCGAACGATCGTCAATTGCGCCAACGATCTGATCGCCGCCGTCGAACGGCTCCCCGAAGACAAGCGGGATTGGAGTGCCATGGGCGGGGCGCGGTCCGCGCTCGATCAGGCGGCAGAGTGCGCGCTCCTGAATGGGGCGATCCCCGAAATGCTGAAGGCCCGCGCATGGGATCAAAGTTTCTATGTCGCGTATGAAGGCGCCAAGTCCGATTTGAAAGCGCAAGGATGGGAGGCGGTGAAATCTCAATTGCTCACGAATTCGGCACGGGCCGCCGAAGCCGCCCAAGCGCTCGACGATAAGGACCTGGCAATCTCGATCGATTGTCCGTGGGGCCCGATGACGCTCGAGCTGATCGCGGCCTATCCTTATTGGAACACCTGCTACCACGAGGGCCAAGTGAATTACATTGCGTCGATGCTCGGTTGCCTCTAGCCGCCTTCGCGATGCCGTCGAACCGTTTCCCGGTCGAGTGAGGCCGGGCGGCCGTCCGCATCGAACGGCCGCTTAAAGTCGAATGCGTAGGGAGTGGGGCCGTGGGCGGCAAAGTGATCGACCCGCTCGGCGGCTTCCGCCCAGTCCGGCTGGTGCCCATCCGGCACCCACCAGGCCACATAGCCCGGAAGGCCGCTCTCTTGAAACCACTCCCGCCGTTTGCCCATCGCCTCGCCATGCGCGCCATGATAGGCAAAGGCTGCCACCGACTCGAGGTCGGTCCACAGCGAAAGCGTCGCCGGAACCTGGCGAGGATCCGAATCCGGCGGAAAACATCGCGGCATGACGAAATCGCCCCAGGTCTCGACCTGCGCGTCTCGATCGAAGCGCGAACGATCCACGAACCCGGAACCCGCCTCCGCCGCCTCGAAGACCGTGGGAATCCGGTCGACGAAACCTTGCACGCGAGGGTGGCCCCACGGCTCGTGAAGGATGCCGATCGTGTAAAAGGCAAGTCGGGGCATGGGTTTGGCCGATCCAAACGGGAGGCTAAACGCTCTTTTGCCGCGTCCGGCTCTGCCCCCCCTTCTTCTCCTGGGGCTTCGGAACCGGAGGGGTCCCGGCCGGACCGCCCGTCTTTTGGTCATGGAGCTTTTGCACCGCTTCCCGGATGGCCTTTTTCGAAGGACGTTTCATGAGGCGTTTTTACCCTCAAGCCCCGACGAAATCGAACTTGGACCCAGGAACATTTTCACATTCGTCGAAACGGGGCCCAAGCCTGAGCTGTCGAATGCCCTGGAGGTTCGCCATGTTTCGAATTGCCGTTTGCCTGCTCCTTCTCAACACGTTTTTCGCTCCGCTGAACGCGCTTGCCCAGACCCAAGCCAAGCCGATGATCGCCCATCCGCCCACCCAAATGGCCACCCAGACCCTTCAGAAGGTGGCTGTCCGCTCAATGCAGATGACGCCTCAAGGCGCCCGGATGCAGTTCATGCACGGCGGCAAACTGGTCACTGGCGAGCTTTCCAACAACACCAAGGTTTATCGAATGGTTGCCGGCAAGAAAGTCGAGGTGCCGCGCGCCCAGTGGCAGGCCGCGCTCGAAGCCGCCCGGGCTTCCGGAACGCCCATCAACGTCATCGCCCCCAAACCCGGGACTCAGAACCTGGTCGTGATCGCGATCATCGCCATCCTGATCGGTCTGCTCTTGCCCGCGGTTCAGAAGGTGAAGTGACGCGCGACCTTCAGAACGTCACCCGGAACACTTCCTCTTTTTGAGGGTGCCCGTAGACTTGCGTGCTGAGCCGGACGACCAGCCGAGCCGGGCGGTAGTCCGGCGGCAACTTGAAGCTGACCTTCACGACGCGGAATTCGGCCTGGGCGAGCTCGACCACGTAGTGGTCATTGTTCTTCATCTCACCTTCGATCGCCACGCCCGCCGAATCAAACAGCGTGTATCGGGTGCTGGTGAAGCCGAACTTGTAGTTCTTGGCCACCTTTTCCGCGTTGCGCGCCTCGATTTCGAGGGTGGTGTAGGGGTCGCCCACCCGTAACTCGGTGCCCACGGTCAGGCGCGTGATCCCGTTGAACAGCACGTCTCCCGCTTTTCCGTCCACGCCCGCCGAAGGATCGGCCCCGCCGGCGGGGGTTCCCGGGCCAGGGTTCGCGGCCGACGATCCTCCGCTTAGCTTCGCCACGTTGGCCTTTTTGTCGAAAGCGTATGTCTTACCCAACGCCTTGGCCACGTCGGCGGCAGGCACGTAGACCTGTCCGTTCTGAACGATGCCCCTCGTCGAGAGGGTCTTGCCGTCCAACAAAACCTTGACGGGCGCAAACCAAACCGCGAGCGCGGCCACCGCCGCCAGTGATGCCAAGAGGAGCAAGGTTCCCTTCATAAGCGGATTATGAGCGAAAGGAAGTTCCCTGGCAATCCTACGGGTTTGCCGATGGGACGCTTGATTCGCAAAGCCCCATCCGCTAAGCTGAACCGTTATCGCTTCCCCTTCCGGGAAGTGGGAGGGCTTTGTGACGTTGGTTCGAAGACTGGCTTTCGTTTCGCTTACTGCGGCGGTCCTGGCGGCCTCCGCTCCAGCGTTCATCCTCGATGGGCGCATTCGCGACTTTAACAGTCGGGGAAGCACCGGCGGGCATATCGACTTTGAGGCCTTTATTGGCGGCCTCAAGACCGGCCTCGTCGCGACGACCCTCAATGGAGGCGGCAACCCCACCTACATCGGCCCGGGCGGCGACACCGCGGCGGCGGGCTCCATCGACAGCGCGGCGTCCTTTGACCAATGGTTCAACGACGTGGCCGGCGTGAATTTGGGAATGGATTACTCCATCAACGTCGCCGAAACCTTTGCCGGCAGCGGCATCTACCGCTACAGCAACAGCGCGTTCTTCCCCATCGACAACCTCCTCAAGGGCAATCAGGGCCGCGACCACAATTTCCACTTCACCTATGAAATCGCAGGCGAATTCACCTATGTCCAAAATGCCGGCCAGTACTTCAAGTTCACCGGCGACGATGATGTCTGGGCCTTTTTCAACGGGAAGCTCGGCGTCGATTTGGGCGGCATCCACGGCGCCGAAACGGGCATGATCAACCTCGACACCGCCGCTGGGGCCCTTGGGCTGGTGAATGGCGGCACGTACAGCCTCAACTTCTTCTTTGCCGAGCGGCACACAACCCAGTCGAACTTTATGGTCGAGACCAATTTCAACATCACTTCGGTGCCCCAATCGGTCCCCGAGCCCTTCACGATGGCGCTGATGGGCGGAGCCGCGGTGGCCGGCTATCGCCGGATGCGCCGACGCCGCGCGTAAGCTCGGCCAAACCCTCCCAATTCCGCTTCCGAGGCGCTTCTCGGAAGCGGTTTTCATTTGCCGGACGTCGTTAAGATCGGAGGCGCTTCGATGAAAACCCTATCCCTTGCCTTGGCGGTCGGACTGCTCGCATTGCTCGCGAGCGGCTGTGGCGGGAACCGCGACAAGGCGCTCGTCGGCAAATGGACCGGCAAGATCACCATGCCGGAGGGGCAGAAGAACGATGTCGGCGCCAAGTTTGCCGAAGCCCTGATGAACAACGTGAGCCTCGAATTGAAAGAGGATAAGAAGTTCACCCTCACCATGATGTTCCCCATCGAGGGCACCTGGAGTACGTCGGGCGACGCGCTCAACCTCAAGGTCGAAAAGTTCATGGGTATGACGGTCGACCAGGTCAAAGACATGAGCAAAGGCCAGCCGAATGCCGACAAAGTTGGCGAGTTTGAAAAGCCGATGGAATTCACGATCAGCGGCGACAACAAGACGCTGACCGCCAAAAAAGGCGGGTCCCTTGCGGCGGGGCAGGGCCAAGGCGACCTCGTCTTTACGAAGTCCTAAGTCTTTCGTTTGCGTTGGGCGGCGAGGGCGCGCTGGCGCCAACGGCGCGATTCGCCTTGCGTCGGCTTCATGTAGATCGCTACATTCACCCGCGTTCCGTCCTCCGAAGGCTCGAGGTTCAAAGCCTCGGCGAGCACTTCGGAGAGCCGGCTCTTGAGCCACGCGGCCTGCTCGGGGCTGAGCCGGAAGCTCTCGCGGCGATAGGCACTGAACGCCGAAATGGAATCGTCGGGAACGTCGTACACGTCCTGCAACGCTTCCTCCTCGCGGGCCATCGCCCGGGTGATCGCCGTAAAGCCCTTTCGAACACAGGCCCGATATTCGGCCGAAGCCTTGGGCCCCTGGCCTAGAAAGTTGAGCGAGCCGTGCACGTAAAGGGTCTCCGTTCGTGCGCGGCGCTTGCGCGTTTCCACCCCAATCAGAAGGCCGACATCGACCAATTCGTGGACATGATAGTGCACGGTCTGGGCGGATTTGCCCAGCGCCGATGCCACGTCGGCCGCCGAATGGGGCTCGAAAGCGTCAAACGCCCAAAACACCTCGCTGCGGATCGCGGAAGTCAGGGCTTCGGCCTGTTCGAGCGTGAAGATCGAGCGGTCGGATTGTCCAGGAAATCGAGGCTTGGTACGCATACGAAAAGGGGTTCCGGCTTAGCGTGGCCCGAGAACCGGAACCCCTTCAGGATACTCCAAAAACCTTAGTTCTTCGATCGATCGCGACCTATTGCCGGGTGTAGCGCACTTTCATGAAGGGCTGCCAATTCCCGTCGTCGTCTTCGCCGAATGAAGAAAGCGTGCGATGGTCGGCGTCGAGGATCTCGATGATATCACGGTAGTTTGCGGTCTCACCATCCTTCATCATGTGCGGCCCAACGCAGTTCAGCGTCAGCCGCTTGCCGTCCGCACTCAGCTCGCCCGTGTATTTCCAAAGGTGGGACGACAACGACGCAAGCCAAAAACCTCGGTACTCCTTGAACGAAACGTCGTAGCCAATCCCCGATTTGTAGACCATTTCCGAGCCATCGGGGCCGGGAGCCCGGCCTTCCCCGAACGCCCACAATCCGCCCAAATTCTGGACGGTCTCCATCCCTTCCGAGGTCGCCGTCGTTCCATCGGGCATCGTCATCTCCGACTCGGTTTTCCACGTGCCGACCAAATTGTTCAGCCAAGCGTGCTCGGCGACCGGCTTGGTGCCCATCTCCATCGCTTCACTCGATTCCATCGTCTCCGTGCTCATCGCGTTCCTCCTAGGCCTATTGAACGCCATTATTCCGCATGGGTTCCCTCCGGAACGTTCACGATACGACCTTCGATGAGCCGATGAAGCATCCGGCCCTCGGCCAAGAGAACGCCGCCATCGTCCCCCGCGGTCTCGAATTGGGAAACTGTCGCACCGGCCGCCGAAGCCAGCCGCCGGTCGAACGCTTCGTCGAGGCTCCAAAACGGAGAACGATCGAGCGCCAGACCCTCCTCATCATCCGCGAATCGGGCGTAGGCGGCGCGCACCGCATCCGAAGGTTCGACGCGACGCCACTGCCGGGTCCACCCCAAGCGGGCGGCCCGGCGGAAGTGGAGCGCGAGCCGATCGCGCGAACTCGCAAAGCTGAATATGGCGATGCCGGCCACAAGGAAGAGCACCAAAAGGCTCCAACCAAGGGCTGGTCGCTCAACCGCCACCGCAATCGACCCAACCACCCCCAAAAAGAGGAGAACGGCGCCGAGGCCCAGCGCGACGGCTAAGCCTCTTGCCCGCCGGTAATGCCGCTGAAACGTGGCCACTTCGTCGACGCCGCATTCGCGCCGACCCTCTTCGCGAAATCCGTAAAGCCATCTCGCCATTGTCGTCTCGTTGGGCGGTGTACCCGGAATCGGAAGCGCAGGATGAGACGCTGTAGAATGGTCCAACCAACTCCGGCCCACCATGAACCAAGACGAAATCGCCACCCTTCTGGCCCGGGCCCAACAGCTCGATTCGGAAGCCGGGGTGGCGGCCGAAACCAATCCCGAAGTGGCCGAGCTCTATGAAGCGGCGGAGGTGGCCGGCGTCCATCGCGAATCGGTGGACCGGGCGCTCCGCGAACGCTTCGTCTTCAAACCGCCCGAATATCGAGCCGGCGACTTTCTCTTTGCCCTTGGCGCGGATGGCGACTACCATTTCGCCGAGTTTGTCGCTCGCGATGGCGAATTCGTCGAGGTTCGGTATGCCAACGGGGCCACGGCCAAAGTCTTTGGGTCGGCGACGAAGCCGTTCTCCAGCGTTCCCGGCTCCACCGTCGATTGTCTTTGGCCGGGTCGAGGCTGGATCGCCTGCCGAATCAAAGAGATCGTGCCCGAAAAGCGATGGATCTACGTGGAAAGCGATCGAGGGGAGACCAAGTATTTCAGCTACGATGAAGTGAGGATCTTGACCGGTCCGCGACCGGCCTCTTCGGCGTCGCCGTTTTGGAAGTCCACCCCGTTTCTGCTTGCCGCCACCGCCGCCCTCACCGCGCTCGTCTCCTGGTTCTTCATGCGGTGATCGGCACTTGATCGCCGCGGTCGACTTGCCTTAGAATGGCATCGGACGCAAGGGAGAGCCGAATGCCACGAGCGGTACGCATGGCGGGGGTTGGGATTGCAACGTTGGCGACGCTGCTCGCGGTCGCCTTTTTCTTGGAGCGTCCGGAGGTCGAACGCATGTGGCCCTGGCCCACCTACGGCCTCAGCTACGTCTTCATCAGCTCGATCCTGGCGGCGATCGCCGCGCCGATCTTCTGGATCTCTCTCACGAACGAGCCCGCGGCGATCTGTGGCGGCGCGATCAACCTCTTTGCCACGTTCGCCGGTTTCGCGGTCTATGGGTTTGGCAATCTCGACATGCCGGGCGTGCCTAACTTCGCCTATGCCAGCGCGGCGATCGCCCTTGGATGTCTTGTCCAAGTGTTCCTGACGTGGCGGATTCCCTTTCGCGACGATCGGCCGATGCCCAAACTCGTTCGCTATTCCTTTTTGATCTTCGCGGCGATCCTGACCTTCGTCGGCGGCTCCATGGCGTCCCACCGGGCCAATATGTTTCCGTGGGTGCTCAAGCCGGAGCTGCAAGTTCTCTACGGCTGGATCTTCCTCGGAGCGGCGTGCTATTTCGTCTACGGTTTCGCCCGCCCAGTCTGGGGCAACCTTCGCGGGCAGCTCTGGGGGTTCTTAGCTTATGACGTGGTGCTGATCGTGCCGTACGCTCAACACTTCGAAAAGGTGAGCGATGCGCTGCGGCCCAACCTCGTGGTCTACGTGAGCGTTTTGGTTTACAGTGGGCTGCTTGCCCTCTTCGCGCTTTTCGTCTCCCGCCCGTCGGTCTCGCGATCGTCGGCCGACGCGGCGACAATGGACCCTTCATAATGCCTCGACCGATGGGTGCGGATGGCAGACCGGGCACGCTCAACTTGCTGCGAACGGGTCTGGCCAAGCTGTTTGAAGGTTCAAATCGCGGATTGCTCCTCGATCTCACCGTGTTCGTGCTCAACCTGGCGGCGATGGGCGTGCTCGCCCGATTGTTCGTTCAGGTGCTGCACAACGCTACGGCCGGGAGCAAATCGGCGGAATGGGTCTTGATCGCGATGGCAGCTGCCCTTTTCGTCTTGGCGCCGATCGGGGCCGTTCTCAAACGGTGGCATCACCACCAGCAGCGGGCGTCCCGAACTTCGCTTCTCGACGAAGAAGCGATGGGGAGCTGCCTCTTTAATCCGATTTTCTACTTCTGCCTGACCGTGCTGATTTTCGCCACCGTCAACGCGTTCTTCATTCAGACCGTTTATGGACGTCAGGAACCGCCGGGAGGGGTGTTCATCGCGACCATCTTCGGCGGCATCGCCCTGATGATCTTTCATGTCATCCTCGTTTACCGTTACTTCTCGCCCCCAAAAGCGCCGCCCAAAAGCGCCTTTCTTCGAAGCCGGACTTCCGCATTCTTGGGCGATGCGTGCCTTTTCGTCAACATGGCGCTCTTTCAGCTTATCTGGAACCTGATCGGCATCTCGCCCTGGCCCCGCCCCTCGGGGGTGTTCGATTTCATTTTCCGCTGTCTGCTGCTGGCCTTTCTGGCTTTATTGCTCTATTTTCCGCCCCGGATGTTCTATCTGGCCGACGACATTGGAAAACGCCGGACATGGGCCCTGATCTTTTTGGCCAACGCACCCATTCTGGTGCGGGTCTTGATCGGGGCCGAAGCCGGCGTTCAGTGGTAAAGGCGGAGCGGGGCCGAATTCAGCGGCGTCGCTTGCGACGGGCCAAGCCCACCAGACCGATGCCGAAGGCGGCGATCGAGGCTGGCTCGGGAACCGCTTGGGTCGTGATCGTCAGCTTTGCGCCATCGTTGAAATAGTGGCAGTCTGGATCGAACCCGAATCCGAAAACGCCATCTGCGGCGGCTTGATTCAAATCATCGACCAAACCAAGCTCGGAAAACCGATAGACCAAGTTGAAGCCGGTCGCATGGCCCCCGTTCGGGTCGGTCCATTCGCCCACCGCCGGCCCCTGGCCGGCCCAAGCGTTGCCGCCGCCCTGGTCGTCATGAAACGTCTTGAACCCAAGCTGCGGGCTATCGAGCAGAGTCGTATAGAGACGGTCGCCGTCTTCCTCAATCCAGTCATAGATGTTCTTGATGCGAAGCACCGCCTCGGTGATAACTTCGCCTTGAGGGATATCCCAACGAATGCCCCAAGAGTAGTACTTGAAATGGTCCAGATTGTCCAGGTTCGCCGGATTGGGGGTGAAGTTCACCGTCCGCGCGCTGGAGATTGCGGCCACGCCAAGGGCCGCGCCAACGAAAAGAACACGCTCAAATCTCATAGAATCGCTCCGATCGGGAGTCGGAGCGGCGTTCGGCGTGCCAATCGGCGGCGACGGCGAAAAACCCGGCAGGAGTTTCAGGCGGCGTTCAGCGCGTAAAGACGACCTTGACCCAAGGCGGCATGCCCTCTTGAGTCAACGAGAGTTTACGGCCACCATCGAGGATCAGGAACTTCTGCGGCTTCTTGTCTTTGGCCGGCTTGCCGTTGTCCTTGACCGAAGTCAGCCAAAGCACGTTCTTTTCCTGTTTCCAGGTCCCCTCGCTGCGCTCCGGCGCCGGCTTTCCGGGAATGTTTTTGGCGTCGACCACGAAGGTCTTGTTCGGCTTGACATTCAGGATGATCTCAAGTTTCTTGAGCATCGCCAATCCGGCATCCATGCTCTTTTGCTGCTGGGGGTTCGTGGGCTTGGGCGCCTTCGAGGTGTCGACGGTCACTTTGCCTTTCCAGGTGCCCACGACTCCGGCGGGCAACGCGGCAGCGGCAAGCGAAGCCAGCGCAAGGAAAGCAAAGACGCGAGTTGTGAGCTTCATTTCAAGAGAGGGGACGGTTGGCCGGCCCCCGACGTTTCACTTCGAGCTATCCCCAGGCCGATTGGCGCGTCGGAAGGAGACTTATCCGGGCTCGTCGAACTCGGGGAGCCGCTCGACTGGAGGTTCCCATGTCCTTACGCTTTTTCCGATGGTATCCCATCGCCAGCTGTCTTGCCGTCTCCGGCTCGGCGGTGCTGGCGGCGGCTTCTTTTCCCGTTTTTCCGGGCGAGCCCGCCCAAGGGCCGGCCAAACGGCTGCCCGCCGCGCTACAAAAGAGCGGCCCGCGCACCGCATTGGCGATGCGAGCCGCGCCCGGACAGCCGTCTCAAGGCGAAACCGGCCTCGACGTCGGCCCCGGCCAGAAGGTGCTGATCGTGTTTGTGGCCGATGCCCAGGGCCAAGACCTGGATGGCGCGTCCCCCAAGCTGAGCCTCGCCCAGCCCGGAGGCGCCGCCCTCGGCCCCTCGCCGCTTCCCAAGCTGGACGCCGCCTCTGAAGCCCAGCTCGTCGCCTATCAAAATCGGCTGAAGACCGCCGTTCCCAATGGCCCGAGCCTCGGCGAAAAGGTGCTCTTTGCCCGCCTCAACCAATTCACTGAGAAGAACCCGATGGCGCCGGCCTTGCGCGCGAAGCTCCAGGCGCTATCCGCCGACCTCTCCAAACGCGCCAACGTCGTGCTGCCCGTACGCGATCCCGTCTCGAAAGCCCTTGAAGGCTTGGTCGTGCTCAACCCGAAAGCGGGACGTTGGTCCATCAAGATCGAAGGCAGCCACCCCCGCGGCTTCTTCGTGGCGGCCGCCGCCGGCGAAAGCATGGCCGCCCTTCGCAACGACAAGGCCCTGTGGGAGGGCGCCCTCTCCAAACTCGAACCCCCGCAAGACGAGCTCTGGGCAAGCCTTGGCGAAGTCATCGCCGCCAAGGCGATGTTTGCCGAGTTTGTGAATTGCCAATTCTGCAAGACCGCCATAAAGATGATGGTCTTCACGATCATGGGCATGCTCGGCGCGGCAGTCGCCGGACTGATGACCGTTTTGGGCATCGGCGCCGCGCTCGCCCAGCTCATCGTCCACCTCGTCATCTGGTTTGCCGGGACCGGGCTCTCCGCCAAAAAGGTCGCCGAAAAAGTCTGCAAAGCCGCCGGATTCTGCAGCTGACCCAAAACGATCCAAACCGAGGCTCAAGCGGCGCCCCGAACATCAAGGCGCACATGGGCCTCGGCGCCTTCCTCCAATCCCTCCGCCCGCCGGACGTGCGCGCGGATCGGGATTACATAAAGGCCGTCCTTCGGCCACAGCGCGGTTTCCCATTCCGTCCGGCCGATCCGCACCCGGACCGGGATCATGCCCCACCCGTAGGTAACCAGCCGCTCCACCGCTTTGATCTCTAGCGAAACGTCCTCCGGCACCGTCACAAAATACCAAGGCGCCGGGCCCTTCCAAAACCAGATCGGGCCGGTGATCTCAAAGGTCATCCGACCAGTTTAGGCCCCGCCCGCGCCCGGGAGGATAAGCTGGACGCAAAATGCTCACGGCCCTCGCCCTTATGCTCGCCCACTCCCAAGACGCCCCTTACCGGGAACCCCTGCGGCCCCAATTCCACTTTACGGCCCCGCGCGGTTGGCTGAACGATCCGAATGGTCTCGTTCATTTTCGCGGCGAATACCACCTCTTCTTCCAGCACAATCCCTTCGGCACCCAATGGGGCAACATGACCTGGGGCCACGCAGTCAGCCGCGACCTCGTCCATTGGAAGCCGGTCGAAAACGCCCTTGAACCCGATGCCCTCGGGACCATGTTCTCCGGCTCCGCCGTCATTCAGAAGGACAGGCTGGTCCTCCTCTACACCGCCGCGGGCGGCACGAACGACCTTTCCAAAGGCAAGCCGTTCACCCAATGCCTTGCCGTTTCCCTCGATGGGCGAACCTTCGCCAAGTTTCCCGGCAACCCCGTGCTGCCCCACCTCGAAGCCGAAAACCGCGATCCCAAAGTCATCTGGCACGCACCCACCCGCCGATGGGTCATGGCTCTCTATCTCAACGAGAGTCGCTTCGCCCTATTCGGCTCGCAAGACCTCCTCAAATGGGACCGGTTATCGAACGTGGAGATTTCCGGCGCCGGCGAGTGCCCCGACCTGTTTCCCCTTTTCCTCGATGGCCGGCGAAACCAGGAACGATGGGTGTTCTGGGCCGGAAACGGGCGCTACCGAGTGGGCCGGTTCGACGGAACCGTCTTCACCCCCGAAACCGACGCGATCCCCTCGAATTTCGGCACGACCGGCTATGCCGCCCAGACCTTCTTTAACGACCCCAAAGGCCGCCGCATCCAGATCGCGTGGCTGAACAATTCGAACTTTCCGGAAACCGCCTGGAATCAACAGATGGGCTTCCCCACCGAGCTCAGATTGGTTTCGACAGCGAACGGCCCGCGGCTGGCCTTTCGCCCAGCCGCCGAAATCGAGACGCTTCGCGAAAAGCGAGTTTCCTTTCAAAAGTTGGAGGCTTCCGTGCCCTCAGGGCTCATCGACGCCGCGCTGGAGTTTCGCGTGCCCTCCTCCGGAAAGCTGACGCTTGCCATCAACGGCCATGAGCTCACGTACGATGCGGACGCCCAATCCCTAAGCGGGCTGGGCAAATCGGCGAGGGTGGAGCTCGTCCAAGGGTTGTTGAAGCTCCGGATCTTGGCCGACCGGGCGTCGCTCGAAGTGTTTGCTCAAGACGGTTTGGTTTCGATGCCGTTTTTTGTGCTGCCCAAAGCCGATGGTTTTTCCGGAATCCGGTGGAGCGCCGACCCCGGTTTTGTCCTCGTCCGAAGCGACGTCTGGACGCTCAAAAGTGCGTGGAAGCCCTAAGGCTTCGACCCCTTCCGCTGGAGGAACAGAAACACCCCGTTCTTGTTGGAAACGATGATGTCCGCCGCGCCATCCCGATTCATATCCTGCACCACGAACTGGGTGCCGACGCCGGAATCCTCATCGATCAAATGCCGCGTCCACCGTCCCTCGGCCCCGAGCTCGTAGCGGACCAGCCAAGCCGGCTCCTCGGAGCCCACGTCCACGCCCGGAGGATGCGCCCATCGCCGTTTTCCAGTGATCAGGTTGAGCATCTTCCGCGGACCCAGCCGGGCAAGCACCGCCGAATGGGTTTGCCCGATCGTGTCATCGATCGTTTCGCGCTGGAACCCGCCGTCCGCTCCCCGTCGAAACTGCCAAATCCCTCGCCCATGGGCCGAAGACGTGAGGATCACCGCGGCCTCCGGCTTGCCGACGCGCGCCACCAGCATGTGCGCGCAGTCCGGGCCGAGGTCGGCGCGGACGAACGTCCAGGGCTCTTCTTGAGCGAGCGTCTCCCCGAACTTGGGCCGGCGCGTTGGCGGCGTGTAATACCCCTCTTTGGTGAGAACCTCGCGGCGTCCTTCTCCGTCGAGGTCGCCGATCCCCATTCCGTGCGAATAGCGCTGCGAACCAGCGCCTTTCAATCCGCTGATCCGGTGCATCACCCACGGCGCATAGGGGTCTTTGGCTGGCTCAAACCACGCCAGGTATTGATCGTCAGTGCCCATAATGAGGACGCGTCTACCGGTCCCAAATAGGTCCTCGTAATGCGGGCTCTCATTCCCGGCGCTGGGCCAGATCAAATGCTCTCTCCAGGGACCATCTTTGCCCTTTGGATTCTCGCGCCAGACCGCCTTTTCTCCGGGCATGCCGATCACGATCTGATCGATCCAGCCGTCGCGGTTCAAATCTTCGGCCCAGTTGTGAAACGAGTCGACCCAGGCCGTCTTCGGGTCGACGACCTGAAACGGCGCGATTTCATGGGGCTTCCATTGCGGCGCTTCATACCAAACCCGGCCCGCCAGAATGTCCAGCCGGCCGTCGCGGTTGACGTCGCCCACCGCGACCCCTTCCGAGACGAAGCGCGCATCGAGCCGCGTCTTTTCAAAGGTCGGGCCTTCGTCTCGTAACCCGCCCGCCGCCAACAGCCCCAGAACGAACGCCAACACTTCCCGAGCTTACTGGTTCCGGGGCGTGGCAAACTGCCCCGCGTGCGCATCACGACCTGGAATCTTCGGGCCGGCGGCGGAAAACGGATCGACGCGATCGCGCATGCGCTGCTGGAGGAAAACGCCGACGTCCTGGCGCTCACCGAGTTTCGCCTCCGCTCGAGCCAGCGTTTGCTCGACCTCCTCCATGCGGCCGGGTTCGTGGCCCTCTCCACGCAACCGCCGGGCGCCCACAACGGCGTTTGCGTTCTCGCCCAATCGCCGCTCGAGCCCCTGGCTCTCCATCCGCTGCCGAAAGCCGTCCATCGATGGCTCCCGGTCCACCTGATTCGACATGGCCTCAACGTCCTCGCCGTTCATGTTCCGAATCGAGGCGAAGTCTGGGACAAAGCCAATATGTGGGCCCGCATCGAGGACTTTGCCGCGCGCAACGCCGCCGAAAGATCCCTCATCGTGGGAGACCTGAACACGGCTCTGGATGAGGATTGCCAAGGCGCCAAGATCCAAGAAGCGGTCCACCTCAAGCGCCTCTTGGACGCCGGATGGACCGATGCCTGGCGGCAATGCAATCCGTCCCAATTCGAGTTCACTTGGTTCAGCCACCGACAAAACGGTTTTCGCCTGGACCATTGTCTCGTCTCGCCCAAGCTTGCCACCTTGGTACAGTCGGCGACGCTCAATCATCGCGTTCGCGAATCGGGACTCTCCGATCACGCAATGCTTACGGTGGACTTGGCTCTTGTCGACGATTCGAGGTATTGAAATGCCGGACAACGCGTCGTAACTTCGAAGTAAGCTTTTGCGAGCTTTCCATGAGGGAACCATGAACCAGCGCCCCCGAACCGTCCGCACCCTATTGGCCGCCCTTGCTTTGGCCGCCGTCCCCGTGTTCGCTTTCCAATCGGCCGCCCTTCAAAAACCGCCGAAGATCACCGGCAACAGCGTCGTCAAGCCGGCTTCCACCCCTGGCCGCTTTCAGCCCTTCGAGACCTCCGCCGTCTTCACCCCCAAAGCCCCAGCTTCGGCCCATGGCGCCCTCTTCGGGCAAGCCCAGTTCGATTTTACGACCGACCAGATTCGCATCGTCCAAAACGAGCAGGGCAATTTCGTGGCGGTCAAGGTGATGGTCCCCCACGCCAACCGCCCCGTCACCTTTGAATGGGAGTTCTTGGGTCCGGCCACGGGCAAGCATAAGTTCTTTATGTCCGTGGGTGAACCGGAAACCCCGCCCAAATTGGGCAACAAGCTTCTGACTAACCAGTCGATCGAGACTCGGGGCCTTCGCCAACGCCTCACGATCACCGCGACCCCCTCGAAAGCCGGTTGGATGGAGGCGAGCGCCGGTCCCAGCTCGGTCGGTTCGATCGTCGAGTTCGTTTCGGTCACGGTCAAGCAATAGCCCGTGCGGCCATAATCCGGGAAGGATGGACGCGCTTCGCCGGCAGCTTTTGGAATGGCTCGAGCGGAGCCCGCGAACCTATCGGGAAACGATGGACGCATGGCGGACGAGCTGTCCCCGGCTGTCGATTTGGGAAGACGCGCTCGGCGAGGGGCTCATCGAGGTCGGGCGGGCCGCCGAAGGCGAGCCGGTACGCTTGACCGCTAAGGGCCAGGCCCTGCTTCACGCGGCATCCGAGCCATCCCCGGCAATCTTGCGAGGATTGTCGCCGAACGCTTGACATGCGCATCGGGACCCTCTAACCTTCCCTCATACGCGGCCAATGCGCCGCGAGGGGGCTGACGGTGTTCCGATCGCGTGGAATCATTCTTGGACTGGCCTTTGCGAGCTTGGCGGCGACCGCCAACGCGAACCTCATCATCAACGGAAGTTTCGAAGATCCCGACGTCGGAACAAGTTGGGGCCTGTTCACTTCGATCCCCGGATGGACGTCGAGTGGACCCCAAATCGAAATTGGCCACGCCAATGTCTATGGCGTGACCAACAACGATCTCGATCAGGTGATGGAGATGGACTCCACCGGTAACGCGATCGTCCAACAGATTCTGGGAACGTCGACCGGGTCCAGCTATGACCTTTCGTTCGGCGTGGCGATGCGAGTCGGCCGTGTCCCAACCGACTGTACGGTCGAAGTCTGGTGGAACGGCGGCTTGCTCACCTCGATCGATCCGAACTCAACCGTGATGGCGTACTACTCGTTCACCGTCTTTGGCGGGGTTTCGGGGTCGACCCTCGAATTCCGTGGCGCGGGCAACTCCAATTCCTACGGCGGATTGGTCGACAAGGTCGTGCTCGAAGCCTCTTCCCCCCAATCCGTTCCGGAGCCGTTCACGATGGCGTTGATGGGTGGGGCGGCGGTGGCGGGCTATCGGCGGGTTCGGCGACGCCGCGCCTGAGCTAGTTGTCTTCGGTTTCGTGGCCCAACATGTGGCGTACCGAATAGGCCTGCCCCGTGTGGTAGGCCACATGAAAGGCTTGGTACTGCACAAAATTGCCCCACGTGCCCCATTGGCCGGGATAAACGTCTTCCATCGCGTTTGACGAAGCGATTTTTCGCGCGGCCGCGTGGACACGGTTGACTTCAGCAAGAACCTCTTCCGGCCCCAGCTCGAGCACCACGGGATCCTCAACTTGGCTTAGGTAATAGCGGAAAGCGTGGTCCACCAACGGGCTCTGAACCGGAATCTGGGAAAGGTCGGGCCGGTCGCTCCCGCCGCCCATCGTCCATACCGCCTGCCAATAGGCGACGTGTCCGGCAAGCTCGCCCACGCTGAGCAGCCGGGGATGGGGCCGTCGCCACAAGTCTTGCGGCGGGAAGTCGCCCATCGCGATGGCAAACTCGCGGTGCGCCTCATCCCAGGCGTCGAGAAGAGGGTCAAGTGTCGACATGCAAACAGGATAACGAATGTCTACTTATTGGGTCAAGGGCGAGGGAATTCTGAACTCGCAAATGCCGGAATTCCGAAGCAAAGCCCGCATTATTGCGGTTGCTCTTAAAGCCGAGCTTGGATAGACTCGCGGAATTGCGGGAGAGGTCCGGCGCTAGCCGCGGCCCATTCGGGATAGGGGAGGAGAAATGAGAGCACTTCGTTCGCTTTTCATCGGGTCGAGCTTGTTGGGCGCGGCAGCGACTTCGCAAGCCGTTATCGCCTTCAGCAATTTCGGCTCCGGCTTCACGTTCGGCGCGGGCCAATGGAGCATCGGCAAACTGGCCGCTTTCGAGAATGCCCAGATCGCGCAGGGCTTTCAGTTCACCGCTTCGCAATCGGGGGACGTTTCCGCGATCTACGTGGCCGTTCAGTCGGTGGTTGGAGAAAACAGCAGTGGAGCGATTCCCACCTTCGAGCTACACGCGGACAGCACGAATACGGTTGGCACGCTTCTCGGAACCTGGACGGGATCCCTGGTCGGCGCTCCGGCGGTACAGACCCTTACCGGAGGCACGGCGACTTTGACCGCCGGAACCAAGTATTGGCTCGTGGCCCGCGAAACGAGCGGGACGTTTGCCTACGGCTGGACGGTCAACAATCAGGGTGCCTTCGGTCCTCGATCTTCATCCGGTAACGATGGGGCGAGTTGGGCTTACTTCTCCAACAACATTCATGGCGCCTTTCGGATCGATGTCACCCCTCAATCGGTGCCCGAGCCCTTCACGATGGCGTTGATGGGCGGCGCGGCCTTGGCCGGATTCCGCCGCCTGCGCAAGCGCCACGTTCCCGCTTAGACCCGTTCGAACGGGTCCCGATGACGGTGTGCCGCAAGGAGCCGCCGTTTGAACTCCCGATGCACCCGCCCCTTGGCGGACCCCTCTCTTTGGGTCTTTAGTCTGTATTAAGTGGTCACTCACTTATTTATGGTACTATTCACTCATGAAACGCCGAAAGCGACTTCCCGCCGAGGATCGAAAACGCGAGATCGTGGCCGGGGCCCTTCGGGTCTTCGCCCAGAAGGGGTTCGACCGGGCCACTTCCCGCGAATTGGCGGAAGCGGCCGGCGTCAGCGAAGCGCTCATCTACAAGTACTTCCCGACCAAGGAGGCGCTTTATCACGAGCTGGCTTCCCTGCTCGGCGGCAACAAAGACCGATTCGTCCAACACTGGACCGGCCAGGCGCCGGGAGCCGAGGCCCTGGTGCGCGTCCTCTACGGGCTCTCGCGCATGATCTTGATCGGCCCGCCCGGACGCCCGAAAGACGACAGCTTCGACCGCCTCGTGGGCCAAAGCCTTCTCGGCGATGGCACGTTTGCCGCCGCCTTCTTCGAGAATCTCTTTTTTCCGATCGTTCCCTATCTGGAACGCTGCCTCGAAGCGGCATGGCGCACCGGCGAAATCGACACCCCATCGACGCCGGGCCAGTTGGAATGCGTCCTCTTTCACCATTCGGTGGGGGCGATCGCCCTCTTTCAGCTGCCGCCTCGGCCCATGCTTCCCACTCACGATGCCGGCGAGCTGCATGAGGCGTCGCTTCGATTTTCTTGCCGTGGTCTCGGGCTTACCGAGGCCGCCCTCGCCAACCATCTCGATTTCGAGCGGCTCGGCCGCGCGTTCGAACAGACCTTCGCTCAAGGAGACCCTCAATGAAAATCCTCGATCCTCTTCGCCAGCTGACCCTCTTCCTCGCCGTAAGCTTTGCCGCCGGGCTGCTCTTCGTCAACGTGTACAACTCCGTGGTCGATGCCGCCAATTGGAATGCCATGCTGCCCGGCTCCATCGAGAACGCTCGCGCCTATTTCAAAGTGGCCGATCCGGGGACGTTTTTCCGGGTGGCCTCGCCGATCAACCAGTTGATTTCGCTGATCGCGCTCGCCCTTTGTTGGAAGGCCGGGAAGCGGATGCGATTCCTCTGCGCCATCGCCCTTGTTCTGGCGGTGGCCGGCGATCTTTTCACGTTCGCCTTTTTCTTCCCGCGAAATGCGATTCTCTTTCAAAACCCGATGGAGGGCCAACTGGAGGCGATCCGCGCCGCCGGGTCGCAGTGGATGGCAATGAACTGGGTCCGCAGCACCGGCGTCGCTTTGAACCTCGCGTTCAACTTCATGGCCCTCGTGACCCTGATTCGGCTGAATGTGGGCGTCGTCCGCCCTGCGCTCGCCGCCGAACCTCTGAACGGGCCGGCCAAAGTCTGATCGGGGCGATTGTCGCGAATCGTCCCGCCGCTTCTTCGGGAGCGCGGCTCCGCGGCGAAGATGTTGTCTTCGTCGCGGAACCATTCGAACGTATCCCGGATGGGTTCGAATCGTATAATTCCTACTGTGAAAAAGGTTCCTCTTCTTTCTTTGGTTTTGATCCTGGCCGGTCTGGCCGTCCTCTTTGGGTTTGCCGGGCAGCAGGAAGGGCCAGTCACCCGGGCCCAACTTCGCGAGATGCTGACCCAATTGGGCTATGAAGTCTCCGATATCGTGAAGGATGCGGGCAAAGAGAAGTATTCGGTCACGTTTGCCAAGAGCGATCTGAACATTCCGGTGGGCTTTGAAATCAGCCCGAGCAACTCCTACATCTGGCTCACCGTGAATTTGGGCGACGCGCCCAAGGAAGGCAACGCCAAAACCCTCAACCTGCTCAAGCAGAATGGAAAGATCCAACCCTCGTTTTTCTATGTCACGGATGCGGGCCGGCTGATGGTTGCGTTGGCGGTGGAGAATCGGGGCGTCACCAACTCGATTCTGCGCACGCGATCCGAAACCCTCACCGACAACGTCGGGAAAACGAAAGACGTCTGGCAAGCGCTGTAGTCGGGGACCGCTCGGCAAGACTGGATTGTGCCAGGTCGATGTCGGGTGTAAGTCCACAATCTGCCGGCGGGCCAATTGCACTTCGGTATCTTTCGCGCCATGAGCCGGATTGACGTGGCCGATCTCCAATCCTGGCCGAGCGCCCGGCGCGAGTGGACTTTCTTCCTGCTCGGCTTTGCCGTTCTCTTCGTCGTCTTCGACCGGTTGGCCACCGGCCTTGGAAGCGTCCGAGGCGAGTTCGGCCCTCCGGTCGCCGCCGCGGTTCTGGTCCTTCTGGCGGCGACCGTGATGGGACTCCGTCGGCAACGACTAGCCGCCACGCTGAACCGCTTGGGATTGGGCAAACCGAAGCTTTCGGGACTAGGGATCGGGGCTTTGCTCAGCCTGGGGCTGGTTTTGGCGGGAATCCCGTTTCTCGATCCGGGGTGGACCTGGTATCCAAACGCACCACTGCTGGCGGCCGGGATCTTTCTTCAGGCCGGGGTGGCAGAAGAAGCCCTCTTTCGGGGTTACCTTTTCGGACAGCTGCGGACGGGAAGGACCTTTGCGCGAGCCGCGGGCCTGGCGACGCCGCCCTTCGTCGCGGTCCACATGCTTCACTTCTTCTTGTTCCCTTTTCCGATCGCGGCCGCCTCGGTCGGGCTCGCGCTCCTGCTCTCGTTTCCCCTCGCCCGGCTCTATGAGTTGAGTGGCAACACGATCTGGGCGCCGGCGCTGCTGCACGCCGTCATCCAAGCCGGGCCGAAGCTGGTCTCGGTTCCGGAAGGGAACATGCGGTTTGCGATTGCCTGGATGGGCGCCACGGCACTGGTGAGCTACGGAGTGTTCCTGTTCCCGAAAAAGAGCCCGGAGCGGCTGCCGCCGCCTCCGGGCTCGACCGTCCCCTAATCACTTTCCATCGCCCAGACATTCGTAGACCTTGTTCACAATCCGGTTGAAACGCACCGTCTCGAACGGGCCGTCGAGCCAGCGATTCATGGCGTAGCCGATCGACATACGCGCGTCGAAATCGGCGAACGAAAGAAGGCCGCCCAGACCGCCCCAAGCCGCGATGCGATGGCCAAGCGGATTCGGAAACACGCAGCCCTCGAGCGCAAACCCCATGCCCCATCGGCAGGGCACGCCCAGCAGCCGATCGACCCCGTCAGCTTGCACTTCAAGCGCACGATGCCGCCCCTTCTAGGTGTACAAATCAACGCCGTTCGCGCCGCCCGATGCAAGCGCCGACATGACGGTCGCGATCGAGCGGGCGTTACCATGGCCGTTCGCGGCTCCGACTTCGGCGCGCCGCCAAGCCGTGGTGGCGGAAGTGTAAGGCGTCAGTATCGGGTTCAATCCCACCCGCTCACCGATCGCATTGCCCTGGGGCAACCGGCGGTAGGTGGCAGGAATGAACGTGGCGATGCGGTGATCGCACTCCGGGCCCGTGCCGATATGGTAGTCCGCCGCCAGCGGAGCCGCGACGTGCTTGCCGAAGAACTGGCCGAGCGACATGCCCGTGATGCGGCGGATAAAGCCGTGGATCAGATGGCCGAAGTTCATGCCGTGATAGCCAGAGGCCGTTCCCGGTTCCCACCACGGCGTTTGGGTGGCCAGCAAATCAGTCGCGCGTTCCAAATCGTAGACGTCGTCCCAGGTCATATCGGCCTCCCACCCGGCCACTCCGGAGGCATGGCCCAAGACGTGTCGGACGAGAATGTCGCGCTTACCGTTCGCGCCGAACTCGGGCCAGTATTTCGAAACCGGCGCATCCAGGTCGAGCTCTCCCATGTCGGCTAGCTTCAAAGCGGCGACGGCCGACATCGTCTTCGTTACGGAGTGGGTGGTGATGATCGTGTCGCGCTCCCAAGGCCGCACGAATTGGGCATCAAAGAAACCGCCCCAAAGGTCCACTTGAGGCTGCCCATCGACGAAGATCGCGATGGAGGCGCCAATGTCCTCGCCAGACTCGAGCAGCTCGGCCAGCAGGTTTCGAACCGGCTCGAACCGTGCGCTGCACTGGCCTTGGACTTGGGCCGCGTCAATATGCGGATAAGTCCACGGCGCGGAACTGGATGGTGGACGTGGGCCTGTTGAGTTCTCTTGGCGAAGCAAATCAAGGGGGGCGTCAGTCCAATTCGGTCGGAGGGTGGTCGATCGAGCGTTCATGGTGGCCTCCTTAACGAAACGACTTCATTCCGTTAAAAGAAACGATAGCATTTCCTTTTTGAGATGTCAAGTGCTAAAGTCCCAGCGTGAACTCAAAAGAAATCGCCGTGCCGCGCGGCCGGCCGACCGCAGCGCAAACGGAACAGGTACCTGGCCGCTTGCTCGATGCGGCCACCTGGCTGTTCGTGCATCGGGGTTTCGGCAAAACGAGCATGGAAGCGATCGCCAAGCGCGCCGGCGCTTCGACAAAGACCGTTTACAGTCGCTTTGCGAACAAAGAGGCGGTGCTGCGGGCGGTGGTTCGAAGGATGTTCGACCAGGCCGTGGACGCTGCCCTTGCCAACGGATCGCCTTTCCCCGACGATCCTCGCGAATTCTTGCTTCAAGTGGGCCAAGATTTGGCGGCCCTATCGGCCGACCCGGCAACCGCCGGCGTCAACCGACTCATCATGGCCGAAGCCTTCCAGGTACCGGAACTGGCCGAGCTCTTTCTCGAACTGCACGAGCGTGCATCCGCCCTCGTCCGCGAACCTCTTGTTCGATGGCGCGACGAAGGGCGGGTGCGCGCCCTGGGCGATCCGGAAACCTCGGCGGCGCTTTTCGTCGAGATGACGGCTTCGATTCCGCGCCTGTGGTCGCTCCTTGGAAGGCCGCTCGAAAGAGCCGCGACCGAACGCCTCGTGGAAGAAGCCGTGGACCTTTTCTTGGCAGGGATCGACTATGTGCCGGCTGGACCCGCGGGCACTCGGTCCAAGGCGCCCGGGCGATCCTTCGAGGCTCGCCCGGGCCCTCCACCCCTTTAGGGAACGAACACCGCCACCGGCCGGCGGAAAAGCACATTGAATTCTTCCCGATGGATATCGCGGCCAAGCTTGACGGGGATCTTGATATCCGACGTCCACCACATCACCGGCTCCCAGCCCTCGCGGTTCCGGCTGCCCAACCACGAACCGACCATCTTTACGTAGTCCGGCTTCTCGTCCTTGCTTTGAAACCCCATTTGAAAGAACTCGTACTTGATCTCCGGGGGCTTGGTTGGGTTGGAATCCCGCTTTTGAGAAATCTGGCCGAGCCCAAACACTACGGCCGCCGAAACGAGCCCTCCCACGAGTCCGGAAACGAGCGTTTGCATAATGAACCTCCACGCGATGTCGGCGGCGAGCTTACATGAACGCGTCGGCATCCTCGCGGGCGGTCCGAAAGTCCCGATGCTCAACCCTCGAGCCCCGGGGACCGTCTTTTTGATGTGCCGACTCCGGAAACCATTGCCGCCCTCTCGTTCTTTGGCGCCATGGTCGTGTGCCCGTTGGTTTATATGCTGATGAAGCACCAGCGCACGATCGCCGAGATCGTCCACCGGTCTCCCCAAAACGACCTGGCGGCCCGGCTGGAAGCGATCGAACGCGAGCTCCGCGAGCTCAAGGCCGTCCGCCACTCGGATATCCTGGCTGAGGACGATCGGCGTGAGCTTCAACGCCGAACGTCCTAAAGAATCGCTCTCAAAACGAAATCCAGAGGAAAACCACTTTGCGAAGTGGACCCAAGCGAAGTGGGGACGGCGGCCAAGCTGCCGGGCCGATCGACTCTGGAACTCTCATTTATTGAAAAACACGTAATGGATCACGATCCAAATCACAACGACAACAACCACGGGGATGTAGCTCCACCGCTTCACCGAATTGGTGGCTTTTGAGAACTCCGGATTCGGCTTCATTCCGATTGGACACGCGATAAGTGAAGCCAAAAGAGCTACGGACGCCAAGATGCCGTCCACAAGGGCATTCCGGACGAAATACATGGCCGCCCCCGCCGCCAACGCTGCATAGCAGACAGCATCTGCCAAAGTCAGCCCAAACCACTCCAAGAGTTCCGCGTTGCCCCGTTGTTCCGGTTCCATGGCGCGTCTTCGATTCGAAAGTACCCCCAAACTGGCGTGCAGGACCGCACCGAACATTACACAAACCGTCCACGAAGGCTCGCGCGACTTTTCATTTGTTCTGTCGATGTCATATATCTGGCTTTTAGGTAGCAAGTTTGCTGGTTTCTCAAAAGGTGGTTCCCATTTTCGCCGGGAGCTGATAGACTTGACCGTCACCCTACAGGTGGCTTGCGATTGAGAGGAATGAGATGAGAAGGTTTATCGTACTTGCATTGATCGCGGTGCCGGTCGCCGCCAACGCGCTGATTCTGAATGCCAACCCCACGTCCAACAACGGGACGGGCGGCATCTTCATGAACTTCACTCCGGTCAGCGCTCCGGTTTCGATTTTCCGCTTCGACACGATGTTCGGCGGGACCGCCGGCACGGCGGGGCAAGTTCAGGTTTGGACTCGGCCCGGCGCCTACAACGGCTTCGAGGGAAGCAATGCGGGATGGACGCTCACGCAAACCGTTGGGTTCGTTTCCGCGGGTACCACGGTGCTGGCCCCGATCAATCTGACCTCGAACATCATTCTGCCGTCGTCGCAGACCACCGCGATCTACCTGCACAGCATCACCACCGGCAACGGCATCCGCTATTTTGGAACGGGAACCACCTCGAACACGAACTTCAGCGATGCCAATCTGGCGTTGGTGACCGCCCATTCGCGCACCGGCGCAGTGGCCTTCGCGGGTTCGCTCTTTACGCCCCGAGCCCTGACCGGAAACGTCCACTACAACGTCGTACCGGAACCGGCGTCGCTGGCCGTTCTCGGGTTCGGCGCCGCCGCGCTGCTTCGACGGCGACGAAGCAGATAGTCCCTTACTCACCTCTCATCCAGGAGCCTCCCGGCGCATTGGCGTATCGGGAGGCTTTTTTGCGCCAAGTCTCCACGTGAGACTCAAGGCTGAAGTTTCCCGCGAAGCGGCTTGGCCAAACGGGGATAGACTCGCATGACCAAAATGAGCCCCACGATACTTCAAAGCCAAGCCCGGGTCACCCAGGCCACCGAGCACTTCCTGCGCTCGCTTCGCCATGTTCCGCCCGACCGGCTTGAGTGGAGCCCGACCCCGACCGCCAAGAGCGCGCTCCAGATTGCGGCCCACGTAGCTGGCTACAGCGGAGGCTTCGCCGGGATCCTCCGTCGGGGCGCATTTCCAGAAAACGTCGAGGACTTTCTCGGCCCGATCGAGGCCAGGACCAAGAGCGTAACCCACGCGGACCAAGCCGAGACCGTTCTCCGCGAAGGAACCGCCGAAACCCTTGCCGCATTGGAACGGGTCCGCCCAGAATGGATCGGCGCCACGATCGAAACCCCCATCGGCCCGACCTCATTTCTGTTCTTCATGAATATCCCGGCGGACCATCTCATCGGCCACGCGTACCAAATCGACTTCCTGCAAACCTGTTGGGGAGATTTGGAGATTTACATTTGAGGTCTTCAACTCAAGCTGCTGCGCCGGAGGAGCCCAAGCTTTAGGCGTACACTTCTTGACGGGCAAACGTCCGAGGGTGAAGAGAGAACCATGAACAATCCGTCCCACCGCGTCCTTCGACTTGTTCTGGCCGCGACGCTTATGGCGGGAGTGGCCACCGTCCTGTCCGGTGTCGGCCGGTCCCAGGTCTACCAGCCCCAGCCGAGCCGGCCCGCGCCTGAACTGCCGGCCACTTTGACTTTGACGCCGCGCAACAACATCCATCCCTCCGCCGGGCTCTTTGGCGTTCGGTGCCAGTTCGATACCGTGAAGAACGATATGATCTTTCAGGGAGACCAGGCGGTCTGCGGCGTTCGGATTCCCCGGCTTCCAAGAGATACGAAGTTCCAAGTGGAATTCTTGATTCGAGCGGTCACCGAGGCCAAGTTCGAGACCGCCGCCACGAACGGAAACGACGTTCCGACCGTGAGATCCTTTTTCACCGGACCGAAAGGCGCCAATCGGATCTTCGTCCATGGCAAAGCCACGAAGGAGAAAGGCGGCTTCGTAAGTGTCCGATGTTTCGTCAAGGATGCGAATTGGCAACTTCTTTCCGCAACCGTCACCCCCGAATAGCAAGCCGCGAAAGTAGGAATCCCTCATGCGACAACCTCAACCTCTAGGGCTCACGTTTTTGGCCGCCCTTGCCTTCGGCACGGCGGCCCACTCGATTTCAAAAACGGTCTACGGCCAAGGCACGCCTTATCAGCCCTCGCCGGCCAAGCCCGCGCCCGAACTCCCCGCCGAAGTGACGCTGTCGGCCCGTGTTCCCTACCATCCCGCCGTCGCGATTCATGCGCGCAACTGCTCGATCGACGTGCTGAGAAACGACCTCGTCTTTGGCGATAAGGACGCGATGATGGGGCTTCGCTTTCCAAAGGCCCCGAAAGACACTCGGGTCGTGGTCGAATTCTTGGTTCGGCTTTCGGCCCTCACGCGATTCAATTTGCGTTCGACGATCAGCCCAACCGAGAACTCGCCGACCACGTCGGTGATCCTCCAGAAAGGCCTTCAACGGATCACATTGCGCGCGATGGCGCCCAAGGATCGTGAGGGCCGCGCGGAAATCACGACCGACTCGGATGCGGTCTGGCAATTGAATTCGGTGACGATCCGGCGGGGTTAAGGAATCGACGGCTTGGGCATCCAAAACTTCGTCTTGGCGTACCGCTGTGCCGGCCCATAGGTGAGCGTCCGGCTAACCGCCGCCACCCATAGCTTGCTGTCCGGGCCTTTCATGATCGTTCCGCCCCATCGGAATCCGGCTTCATAGGCCAGCCAAGCTCCGGAATCGCTGAGTTTGCGATCCACCAACAGGGTGCCGCCGGTGCTTGAAAGCGTGGGATCGGTGATCTTGGAAAGCGCGATCATCTCCGTGCCCTCGGAGACTCCGGTGGTCATCCCTTTCGCTTTTCGATCCACATTGTCCTCACCCGAGGGCTCGACCCGGTACAGCGCCGCGATGTACATGGTCCCCGATGGGTCAAAGAGGATCTGCGTGCCGCCCTGAGCCGTAAAAACATCCGAAAACTCGCCGCTCTTTGTAAAGCGGCACGCCGGATCGAACAGCGACTTGCCATTGCTCTTGTAAAGGGTGGAAGGGCCAAAGCCATAGGCGAACATTGCGTTGGTAGTGACCAGCCAATGGCAGCCTCGCTTCGAATCATAGGCCAAGCCGGCGGCGCCGGTGGTCCTCTCCGCGCCCGAGATTCTCAAATAGGGCAGCTCCATAGGAAGCTCCTTCTTGCGGCAGTCCATAAAGACCACTTCGTCTTTGTCGTTTCCGGAGATCGGGATCGCGACCACTTTGCCCGCCGCCTGGATGCCGCCCGGATGGTCGCCGCCGCTGCCGATGTTGACCATAACCGTGTCGGAATCGCTGCTCTGAGCGATGAAGAGCCCGCGGCGATCGGCGCGGGAATTGTGGCTGAGCGCGAACCGGCCGTCGATCATCCAAGCGATGCCTTGGACATGCTGGATGCCGGCGGAATAGGTGCCGAAAAGGTGCTTGGTGCTGTACGTCCCGTTGATCTTGCTTTCGGCGGGCGTGGCAATCAGGCTTCGGATGGACTTTTCCGGGTCGGGGTAGGTCCCCGAGTTCTCGTTCCCCGTGATCACGGTGACGGTTTGGGTGATCGGGCCGACCGCGAGCAGGGCGAGAAACGGAAGGGCGATCGAGCCATAAACGGCCCCGAAACGGGAAGCGATGTTAAGCCTCATAAATTCCTCCTGCCAAAGCCGGATTGACCGGCAACCCGCACCAAGTGAGCGGAGGATACTCGAACGGACTGGACAAGGCGGAACCCGACGGCCGGAGTGCCGCGGGGCCCAAGGGGTCGGGGATCTGGGGCTGCCCAGATCCCCA
>CAYONY010000008.1:18090-35114 GCA_964405415.1 uncultured Fimbriimonadaceae bacterium | reverse complement strand
GATTCAGATCGGTTCTTGGAAGGCCGATAGCGGTGACTCCAACTGGAACTTCGTCCGGGGCCGCGCGCAGTACTACTACGAGAAGGCGTACAGCGGGTTCCAACAGAAGTCGATCTACCTTGACTCCATTTTTAACGGATCGCAGACCGGTCAGGACCAATACACGGTCGCCGTTCCCGAGCCGTTCACGATGACCTTCGGCCTTGCCGGTATCGCCGCGTACATTCGCCGACGAGCGAAAAACGCCAAGCGCGCGTAAACCGCTGAGCCCCCATACGACAGACTGCCTCGTCGCCTAACTGGCGGCGAGGCTTTTTCCCGTTGTTCTTGAACCCTTCAATCGCAACCTAAAGGGGTATCTTAGGCACGTTTTCTGCACAACGTGTTGTTGAAAACATGATGGGCACGGCGGAAACTCCCAACCTTGAGATCACGGCCGAAGAAACGCCGGCCGCGACGCCGACGAAGATCGACTGGGTCTCCCTCATCCCGGCGGCGCTGGTCTTCGGCGGGCTGCTCCTCGTCTTTTGGCCGCTCGTTCAATATCTCGAGCTGATCTGGTTCGGCGACGACACCTACTATGCCCACGGCGTCGTGGTCCCCATCTGCGCCGGGCTCATCGTCTGGGACCGCTGGGAGCAGATCAAAACGATCCCCCTTCGGGGCTCCAACCTCGCCCTGATTCCCTTGGCGGGCGTCCTCTATGTCTCCTGGTTCGCATCCCGCACCGACATGCGCTTCTTCCAAGCCGTGCTGCTGATGCTTGCCATCGCCACCGCCATCGCCTTCATCGCCGGCTGGAAAATGCTCAAGGCCGTGGCCATTCCCGTCGCCTACCTGGGTTTTGGATTGCCCATCCTCGACCGGTTCGTCCTGGATTACACCGCGCCCGTCCAGCTCATCTCCACCGACGTCTCCTACCAGTTGCTCAGCCTCGCCGGGCAGACCCCCTACCGCTCCGACCCCTCCACCATCCTGCTCAACAACTTCACGCTCGACGTCGGCGTCCCCTGCAGCGGCATCAAGCTTCTCATGGCGGTCGCCGCCATCGCCTTCTTCTTCGTGCTCATCGCGCACCTCAAGTGGTGGGCCAACCTCCTCCTCGTCGCCTCGATCCTGCCCATCGCCGTGCTCGTCAACGCGCTGCGCATCTCCCTCATCGGAATGGTCGGCAACGCCTATGGCCACGATGCCGGCCACGCCTTCCACGATTACAGCGGCTACATTGGCCTCGCCGTCTGTTTCGCGATTCTTTATGGCCTGACCCGGAGCCTCGGATGGAAATAACCACCAAACGCTGCATCGTCCTCGCCGTCTTGCTGCTGGCTTTCGGCACCCTTGCCCGGCTCCAGCCCACCCGCACCGCCCCCTGGCGCACCGAGCGGTGGATGGAAGATGCGCTTCCGACCGAGATCCCCGGTTTCCGCATGGACCTCAGCGCCGAGAAGCCCCGCCAGTCCTACGATGCGGGCGAGCGCCAATACAAGATGCTCCTGCCCTACGGCATCGTCTGCCGCGTTTTCCGAAAGGGGGAAACCGGCATCGATACCGTCGTCATCGCCGGAAACGACCGCGATACCTTCCACGACCCCTATTTCTGCCTTCCCGGACAGGATTGGAAAATCACCTCATCCCATGAGGGCGTCATCCAAACCAAAACGCGGGGCACGGTTCCCGTCTCGAGCATCGCCCTCGAGCATCCTCAATTCGGCAAGCGCCGAGCCATCTTCTGCTATCGCGGGCCCACCAAGTACCACCCCACCCAGAACAGCCTCTACCTCGATTGGTTCACGACCGAGCTCAAGCTCGGCAAACCTCCGGAGGGCGCGTTCTTTCGCTTCATGAGCGTCAGTGACGACGTCCAAGAGAAGGACCTGCTCGAATTCGCCGCGGTTTATCTCGATGCCGCCACCGCCATGAATGGCGGTGTGCTCTAAATTAGAAACCGGCTCAATCCGAGCTTGATGTCAATGCCTCCTCCGCCCCGGACGGCCATGGTCTCCCTCACCCGCGATTCTGCCGCTTCGGTTAAGCTCGATATGGCCCGTGGGCTCGCTGCCCTCATGGTCTTCTTTGGCCACGCGGTGGGGATATTCCTTCGCAACCCAACGGATGAAGGAGCCCCGGTCGGCCCCCAGCACGTCTGGAAGTATCTCTTCGCTTTCGGCCATGAAGCGGTCATGGTTTTCTTCGTGCTCAGCGGCTATCTAGTGGGCTCGAGCGTTATCAAAGCCGTCGAATCCGGCCGTTGGACGTGGGGCGCTTATGCCACAACTCGCCTCACACGTCTCTACATCGTTCTCCTCCCCGCCCTCTTGTTCGGCCTCGGCCTGGATCTGGCCGGGATCTCCCTGTTCGGTCCGGCCAGCATCTACGGAGGAGGGGCGCGCTACCACGGCATCATCGAAAATGTAGCCGATTGGGTCAGCGGCGAGGTCTTCTTCGGCAATCTCCTCTTCGTTCAATACATCCTTGTCCACACGCTGGGCTCGAACGGACCGCTCTGGAGCCTTTCCTACGAGTTTTGGTATTACGTGGCGTTTCCCCTGTTCTGGCTTGGGACGCGCCGGCAATCAAGCTGGGCCATTCGCATTTTGTTCATTCTCCTTGGGGTTGGTGTGCTCGTTTTCATTGGCCGCCACGGCGCCATTCGCTTCGGAGTCTGGATGTTCGGCATTGCGATCGCTCTCGCTCCGCCATTGCCACGATTGGGAAGCAGGGCCGCCGGATGGGCCTCCTTGATCGGGCTCGTGGGCTCGGCCGTGGCCTCCCGCGCGGGAATTGGGCCCATGGCATTCGATTTCGTAAAGGACATCCTCGTCGGCATCATGTTCTCGATTTGGATGCTCCACGTTTTGAACGCGCCGGCTCACCCGATCGGGGTGCGGCAACGCACATTCGCCCAGCGGATCTCCGGCATGAGCTACACCCTCTATCTCTGCCACTTGCCCTTCCTGGTGTTTCTCCACGCCTGGCTGATCGGAAGCGGGCCACTATGGGATTCGGATGTTGCCGGCTTTCTGAAGCTCGCTGCCGTTCTCGCCGTCTGCCTCGCCTATGTCGGGCTGGTCTGGTGGCTTTTCGAGGCCCGGACCGAGGCGCTCCGCAAATGGCTCAAGACTCGATTTGGAGAGCCGCGCCCCGAATCCGTAAGCGTCTGATCCCCCCTGTTTCAAGCACCCATCCGGAACGCCCTCCACCCACTCTGGCAGGACTACCGGATTCTCGTCATCGCTAGGTTGAAACGATGATGAGCGCATGACGTTGGACCGAAGTAACGATTGACGATCGGCCGAAATGTCGCGTGCCGCCGGTGCATGACGATTGAGGCGCCTCGTCGATTGGAGTTCGAACATGAGGTTCCGTCTTCCCATCTTTACTTTACTTTCGTTCAAAACTCGGGCAACGCACAATTCGAATCCATCCGCCAAAGCACTCGCAATGCTTGCGCTCATCGCGGGCGCGCTGGCCATGGCCTCGGCTCAAAATCGCGGCGGATTCGTGACGACGGCACGGCAAACCGCCTCCCGCGGCGGCTATAACGCCTATTCCGGAACCCGATCGCCCAGCGAGGAGATCCAGTTCCGATTCACCCTTCCCGAATCGAAATTGACGAGCGCCGGCGTCTATAACGCCCAAGGCAACAAAATCCGCGACCTCTGGGGAGGGCGCCGCCTTGCCGCTGGAACCTACACCGAAATCTGGGATGGAAAGGACGATGATGGCGTCCAGCAGCCCGCCGGAACCTATTCGATTAAGTTGCTCCACCACAACCTCTGGTTCGAATACTCCAACCTTTTCAATTCGGGAGCTCGCCCAACCGGCCAAGGGTCGCTCTCTCAATACGGCTTTCCCACCTCCGTTCGCGCTTACGGATCCAACCTGGTCTGGTTCCTGGGCTACAACGAAGGCGGCTACTCCGTTGTCCGCTCCACCACCGCCTCTCCCACCGTCTTCGATGTCCACATCCCCGCGCTCGGCGTAAGCCTCTGGACCGGTCTCGAAGGCGACGTGGACGCCAACTTTTCCTATATGGCCGTCCAGCGCAACCGCTATTGGGGCAGCTTGCCGCAAGATACGCTGCTGGTCAAGTACTCGATCCCCGGCAACGTGCGCCAGCGCTTCACCGGCCTCAATGCCGACGCCTACAACCTGGACTTTGCGCACACCTCGCCGGCCGGCGCCAACTATGGCGGCACTGCGATCCCTTGCGGCACCAATACATCCACCAGCGCCACTTACGACATGGCCAAGGTGGCCGTGATGAAGAATGGCCGCGTCCTGGCGGTGAGCCAACCGAACGCCAATCGCATTCTCTTTTTCGACAAGGTGACCGGGCTGCCGGCGCGTGCCACGCTCACCGTCACCAAGCCGACCTCCATGTGTTGGTCCAAAAACGAATCCCATCTGCTGGTCGTCTCCAACGGCACGATCCTCCAAAGCTATCGCGATGTGGGCTCGGCGCTCTTGCGGGTGGCCCAAGATGACCGCCGCGCGCCGATTATCGATCTCGCCAGCGACCCGATGTCCGGCGTCATCGCCGCCGCCTATTCCAATCCGCTCCAGCAGGTGATCGCCTATGAGCCGACCAAGCTGCGCGAGCGTTGGCGTTTGGGCAAGCTGAGCGGTTACGCCAACACCGCGATTGTCGAGCGCGACCGCTTCCATTTCAAAGTGCCGATGAGCGGTGCGTACAACTCGTTCGATAAGTGCGGCAACGTGTCGTTCCAATCCGATGGCAAGCTGTGGGTCTACGATCAATCGCTCTACCGGATGCAGCGCTTCACCGCGCCCTCGGTGGGCAACAATGTGGACCACACGATGCACCAGGCCCGGTCCTATTCGTTTGCGGCGGACGTGGCCGATCCCTCGCGGATGGTGACGAACCACTTCTGCGGCTATCGGCGCGATTGGACCAAGCCGAACCGTCCCGGTTTCGGGGGCCAAGGGGCTTGGGTGCTCGATCGCTTCTGGGGATTCAAGTATGTCGAGTCGGGCAAAGTGCCGGATACCGGGGGCATGTCCCATCTATGGTCGTACAATGGCCGACTCTATGGTGCGATTGTCCAGGAATTTACACCGTACAAGTGGACGTTCGTGGAGCTGACTTCCGCCGGTACGCGCGAATGTGGGGGAAGCCAGACCTCGTTTGGCCTCGACGAAAGTCTCAATCGCTACAAGATGATTGCCGAAGGGCGGATTGGCTTTGAACCTTGGCAGGGCATCAATGCATCGGGAAATCCAGTATGGGGCGCGCAGCAAGTCTATGCCCAGTACAACGCGAACAGCACCGTTGACCCGATTCCGACCGACGGCCAGGACTTGACCCTTTATCCGCGCATGGGAAACAAGATCATCACCGCGTTCTACTCGATTGATCAAAACCTGGCCCGGTACCACATCGGCGCCTTGAATCCGGACGGAACGTGGGCGTGGCGGCACGCGCGGCCGCTTGTCGAATCCGTGCCCTTCCCACGCAATGGAAAAACAACGATCTACGGCAACCTCTATGCCTGTCGCGGGGCCTATGGCAACGACGACTTCGCGATCTTGAATTGGGGCGGCGAGTTCTATAATGGCGGCCAGGCCGGCAAGCACCTGATCTACAGCAAAGATGGACTCTATGTGGACCAGATCGGCCACTCGATGCAGCCCGCCAACAAGCTTGGGCTCATCGACTATCGCCCTTTGGGAAGTAACGGCAACGCCATGTTCGCCTCTCTCATGCACGCCGGAGGCAAATATCGGTATCTGCATTCGACCGAGTCCCAATCCAGCGGCGTCCTCGAGTGGACGTTTGAGAACATGGAGAGCTACGGAACGACGTCGATCACCACGACGCTGGGCTCGAGCGTGACGATGGATCCGATTTTTCCGATGGGGATTGCCTTGCAGCCGCCCGGCGCCATTCTCGACGAAGACAACTTCCAGAGAGCCGACAACAATACGTTAGGAAATGGCTGGACGAAGCTCGCGGGATTGGACAATCTCCACATTCTTGGTGGCACGCTTGCGTCGAAGGTTGCCGGGAATGCTTCGGCAAAGGAGTTTGACAACATTGCCTATCGTGGGCCGGCCGAACTCGATTCCTCGCAGAAGATATTCCTTCCGCCGAGCTTCTTCGCCCCGACGAATTACGGCTTTACCGGAATCGGGTACTTCACATCCTCGTTCGGAGTTGTGGCACGACTCCAACCGGCCACGAAGCGGCTGCTCTTGGCGAGCGTCATTTACGTTCGATTTAGCGGAGTTACCGGTCCGGCCGCCAACGGCGATATTGTTATCGACATTGCGGCCTCGGACGGGACCCGGCGCTATGCCTTAGGTGGACTGCCCGGGTTGTTCATGCCACCCTCTCCGGGTCATGCCTATTCGCTGCGATTCACGGTGACGGGAACTCAGCCGACCAAGATGGAAGCGCTACTTTGGGATGAAACGGACAACAAAGAAGTCTTGAGGGAGTATGCGGAGTGCTGGGATCCGCTTCTCGAAGTTGCCGGACACGGCGGCGTGAGCATTGGAACCCAAGGGACGCGCGTCTCTCGGTACGAGAAGCGGCAGTTTACGTGGCCTGTGCCGTAGGCCCTCCCCGCAAACCTTCCCGTCCAGGGTTTGAGCGCCCTTTGATCTAGGTTCAATGAACCATGGGCTGAGTGGAACATCCCATGGCCCGGGAATTCTCCCGGGCTCCTGGCGGTAATCTTCGGACAAGCCCACGAACCCACCTCATGGGGGTCAGCCTAACTTCATTTGGAGTTGTCCAAGAGATAGTCGTTCCTTCTGGAAAGCAATTTGAATAGGCAGGAATCAGCTCAAGAGTCGGAATCCCGCATCCCTTGTTTGGATGGCTTGCGAGCCATCTCGATCCTGTTGGTTCTCAATTTTCATCTCATTCTCAATGGGTGGGTGCCGCTCCAAAATCTGCCGGATCCCATCATGGCGCTCATTGCCGATGGAGGCTTTGGCGTCCGCGTGTTCTTTGTTATCAGCGGATTCCTTATCACGACGCTCCTTCTGAATGAAAAGGAAAAAACGGGGCGCATCTCACTGTCAAAGTTCTATAAGCGGCGAATTGCCCGAATCTTCCCGGCGTTTTATGGCTACCTTCTGTTTATTGGCATATTGACCGCTCTTGGAATCCTGTCCATCCCGTTATCTCACATGACGATTGCCGGTCTCTATCTGTGGAACGTCAGCGAGCTCTTTTATGGGCATTCTGTCGCCGACTCCTCCCTGATCAGCCACACGTGGTCATTGGCAATGGAAGAGCAATTCTACTTTTTGTGGCCCGCCCTCGTCGCCTTCGTCCCGAGATCCAAACTTGTGCCAATTTTATGGGTCATCATCGTCGTCTCCCCGTTTGTGAGGCTCTTGCTCTTTGGTTGTTTCCCCGTCTTGCGCGAGTCACTCATGAACTTCCTCACGGCCGCCGACCTTATCCTTGTCGGCTCGCTTGCCGCCGTCTACCGAGTTGAACCTCGGCCTAACTTTGTTCAGCGACTTATCGCATGGCGGTTCACGCCTTGGATCGTGCTCGTCGTGCAGGCCACGGTGATGCCTGCCCTTTTGTACTTATCACCTCATAAAGGGGCGATCAAGACGCTCACGGTTTCGTTGCCTTCGCTTACGGTTGCCCTACTCATTCTTTGGCTCCTTGAGCGAAAGGACACGGTTCTGCATCGCGTCTTGAACTACCCCGCCCTTGTCTATGTTGGCGTCATTTCTTATAGTCTCTACCTGTGGCAGCAGCCATTTACCATGGGCAAGGACCTATTCGGACTTCACGTGCTCACGATGATGATCGTCGTCGTTGGGGCGACGCTTTTTAGCTATTACTTAATCGAGCGGCCAGCACGGAAATTCTTGCGAAGGCGATTCGGCGTTTAGATTGCTGTGACGGGCCCTATTGCTTTTGAAAGGTTCCTGCTTGAGTTTTGCCAATTGGAACGCAATCCAGCTTCAATTGTATCTCGAGCGAAAGAGAATCGAAATAGGACTCCCGGATGAAGAGTGCGCGATCGAGGACGTCATAGGGCCAATTGCGAATGAAGAGGTAACTGGTCGCAAACTCAGTATCGGTAAGGAGTTCTCGGTGCATTTTTGAGAGCAGATCGCCGTCGACATATCGTCGAAGTGCCTGCGGATCGCTTCCCAAAAGCAAAGTTGCCGGGAAGTAGGCTTCGATCACGTCGGGACGCTGGGCGATCACCCATTTCATATCAGTCTTGGAGTCTTGGGGTCCATGGGGGTCGAAGGTTCCAAATTTGGCAATGTGCCGCGTATTGAGGCCAAGAACGTCGATGTACTTGGCTTCCACCTCGAAGGGAATGGCGCCCGCGATGCTTGTCGCCACCGTTGTCGAAGGCTTAACAATTTCTCGGAAGCGGTCAAGATAGCGGTTTCGTGCGGTGTCGGTTTCTCGGGACCGACTCCGAAGGGTCGCAGCGATGGCGTCCCGCATTTGGCCGTCGTGCGACCACATCGTCGAGATCGCCGGCAGGACGACCGCGAGAGCGAGGATCGCAAAGCGAGAGGTTGGCCTCGCTTCCGACCATTCGACGATGGCGATTGCCGAAAGCAAGGCGAGCAAGGCGCCAATATGAACCAGATGTCGGCCAAAGGGGAACGGCGTCGTGTCTCCGCCCGCCTTGATGATATACAGCAAGTAGAGGAGAAAAAAGACGAAGCAAGCGAGCGCGATCGGCTGCTGCCTCCGAACTTCGGCCCCAAATCTTCGCCCGAAAAGGGGCGCCGCGGCTAGCCCAATGAGAAAAAGCGTCAGAGGATTATTGGCGAACCACTCAAAGGTATGGCGCAATCCAAGCAGGATATGTCGCACACCGGCTCCCCCGCTCTTGGCCCAATATGTATTCGGGAGAAGTTCCCCAAAGACCGCAAGGCGATAGGCGATTAGGCCGATGACGGCAATGATGATCGCCCCCAAAATAGGTCGGACTAGCGGAGGTCTGTTGCCGTCCTTAGGGGCAAGGTTTTGTGCGATCCAGGCACAAAGGAGTGCCCCAACGACTCCTTCTGGACGTGCGGCGACGAGAAGCACCGTTGAACTGGCGACAATGAAGGGTGGCGCGCTCAAAAAGACTCCGGCCAACGTGATGCCAAAGAGTGCCGCAAACAGCGTCGTCTCCATTCCCGACGTCGCATACCAGCTCATCGGTAGATTCAGCGCGAGAAGTAACCCGGCGGTTTGCATGACGCGTTTCGAGCGAATCGGCTCCAGAACCGGGTCCTCGTGGCGGGCGATTCGAGAGGGCCACCCTAAGAATGCAGCCACAAGGGCCAAATGGCTCAGGATTCCGATGGTTTTAGATGCCAACGGCAGCCCAATGCCCAACGCGGATGCTCCGGCAAGAAGGAGCATCCAAAGCGGAGAGGTGTAGCCTTCGACGGGTGGTCCTGACGTATTCCATGCCCCGAACCCATAGCCTTCGGCCAAATGCTTTGAATAGCGGAAGGTGATGTAGGCGTCGTCCGGGGTATTCGAAACAAAGAGCAGGTCGAGGAGAACAACGGCAAGCAAGCACAAGATAAGAGAGAATCGCGGCATAGCCAAACCGGTCTCGGCGTTGTGTTGCGGCGGTCCTTTCGCAACCAGACCCCCCTCGTGGTGGCTCACGGTGCGACGATACCTCTTAGGCTTGAACTGCCTCCCGAATCTCCATCGAATCAGCGTGTCGTGGCCCTTCTACATTTCTCGAATTTGCTCCGGCGTGAACTTCGACGCAAGCGCCACCGATTGGGGCAACGTCGCTCCTCGCATCCAGCCCCGTGCCGATCAGCCGTAGCCGCTCGGGCGTCCGCCATCTGGGCCGGTCGGAGTCAACGGCGAACGCCCCAACTAAAAACCCCTTCCGAATTTCTTGCCAGCCATTGACGCGAACTCATCCCCGCGCGTAGTTAAGGAGCGCGCTCAATCGAGTCCGATCCCGCCCCCGCCCCGCGCGTCGGGGACGGGGCTGCATCATGAAGCGGTCGCGCAGGTTCCCCGGAACCCAGCCTCGGCCACCGATATTAAAAAAAAGTTGGCGTAAATGACGATGATTCCTGTGATTTCACCGAGGTTGGGCGTTCGATAGGGCGCGGACTTATCAACCCGAAGGGAGCCCCTGGCGGCAGGGAACCCCCCGGCCTGCCGGTGGCAAGGCGTACCGGGCGTCTCGCCCATAATCGGGCCATGCCCTTCACCGTGGCGTGCGCCCAATTCGCCCCCGACAAGGCCAAGCTCGAGCCAAACCTGGCCCGCGTCGCCGAAATGGCCCTCCAAGCCGCCTCGGAAGGGGCCGACCTCGTCGTCTTCCCCGAAGCCGCCGTCTCCGGCTATTTCCTGGAGGGCGGCGTGCTCGAATCCGCGCTCACCGCGCCCGAGCTCGAGGCCCGCCTCGCCGCGGGGCTCAGCCCCCATCTCGAGCGGCCGCTCGACCTTCTTTTGGGGTTCTTCCTCTCCGAAGGCGGCAACCTCTTCAACGCGGCCGCCTATTTCGAACTCGGGCCCGACACGGTGGCGATGAAACACCTTTATCGCAAGTTCTTCCTGCCGACCTACGGGGTGTTCGACGAAGAGCGGTTCGTTTCGCGGGGGACGGAGTTGGGGGTTTTCGAAACCCGTCTGGGGCGGATGGGGGTGCTGATCTGCGAGGACGTCTGGCACTCCTTACTTCCAACCCTTTGCGCGCTGCGCGGGGCCCAGGTGCTGTTGGTGCCCAGCGCGTCGCCGGCTCGCGGGTTCACCGGTTCCCAGCCGGAGAACCACGACCGCTACCGCCGGATGCTACGGGCGGTGAGCGAGGAGCACGGGGTGTTTTGCGTCAACGCCCAGCTCTGCGGGTTCGAAGGGGGCAAGGGCTTTGTCGGGGGCAGCTTCGTGGTGGACCCGATGGGCCAGGTTTTGGCGGAGAGCCCGATTCAGGACGAGCATTTGCTGCTCGCCCCGGTGGATTTGGATTTGATTGAGATCGCGCGAACGGCGACGCCCTTGATCTCGGATCTGAAAGCGGCATGGCCGACGCTGCGTGGGCTGGTGGAGGAGGTTTAGCGAAGAGGGTTTTGAATGGCCAGGCCGTCCATGCGGAGTCCGTGTTGCATGTCCTCGGAGTAGACGATCCGGCAACGGGCCGCCTGGGCCGCGGCCACGATCGATGCATCCCAAATCGAGAGGGAGTATCGCGACTGAAGGGCCAGGGCCTCCTCGACGACCCGATGCGAGACGGGTATCCATTCAAAGGGGGCGAATATGGAGAGACTCGTCGCGACCGTTGCCGGAGACTGACCCAACTTGCGGATCACGTTTGCGGCGTATTCGAGGCAAACCTGGCTGGACACGACGCCGCGGCGCGACAAGGCCACCTTTTCCAGGAGCTCACGCGCCGTTTTTTGCTTGGCGAGGTCCCGGCGGTCGACGGCGTACACGAAGAGGTTTGAGTCCAAAAAGACCTTATCGCTCATGAGCCTCTTCTCGTGTCAAGGGACCGTCCTTCGAGCACAGTTTGGTCTCATCCGACCACCGAAAGACCGCTCTCATTTGCTCTAGGGCGTCGGGTTCAACCGTTCGTCGCAGAAGCTCCCGGACCAATTGGTTAAAAGTTGTCTTGTGGTGCTGCGCGTATTCGCGGGTCTTTCTCAAGAGTTCCTCATCCAACGAGATGGTCACATTCTTCACGAAACCAGTGTACACGATTTTCGTGAGATTGCTCGGCCAGTTGAATGGACGTAAAATGCGCCCATGCGCGCGCACTCCGCTTTTTTGCTGGCTGTCTTGGCCTCGGTTGCCCTTGCCGGTCCGGGCCGAACGTCCGAAACCCTCATTAAGAACGTCCGCGTCGTCACCGGGGCGGGCCCAACGCTCGACCAAGCCGACATCCGCCTGAAGAACGGGGCGATTGCCGAAATCGGCAAAGGGCTCGCGGCGGGCGCGGGCGCCGAAACGGTCGATGGGACGGGGCTGACCGCTTACCCCGGTTTTGTCCACCCGTTTGTGAAGCTCGCGGTCGAGGGCGTGACCCCGAGCACCGCCGGGCTGACGCCCCAGCAATTGATGGAGCTGCGCGATGCCGATCCCTTCAATCGAAAAGCCAACCTGCGCGCCGGGGTGCGGACGGGGCAACTCAGCCAAAGTGAGATGGGCACCCTCACCGGACTCGCCAAATCCGGCTATGGTTTAGCCAACACGTTTGCCAATGGCGGGATCATCGGAACCCAAGGCGACGTGCTCAGCTTGGCCAGCGGCGACCTAGGCCCGAAATCGGTGGTGGCCGAGCGCGGTGGATTGGCGATCAATTTGGTTGCGCGAGGGTTTACGGGCTATCCGAACTCTCAAATGGGGGTGATCGCGTTTGCCCGGCAGATGCTTTGTGATGCCCAGCGCTACGGGCGGCTCCGCGGGGCCTGGCTGCGCGATCCGGGCCGCCACGCCCGCCCGGAGCCCGATCCTGACCTCGAAGGACTGGCGATCGCCACCACCGGCCTGATCCGCCCCATCTTCGACGACCTCACCGAAGTCACGGCCTACCAGGCGATGGCGCTTGCCAAAGAATTCGACCTGAAGCCGGCCTACGTGTTCCGGCAGCAGGCGGGCTGGATGAAGGGGCTGCTCAAGGAATCGGGAGCGCCGGTGCTGCTGCGAGGCGACCACCCCTCGAAACCGAGTCTGAGCGGCAATGATCGGCGCGATCTGGTCGGCGTCGTCCGCACTTATTTCAACGAGCTGCAAGCGGCCGCCGAACTCGAGCGGGCGGGGGTTTCGTTCTGCTTTGCGCCGGGTTCGGCGGTCGATCCGCTGGCCGCGATGCGGGTTTACGTTCGTTCGGGGCTTTCCCGCGAGGCGGCTCTGGCCGCGATGACCACCCGGCCCGCCAAGCTCTTGGGGGTTGAGCGCCTGGCGGGGACGCTGGAGGTGGGCAAAATGGCCAACCTCGTCCTCACCCAAGGCGACCTTTTCGACACCTCCAGCCAACTCATGGCGGTCTACATCGAGGGCGAACGGGTGACCGGGACGATCCCCACGCGAAAGGCGGAAGCCGAACTGAAAGCCGACGCCCCGTTCAAACTCTTGGCTCCCAACTACGAGCCGTTCCCCAAACCGGCAGAGACCGCGCCGGCCCATCGCCTCTATCGCAATGCGACCGTCTGGACGATGTCGAGCCAAGGCATCCTTTCCAATGCCGATGTGCTGATCGCGGAGGGCAAGATCGTGGCGGTCGGCAAGAACCTCGCGGCGCCGGCCGGCTGCCAAGTGATCGATGCCACTGGCAAGCACATTTCGCCGGGGATCTGGGATGCCCACAGCCACACCGCGATCAACGGCAGCGTCAACGAAGGTTCGAACATGGTCACGGTCGAATGCCGTATCGGCGACGTGGTCGACCATCGCAGCGCAAACATTTACCGCCAACTCGCCGGAGGAACGGTGGGCGGCAACCAGCTCCATGGCTCGGCCAACGTCATCGGGGGTCAAAACAACCCGTCTAAATGGCGTTGGGGCCTGGGGCCGTGGGACTATCGTGTGAAGGGCGCGCCGGAAGGCGTGAAGTTTGCGCTCGGGCAGAACCCGATTCGCGAGGACCAGGGGGGCGGCTTCGGGCAAACGCCCCAACCGGATGGCAAGACGCTGCTGACGTGGCGTCCGCGGACGCGAATGGGCAACGAGGAGTCGATCCGCCGCGCGCTTTATCTGGGCCTCGAGTACGGCGCGAAATGGGAGGCCTTTCGATCAGGCAAGACCACCGAAGAGCCGCGGCGCGACCTCCAGCTTGAAGGGCTTTGGGAGATCGCGACCGGCAAACGGCTGATCCACAGCCATGGCTATCGGGCCGATGAGATGCTGATGCTGCTGCGCGTGGCCAAAGAGGTCGGAGCCAAGGTCCAGACGCTTCAGCACGTGCTCGAAGGATACAAGATCGCCGATGAAATGGCGGCGCAAGGCGTGGGCGGCTCCACGTTTTCCGATTGGTGGGGCTATAAGCTCGAAGCCTACGACGCGATCCCCTACAATGCGACCCTCATGGCCGATCGCGGCGTGAGCGTCAGCGTCAACAGCGACAGCGACAACCACGCCCGACGGCTCAACATCGAAGCGGCCAAGTCGGTGCGTTACGGCGGGGCGAGCCCGGAGAAGGCGCTCAGCTTCGTGACGATCGAACCGGCAAGGCAGCTCGGGATCGACCGCTGGACCGGCTCGCTGGAGCCGGGCAAGGACGCGGACTTGGTGGTCTGGACCGCCGATCCGACCAGCATCTTTGCGATCTGTCTGGAAACGTATGTCGATGGCGTCAAGCGGTTCGATCTGGATGACGACGCGCGCCAGCGGCTGGCCCGAGCGAAGGAATTGGCGGATGCTCGGGCGGCGCTCGAAACGCCGGTTGGGCTCGAGGCCAATGCGGCCAAGCCCAACGCGGCCGCACCCGAAGCGCCGGCGGCGATTCGCGGCATTGCCCCGCTCACCGGGCTTCCGGGCAGCGCGAAATACCCGCGAAAGGCGCTGCTCATCACCGGGGCAACGGTCCACCTCATGCTCGGCGAGCCCTTCGTGGGCGACGTCGCGATCGGGGCCGATGGGCTGATCGCCTGGGTCGGAAAGGGCGCGGCGCCGGCGGGCGCCGTGCGCGTCGACGGCAAAGGCAAGCACGTCTATCCGGGCATTATCGACGGCGCGACGACGCTGGGCCTCACCGAGATCGGGCAGGTGCCGGCCAGCGACGACAGCAGCGAGCGGGGCGATTTCCACCCAGACTATCGGGGATTGCGCGCGGTGAACCCGGACAGCGAGCTCATCGCGGCGGCGCGGCATCAGGGCGTCTTGACCGCGGTGTCGAGCCCGACCGGTTCGGGAATGCCGGGACAGGCGACTTTGCTCTCGCTGGAGGGCTTCACCTTCGAGGACCTGTCGATCGAAGGAGGCTTGGCGATCAAGATCGGGCTCGGCGGCGGAAGGTTCAACTTCGGCCAGGACTGCTGCGATCGGGACGATGGCCACGACCACGAGATGGAAGCGGGCCAGGGGCGCCGCGGCGGGGGCCAAGAGGGGCCGAGCGCGAACGCAATCTTGGATCGGGTCAGCGGCGAGCTGAAGAAAGCCCGCGAGTATGAGAAGGCCCGTGTGGCCGGGGCGCCGAGGGATGACCGCTACGAAGCGCTTTTGGCGGCGGCGGCGGGCAAGCTCCCGTTCTTGGTCGAGGCAAACGGGGCCAACGACATCAAAGCGGCGGTGGCTTGGGCGGAGAAAGAGAAGGTGGCGATCCAGCTTTCGGGCTGTTCGGCGGCGGGGGAGATCGCCGAATGGCTGGCCCAGAAGCAGGTGCCGATTCTGCTCACCGCGACAATGACGATGCCGGGGGCGGAAGAGCCGACCGACGAGTTTTACGCGCTGGCGGCTCGGCTGAAGAAGGCGGGGGTGAAGTTCGCTTTGGCGAGCGGGCAAAGCCACGACGTAAGGCAGCTTCGCGAATACGCCGGATTTTCGGCGCGGCACGGGCTTGGGGCCGAGGATGCGATCCGGGCGATCACGCTTTGGCCGGCGGAGATTCTGGGCGTCGGAAAGCGGCTGGGCGCCCTTGCGCCGGGCTACGAGGGGACGGTGATCCTGACCGACGGCCCTTTAATCGAATCCAAAACCGCCGTGCTGCGGGCGTGGATCCGGGGTCGGGAATGCGATCTGAACTTCCGGCAGACGCGGCTGTGGGACAAGTACCGGGGGAGGCCGGTGGCGAAGAGGATCTGAACTGGTTTGCGCACAAAGGGTCACCGTAGCCACTGAAACTTAATCAAATCGCGCTTGTGCTCAGTCTGTGTTGATAGGCGATGGGGACAACACTATGAAGAGAACCACTGGTTTCTTTGTGACACGCAACGAAGTGTTCTTTGTACAGCTTTGTGTCGGGCTTTACATCTCCTTAGTCCTTAGCCTCAGTCATTCATTCAGTATTGATGTACCGTGCGGAGACTCACAAGGATGTTCGTTGATTTCATCGGATCCAATGTCATTTCTGATGGGCATTCCAATTGCATACGATGGGCTCAAGAGGTGAATCGTAGATGATAGCGCCAATTCTCGCGATTGCGCTTGCATCTGTAGTTGGCATTAGGCAGTCGGAGACGGTCGATTTGGCCCCGATGCCGGTTTCAGACCTTGTTTCGAGCTTGTCCAAGAGTTGGGGAGAAGAGTTGCGTGTGCACCCCTCCCTTAGGCGAGAGGTGGTCAAATTAAGGTGTCGCAACGAGTCTCGTGAAGAGATTCTGCGCGTCCTATCGACGGTTCTTTCGGCAGAATGGTCGGCTCTTGGCTCAGGGGGCCGAGTCCTCGTGCGTTCGGAAGGGATCCGTCGCCGATTGGAGCAGGATGAGCTAAGACATCGGAAGAGCTTGATTGAAAGTGCGCTTCGCGATCAGGCATCGCCAGGTAAGGCGGGAGAGGTGCGCGAACGAGCCGAACTTCTGGTCCGGTCCTTTCGATCATGGTACCAAAAGCGCAACCTCACCTTAGCTCATAATTATCAGAGCACGCCAAGCCAGACAAATGCTCGGCTATTGTTACAACGGCTCGTTGTGACAATCGGCTCGGATTCGTTGGCAGGACTGCCGATAGGGCAATCCGTAGTTTTTGGGGCACCTCAAACTGGTAAACAGAGATCCTTCGGAAAGGAGCAGTGGCAGGCAATTGCTGACTTTGAAGAAATTGAACAGTATCTTGCTGACCTAGTCCCTCCTGAATGGCTTACTGACCTATCGGCTCGTTACTGGACGGAGAACGTTTTTGGGCCTGCACTAAGGGGCAGCAAGGTCGGACCGGTCGTGGTTCATGCGGTGGCAGCAGACGACTCAATCGGCTTTGTCATTGCGATTTACGATGAGACCGGCAGTATTCGCACGGGCGATCATTTCAACTTAAGTTTGGGGAAACTGCGCACTGAAGAGCCAAGTCCACCCTTCGAGTTTCCCGAGAGCAACTTGGTGCCAGTTCGTCCAGCGGCCCAAACCGTTGTAGACGCTTTGCGGTTGTCTGCGTTGTCTCAGGG
>CAYONY010000008.1:0-18080 GCA_964405415.1 uncultured Fimbriimonadaceae bacterium | reverse complement strand
TAAGCTTGCCCTAAGAGAGCATCTGCAGAAGGTTGATAAGGAGGAGCCGCTTTCGCTTTTCGTAGAACCGGCCGTTTGTGCTTTGGCGGGTTCTGCAAATATTGCCGCTCGATTGGAGGATGGACTATTCAGCGCCACAAGCGCGAGTGTGCGCAATGGACACATCAACGTGCGAGAGTGGTACGAAGCCGCCGTTTCAATTGGAACTCAGTTCACATTCGACAAGGGCTGGCTTTTGGTTACGGGGTTGAATCCGTTGCGAGAAGAAGCGACCAGGGTAGATCGAAGTGTCCTGGCCCGATTGTTACGGCAAGGCATTAGTCATGGACAACTGCTCCTGGAAAACTACTGTCGGGCTTACGTTGATGTTTCGACTTACCATGGGTTCGGCTCATTTGGAAATATATACTTACGACTCTTGGGGTGCTGTGACGTCTATTCTAACGAGCAGTGGGACCATTCCCGCTACTTGTCTATAATATTGGGTTGCATGAGTCCGACTGATTGGAACATGCTGAGGGACTCAGGCAGTGCTCCGACAAGTTTGGAAAGCGCATTGAGGGAGGCCGAAAACTGGTCTTTCAGTGGGCCGAGCGAGCTTAAATTTGAAAGAGAGGCAACACAGAGCGGTTTCCAAAAAAACGGGTCAGTCCATCTCAAGTCGGGTGTAACAGCGCCGATTCTGGTCACTTGGATTCCGACGACTGAAGTCGTGGCAGTTAAGAATGGAGCAGACGGGGCACCGCCCATCCTAACTGCGGCATCGATGGCTTATCGTGCGTTTCAGGATTACATCGAGGGTAGCCGAGCTGACCTTGAGACGATGCTTAAGGGTCGCTATAGATATGGCGAGCGGGAAAAAGCGGATGTCTTGATCAAGCTGGAAGGAGGCGCACGGTTAATCTCGAGTGTGCCGCTTCCGCATCGAATCAGGAGTGACGTTGTTGAATTCTCGGGATTGCCTGCCTCGTTTCGAAAGTCAGTAGCCGATCAATTCGAAAGGCTTTTGAAGGAGAATAACATAGGCGGTGCTAGTCGAGATAATTAACCTGGGCAAGTGATTGGCGAATCTTGCAACGGGCTATGAAGGGACGGTGATCCTGACCGATGGGCCTTTGATCGAATCCAAAACGGCGGTGCTGCGGGCGTGGATCCGGGGTCGGGAATGCGATCTGAACTTCCGGCAGACGAGGTTGTGGGACAAGTATCGGGGGCGGCCGGTGGTGAAGGAGTGATTGGGTAGGGAATCCGTCGGACGACCCCCTGCCCCCTATGGGATAGGATTGGTTGGAGTGATCGAGCGTTCCGAGACCCCCGCCCCCTACCCCCCTCCCCCTTTGGGAAAAGGGGAGGGGGAATTCGGGCGCTATAATGAACCTTGCCGACGACGCCCACGGACGGGCGCCATGGCTCACGGATGAAAACCCATACGAGACCCCCGATGGCCCGCAGGCGACGCAACCCCGAGAAGGATCACCGCGTGGCCGACGTCGCCGGAGTGCTGTTGCTTGCCTTGGCCGCCATCGTCGCCATCGCGCTTTGGACCTCGCGTGCGGGGCTCTTCGGGCAAGCGATCGGAACCCTGTTTCAAACCCTTTTCGGGCTCGGCTCGTGGGGGATCGTGGGCGTGCTCGCCCTCATGGGCATCGGGCTATTGGCCGGACGCCGCGCCTCCGAAGCGGTCCAGCTTGGATGGGGGCTCGTGCTTCTTTTTCTCACGGTTCTGGGCAGCCTGGCCCGCGCCGCCTCGGGCGACTACTTCGATCCCGCCATCGCTTCCGCCTCGGGCGGCTACGTCGGCGCGGTGATCGCCTGGGCGCTCGATAGCCTGATCGGCGCCGCCAAGCCGGTGGGCTTGGGCGCGATGGGCATGGTCGGGGTCATTCTCTGCATTCAAATGCCGATCCGGGCGATTTATGAATCGCTCGCCGAACGTGCGCAAGCGGCGCGCGCCAATAAGAAGGCGCTCAAATCGGAGAAGAAACCGGTGCGCCGGGCGGTAGTGCGCTTAGAGGCATCCGCTCGCGAGGAGGTCGAGGCGGAGGCGCTTCCGGCCCGCAGCAAGCCCAAGCCGCTGATCAAGGAGACGCTGCCGACTTTGGCCACCGGCAATCTCGACCCCACCCCGAAGGAGGGCTATCAGCTTCCGCCGATGTCGCTCCTGGCGCCCTCCACGGTCAAGCAGAAACGCACGGCGCACGAAGTCCAAGCCAACATTGAAAACCTTGAGGGCACGCTCGAGGAATTTGGGATCGAGGCGAACGTGGTGGAGGTCGCGACCGGCCCCACCGTCACCCGCTACGAAATCCAGCTCGGCCCGGGGGTACGCGTTGCGCGCATCACGGCGCTGGCCGATAACATCGCAATGAACCTGGCCGCCTCGCACGTCCGGGTCGAAGCCCCGATCCCCGGAAAGGCGGCGATCGGCGTGGAGGTTCCCAACGCGGTGCCGACGCCGGTGAGCCTGCGCGAAGTAGCGGATGCCAAAGAGTTTCGCGACCATCCGTCCCGGCTTGCGGTCTGCTTGGGCCAAGACGTCAGCGGCGTGAACCGCTATGCGGACCTTACGAAGATGCCCCACCTGCTCATCGGCGGGGCCACCAACAGCGGCAAATCGATCGGGCTCGCCTCGCTGATCATGTCGCTCTTGATCCGCAACACGCCCAAGGACGTTCGGTTTGTGATGATCGACCCGAAGCGGGTCGAGCTCTCGTTGTTTGACCACGTGCCCCACCTGATGTGCCCGGTGGTCAAGGACGTCAAAGAGGCGCCCGGCGTCCTTCGCGCGGTCTGGCGCGAAATGGACCGGCGCTACGACGTCTTCAGCGAAGCCGGCGTACGCAACATCGACGGATGGAACGAGCGGGCCAGCTTCCAAGAGAAGATGAGCTACATCGTGGTGGTCATCGATGAGTTGGCCGATCTGATGATCCAAGCCGCCGCCGAGGTCGAAACCTCGATTTGCCGCTTGGCCCAGCTGGCGCGGGCGACCGGCATCCATTTGGTGATTGCGACCCAACGTCCTTCGGTGGACGTGATCACCGGCACCATCAAGGCCAACATCGCTTCCCGAATCGGGTTCACCGTCTCCAGCCAGATCGATTCGCGCACGATCCTCGACCAGGCCGGGGCCGAGCGGCTGATCGGCAAAGGCGACATGCTCTTTATGCCGATCGATGCGAGCAAGCCGTTGCGGATCCAGGGCTGCTACGTCAGCGAGAAAGAGATTCAAAACCTCTGCAATTTTTGGCGCGAGCAAGAAAAGCCCGCCTACGTGCTGACGCCGATCCAGACCGATGCCGGCGATGGCTCCGACCGCGGAGAGGGCGCGGACATGGACGGCGATCCGTTGTGGGAGGAGTCGGTTCGGTGGGTCGTCGACCGGGGCCAGGCCTCGACATCGATGCTCCAGCGACGTTTTGCGATCGGTTTCCAGCGGGCGTCTCGGCTGTTGGACTCGATGGAGGAGCGGGGGATCGTGGGGGCGCGTGATGGCCCCCGGCCGCGCGAGGTGCTGATCGATCCGCTCGAAGTGGAAACGCTTTTCGGAGGCCGGGGACGGCTGGCGACCGCCGCCTTGATTCCGGAGTTGGCAGACGAGGAATAGTCCTCTTGGTGTAATAATGGTAGAATTACACCATGGCATTAAACATCAAGAACGTCGAAGTTGAGAGGCTGGCCACGGAAGTTGCCGCTCTGGCACGAGAGACCAAGACGGAGGCCATCAAGAATTCGCTTAAGGAACGGCTGGCTCGGCTGAGCGCTCGCTCTTCGGTGGCAAGTCGTCGAAAAAAGGCCCACGAGTTCATGGAGCGAGTCATCTGGCCGGAGATTCCTCCCGAAGTTCTTGGCAAACCTCTCTCCAAAAAGGAACGAGAAGCCGTCCTTGGAATTGGACCGGAGGGGTTCTAATTGGTCGTTGACACCTCGGCCTTTGTCGCGCTTATCCTACGCGAGCCTGGATATCAGAAAGTGGAATTGGCCCTTCAGGAAGCCGACCATTTGGTCCTCGGAACGCCCTCATTGGTCGAATGTGGCATCGTATTGGCGACAAGGCTTGGACGAGACCCTCGCTCCCTGATCCAACGAACGATCGACCAATTTGGGATCGAGATCGTTCCCTTCGAGAGGGAGTTTGCCGAAGTTGCCATTGACGCGTTTCTGAAGTTCGGCAAGGGCCGGCATGCCGCCGGATTGAACATCCTCGACTGCATGGCCTACGGCATGGCAAAGGAATCGGGCCAACCGTTGCTTTCCGTGGGTGAAGACTTTCAAAAGTCGGATCTTGAGGGTTTTGAGGAAGGAGCAACGCCTTAGAAAAGGGAATTGGGCGCAATGCTGTCGTCACTCTTGATTGTCGCGGTGTCTTATGCACCGATGGCCTCTTCTGAGTTCGTGTCCCTCTTCGATGGCCAATCGCTCAACGGTTGGCGATTGGAGGGTGGTTCGGGGCGCGGCTATATCGTGCGCGATGGGAATCTGGTTTGCCCCAAAGACGGGGGCGGCAATCTGCTCACCGAAAAGGAATACCGGGATTTCGTCTTTCGATTCGAATACCGTCTCCAGCCGGGCGGCAACAACGGCGTCGCCCTGCGCGCGCCGCTGCAGGGCGATGCGGCCTATGTCGGCATCGAATGCCAGATTCTTGACGATCCGCACCCGATGTACAACGGGCTCAAGCCGTTTCAGTATCACGGCTCACTCTATGGCCTTGTGCCCGCCAAGCGCGGGGCGCCCAAGCCGGCAGGCGAATGGAACACGGAAGAGATCACCGCGATCGGCCGGAAGTTCAAGGTCAAAGTGAACGGCAAAACGATCGTCGATACCGATCTCAACCGGTTCAACGAGGCGGCCGCGATCGTTCAGCACCCGGGCATGTTTCGCGATCAGGGTCGGGTCGGCTTTTGCGGGCACGGACCGGAAGAAGTGGAATTCCGCAACATCTCGATCCGGGAGATCGCCTCGGTGAATTCGCCCAATCGGGCCCCCGCCGGATTCAACGCGCTTTTCAACGGGCGCAATCTGGCGGGGTGGAAGGGCCTGGTGGCCGATCCGCCCAAGCGCGCCCAAATGGACAAAGCCCAGCTCAAGATCGAGCAGGCCAAAGCCGATCAGCAGATGCGCGAGAACTGGAAGGTCGTCGATGGCGTGCTGGTTTACAGCGGCAAAGGGAACAGCCTCTGCACCCTCAAAGACTATGCCGATTTTGAAATGCTCGTCGATTGGAAGATTCTGAAGGATGGGGACAGTGGGATCTACCTGCGCGGCAGCCCGCAGGTGCAAATCTGGGATCGTGCCGAAGGGTCGGGCGGGCTCTACAACAATCAGAAAAACCCGTCAAACCCGATCAAGAAAGCGGATCGGCCGATTGGCGAATGGAACACGTTCCGCATCGTGATGGTTGGCGAGAAGGTCCACGTCTATCTCAATGGCGAGCTTGTCGTGAACGGCGTGACGCTCGAAAACTACTGGCAGCGCGACCTGCCGATCTATCCAAAAGGTCAAATCGAGCTGCAGCACCACGGCAATGAGCTCCAGTTCCGCAATGTGTTCCTGCGCGAGATCGCGTCCCCCAAGACGCCTTGATCGTCCCGCCAAAAGGCCCGTGAAGTTGCCGGGCCGAGAACACGAAGCCCGCGAGCGCCGTCAGACGGCATGAAAGTTGCCGTATAATCGAAGGGTCGCCGGCGTTGGCCGGCCGCCCGCTCAGCCCGGGATTTGAATGCGTGATGGAGATTTTGAAGGGAAAGGCGGTTCGGGCGGCCGCCAATAAGAGAAGGAGTGCCCGAGTGATCAAGACGAGCGAGAAGCAGTCCCGTAGCGGTAGGGCCGAAATGCGCCCCGCGGCGGTCGTTTTGCCACCGATTCCGATCCGCGCCATCCACTATCGCAAGCGCAAGCGGATTCTCGACCTCATGGGCTCCTTCGCCTTGATCCTGCTCTTTTCTCCCCTTTTGCTGGCCCTGGCGGCGCTGATCAAGCTGACCAGCGCGGGTCCCGTCTTTTATGTTTCGACTCGGGTTGGCCGAGGCGGACGGACCTTCGGCTTTTTGAAATTCCGATCGATGTACGTGGAATCGGAAGCCCGACTTGAGCATCTGCGCCGCGAGAACGAAAAGGACGGGCCGATCTTCAAAATGAAGAAAGATCCGCGGGTCACGCCGCTCGGACGATTTCTGCGAAAATACAGCTTGGATGAGCTTCCCCAGCTGTTCAACGTTTTGAAGGGCGATATGAGCCTGGTCGGGCCGCGTCCGCCGATTCCCCATGAGGTCGAGCAGTACGATGCGTACTGCCGCGAGCGCCTCAGCATCCGCCCAGGGCTTACCTGCTACTGGCAGATCATGGGTCGAAGCAATTTGAGCTTTGGCGAATGGATGGAACTCGACCATCGCTATCTTCGGGAGATGGGGTTATGGACGGACTTGAAGATCCTGCTCAAAACACCCCTTGCGGTTCTTCGCGGCGAAGGCGCCTATTAGGTGCGAGAACCGCCGAAAACTTGCGGGTTTTTTGAGGCGGGCTCCAAACATCAGCCTCGTTGAAGCGCGTCCATAGTTTCATTCGCAGGTTGCTCGCACGGCGAAGCGCGGGAAGCTGTCAGAATTAAGGTCCGATTGGGTGGGCATCGAATTTCAACGCCGATGTTGCTGACGAAGCTGGTCATCGGTTCGAGGGTGGACGCCGTCTCCTACGACGAGGCGACCGGGAAGATCCTCGAATGGAGCCGGGAGAGCCGGGGACGGTACGTATGTGCGGCCCCCGTGCATTCCGTTTTGATCGGGCATGACACGCTGGAGCATCGCCAAGCCTTGGCCGGGGCCGATCTGGTTACGCCGGACGGGGCGCCCGTTGCGTGGGCGCTGCGCCGACTGGGCTGCAAGGGGCAACACCGGGTTTCCGGTCCCGACCTGATGCTCAAAGTGCTCGCCGCCGCGGCGGAAGCGAAACAGCCGATCGGCCTATTTGGGGCTTCCGAGCGCTGTATCGAGTTGCTTAAAACGAAGCTTCCCGCCATGACGCCCGGCGTCGACATCGTCTATGCCTACGCGCCGCCGTTCCGGCCCCTCTCGGAGGATGAGGAGGCCACGATCGATGCTGACGTGGCGGCCGCCGGAGCCCGAATCCTCTTCGTGGCGCTGGGCTGCCCGAAGCAGGAACGATGGATGGCCGAGCATCGGGATCGCGTGGATTGCGTCATGGTGGGGGTCGGCGCGGCCTTCGATATGCACGCCGGGCTGATTCGCCGAGCGCCCCGTTGGATGCGCGATGCGGGAATGGAATGGCTTTTTCGGCTTGTCTTCTCGCCGCGCCGCCTCTTTTACCGATATCTGGTGTATTGTCCGCGTTTCTTTTGGCTCTTTGCGGGGCAGCTAATGAAAGGAAACCGGGGCGACGCGAAACCATGAAAAAAGCGCTGATCACCGGGATCACGGGCCAAGACGGCTCCTATCTCACCGAACTGCTTGTGTCCAAGGGTTATGAGGTCCACGGCATCGTCCGTCGGGCTTCGACCTTCAATACGGCTCGATTGGACCATCTTTACGACGATCCCCACACCCCCGGGGTGAAGATGCGTCTGCATTACGGCGACCTTGCCGATGGGACCGGACTTCGCAAAATCGTCGAGGCGATTCAACCGGATGAAGTCTACAATTTGGGCGCTCAATCGCATGTCAAAGTGAGCTTCGACCAGCCGGAATACACCGCCGACGTCGTCGGAACCGGGACGCTTCGTTTGCTCGAAGCCGTGCGCGATTACGCCCAGTCCAGCGGGGTGCCGGTCCGGTTTTACCAAGCTGGATCTTCGGAGATGTTCGGGGCCGCCAAGCCGCCCCAATCCGAAGCCACGCCGTTCTATCCGCGTTCGCCTTACGCAGCGGCCAAAGTGGCCGCCTATTGGTATGCGGTCAACTATCGCGAAGCCTACGGGCTCTTTATCGCGAACGGCATCCTGTTCAATCACGAATCCCCCCGCCGCGGCGAAACGTTTGTGACGCGCAAGATCACGCGCGCCCTTGGACGAATCAAATTGGGGCTGCAGGATAAGCTCTATCTGGGCAATCTCGACGCCAAGCGCGACTGGGGTTTCGCCGGCGACTATGTGGAAGCGATGTGGGCCATGCTGCAACACGCGGAGCCGAACGACTTCGTGGTTGCCACCGGCGAGGCTTACTCGGTGCGCGACTTCCTCGACGCTGCCGCCTCCCGCCTCGAGATCGATTGGAGACCGCATGTCGAAGTCGACCCCCGATATTTCCGGCCGACCGAAGTCGATTTCCTTCAAGGCGACCCTTCGCGAATCCAAAACGCCCTCGGCTGGAAGCCGAAAGTGGACTTTCCCGGATTGGTGGCGATGATGGCCGATGCCGACCTCGAAATGGCCAAGCGCGAACGCACGTTGGTCGATGCCGGCCACCGCGTGTCGACGGTCGGAGCCGCGCATGCCCCCTAGTCCACGCATCTTTGTGGCGGGCCATCGGGGGTTGGTGGGGTCCGCGGTCGTTCGTCGCCTTCAAGCGGAGGGCGTCGCGGAGCTTGTCCTCCGAACCCGGGCTGAACTTGACCTTCGGGATCAAGCGGCGGTGGGCCGGTTTTTCGCCGAGGCGTCGATCGACCGGGTGGTTTTGGCGGCGGCGAAAGTCGGAGGCATCCAGGCCAATGCGAGCTATCCGGCGGAGTTCCTGCGCGATAACTTGGCGATTCAAACCAACGTCATTCACTCGGCCTTCGAATCGGGCGTCCAAAAGCTGCTGTTCCTGGGGTCGTCCTGCATCTATCCCAAGCTGGCCCCCCAGCCGATTTCGGAAGACGCGCTCTTAACCGGCCCCCTCGAGCCCACCAACGAAGCGTACGCGATCGCCAAGATCGCCGGACTCAAGATGGCCGCCGCCTACCGCCAGCAATACGGTTTCGATGCGATTTCGGCCATGCCGACCAACCTGTACGGCCCGGGCGACAATTTCGACCTCCAAAGTTCGCACGTGCTGCCCGCCCTCATTCGCAAGTTTCATGAGGCCAAAGTTGCCGGCGCCCCAACTGTTGAAATTTGGGGAAGCGGCACCCCGCGTCGCGAATTCCTCCATGTCGACGATTTGGCCGATGCGGCGGTTTTTCTCATGGAGCATTACGCTTCGCCGGAGACGATCAACGTAGGCTGTGGCGAGGACCTTTCGATTGGCGAACTCGCTCAACTCGTAAAGGCTATCGTGGGGTTTTCGGGCGAACTCGTCTTTGATCGCGCCAAGCCCGACGGCACCCCCCGCAAACTGCTTGACGTCTCGCGGATACGGGGTTTGGGCTGGTCGCCCAAGATTTCCCTCGAATCGGGAATTCGCTCGACTTATGCCTGGTTCCTAGAAAACGTCGCGGCAACGTCGACGGCCATCTCCTGAAGCGATCCGGCTGGTACGGTTCTTGCGGGATTGGCTTCCGGGGCGTCCGATCGAGTCCTTTCGCTGGCTTGGCCGCGTCCTTAGTTTGGTTGCCGGCCGAACCCGAGTTGGTGCCTGCACGCAAGTTCGAATGAACCTGCGATGAGGTATGTTACGGGGCGGCGGCTTGTGGAGCTTAGTGGATGTTTAAGAGGCACGCATTACGGAGCATTGGGCTGGCGATCGTCGGGTTGATCCTCGCGTTCGTCGCTTCGCAATTCGCGGAGAAGGTTTACGAAGGACGCGTGCAGCTCCTGATCAGCGAGATGAACAACAAGGCGCCGACGCGCCTGCCCGAAGAGGTCGCCCAGATTCTTGGCGAAGGCCAATCCCAAACCGTTTCGTCCGCATTGACGCTCCTTCGCAGCCAAGACCTCTTTTACGAAGCGCTCCGAAAGGTCGAGGCTGACAACACGCGCAACGACCTCACGCCGCGCTGGAAAGACTTCTTTAGCCTTTATGACGTCGAGGGCGTCATCGCCGACAACCCCTTCGCCCAATCGAATATCGTTCTTGTCCGCGCTCGCGCCAACGATCCAAAACTGGCCGCCGACCTGGCCAACGAAATCTCCGACCTCTTCAACGAACGCCGCGAAAAAGCCGCCAAGGCTTCGATTTTTCGCGCGCTCAACGTGCTGGACAAACAGGTTTCGGAAACCCGCGCTCAAGTCACCGCCAAGGATGTCGAATACCGCTCGTTTAAGGAGAGCATCGGAATCGCCGATCTGCCATCTGAAATGCAGTCGCACGTGACGATGCGCACCGCCCTGCGGCAGAGTATCGATGGCTTTACTCGGGATATCGCCGGATTGGCCGCCCAAATCGAGACCATGCGCGACCAGCTTCGGCGCACCAAGCCGCGACTTCAGGGCGGCGTGACGGACGCCAAACGATCGGTGGTCACCCAACTCGAGAACCAGCTGGCCGATGCGGAAAGGCGGCGTGCGGTTTTGCTTGAGGCGCGCCATGACGACGCCTACGAAGTGCGTCTCGTCGACGGCGAGATTCAGAAGATCAAAACCCTTTTGGCTTCCGAGCGGGGCAAGGAAAATGAACGCCAGAGCAGCACCGATATCCCGAATCCCAACTACCAGGATCTTCAACAGAAGCTGAATTTGGCGATCGCGGGCCAAGATGCCGCCCATCAACAGCTCAATCGAGCCCAAGAAGAATTGGCCACGCTGGATTCCAAAGTCGCCCAGATGCCGGCCCAAGAAGCGAAGATCATGAGCATCATTCGCGAAAAGAACGTCTTGGAGGACCGCTACCGCATGCTGCGCCAAAACGCGGAAGACGTCAGGACGCGGTCCGAAGCTATCGCCTTGGCCTCGCACACCCTATTCCCGGCGATGGTGGACCGGGTCCCGATCGCGCCGAATGTGTTGGCGATGGTTCTTCTCGGCGCCCTTGGCGGCTTCCTGATCGGACTGATTCTGAGTGTGAGCATTGAAGCGCTGCAAATGCGGATCCACTCCCCGATCCAGCTTGCCGAAGTGGTGGGGCTGCCGGTCGCGGTTGCCTTTGCTCGCCTTCCGGCGGCGCGGAGCCGTCGGGCCCTCTTGGCGCTCGGCGATGCCGAAGGGCGCCCAGCGGAAGCATTCAAGTATATGGCGTTTGCCGCCATCGGCCGCATGGGCGGCAAAAAACAGGCCGCGATGTTCACCGGCGTTCGCCGAAGGGGAAACACGGCGATTTCGGCCAGCCAATATGCCTTGGCGATGGCGCGGGCTGGCGTGCCCACCCTTCTCGTCGATGCGGATTTTGGGCGTCCGGTCATCGGTCGGGCGGTTCGTGCCGAGGCCAAATCCGGCCTGAGCGATGTGCTCTCCGCGCCCCAAATCACCGAGTCGCTCATCGACGGCTCCATCGTCGATTCGCCCCATCCGAATCTGCAGATCCTTCCGGCGGGGACCGTACGAAATGCCCGCATTGGCGACTTTCCGCTCCCCAAAATTGAATCGGTGGCGGAAATCCTTCGGGCCAAAGTTCAGTGCGTCGTCTACAGCGTCGGGCCGTGCGACGTCGTTTCCGATGCCACCGCGATCGCCAAACATGTCGACGACACATTCGTGGTTGTTTCGGCCAAGGCGACCAGCTATCGCGACCTGCCGAATGCACTTTCCGTGCTGAGGCAAGCCGGAGCGGGGGCGATCCAGTTCATCCTCTCCGATACCGCGGCCGGAGACGAGTTCTTCTCAACGACCGCCCACTCGGAAATGCCGGCGCTCGGCGAACTGCCTTCGAGCACGACATGAGCCTTTCCCTTCCTGACGGACGTGCCCGACGGCCCCATCCGGCGGCCAAGCTTTTTCGCCCTTCAGCGTCAACGCCGGTGGCCGACCAGTCGGCGCGTACGTTCCTGCCTTGGTGGGGATTGGCGAATCTGGCCGTCCTCTTTTCCCAGCTCTTGCTGCCCCCAAACAACTTCTCCAACAAGTTCTTGGGCCTGGCTTACCTGAGCATGGTCTTGTGGCTGCTGGTGGCCATGCCAGCGGCACGAATTCCGTTGCGTGTGCCCGTTCCGATCGCCCTGCTCATCGGCCTCCAGGTTTGGACGTTTGTTTGCGCGATCGCCGCCCAGTTTTCCGTGGCCCAAATGCTCTTCGTGAGCCTCCTCACCGGCTTTTATCTGCTCTACGTCTTGGTGTTTTTCCAGGCGGCGGCGCTCTGCTGGCTCTTTCCCGAGGCGCGCCGGTACGTGGTTTACATGTTTATGGGGGTTATCTGCGCCTCCACATTCGTGGCTTATCTCCAATTCCTCAAAGTCGGCCCGGCGATCGAGCTAAGCCGCCACTACAACCCCATGCCCATCGATAACTGGGGCAATCGCGGCGGTCTGCGCGCCTTCGGACTCTACGGCCAGCTCCACCACCAGGCGATCGCCTGTCTCACCGGGGCGACCCTTGTGGCCGGGCATCTGTTAACGCGTAGCCTGAAGCGTTGGGAAATCGGGCTGATTCTCTACCTGCTTGGCGGTGCGCTCATCGCCCAATCCCGGATTCTCTACGTCTCGGTCGCGGTATTTCTCGGCCTTTTTGCCGTGCTCTACTATCGTCGCGAAAAACGACGGGCGATCCCGCTGTTGGTTTTGCTCGGTTTCGGCATCGTCGGCTTCATCATCCTTTTCCGGGACCAATTCGCTTACTTGCTGAGCACGGGGGCCCTTCGCGATGACGCCTCGCTCGTTTATCGCCAGGAAATGGCCTGGGTTCAGGCGAGCCGAATCTTCGATGTACTGCCGTGGACGGGAATCGGACCCAGCGGCTTTTTGGCCACCGGGACCGGCGGGATCCAATTCATGAGCAAGTTTACGACGGGAGCCAACCTCGACAATGGCTACCTGCTCATCCTGTCCTTTTCCGGCCTCCCCGGGCTCGTTCTCTGGCTTGCCTTTCTGGGCTCCTCGATCGCCGGTACGCTGCGTCAAGCCTTTTGGGATCGGTTGGCATCGCCCGAGCAAAAAACGCTGGCGATCGCCGTCTTCATGAACATCACCGGCATTTCGCTCACCATGTTCATGGGCAACGTCATCCCCAATGCGCCGCCCAACTTCGCAGTCTGCATGTTCGCCGGCCTTGCGATGGCCACCTATGCCGAGCAGACCCAGCGCTCGGGCCATCCCTTCAAGTTCGCCCTCCGCACGAAGTCAGCATCGGGATGAGAGTCCTGCTGTGCCACAACTACTACCGCCTGCGCGGTGGCGAGGATCAGGCGTTTGAAAGCGAAGCCGAGCTACTTCGCGCCAACGGCCACGCGGTCGAAACCTATTCGCTGGCCAATGCCGATCTCCAGGAAGACCGACCGCTCGAGGCGGCGCGTCGCACGTTTTGGAATCCCGAATCCCATGCCGAAGTGGAACGGCGCATCGCCTCGTTTCGACCCGATGTGCTCCACGCGCACAACACCTTTCCTCAGCTCTCGCCGTCAATCTTCGCGGCCGCCAAAGCCCAGGGCGTCGCGACGGTGCAGACGCTTCACAACTTTCGTTTGGGATGCGTCAATGGCCTATTCTTTCGCGATGGACAGGTTTGCGAGGCGTGCCTTGGGGCGGGTTTCGCCTGGCCGGGGGTGAAGCATCGATGCTACCGCGGGAGCTTGTCTGCTTCATTGGCCACCGCGTCGATGAACGCCTACCATTGGCGACGCGGAAGCTGGGCCTCCCTGGTCGATCGCTATATCTGCCTGACCGAATTTGGCCGGAGCAAATTTGTCGAAATCGGGCTGCCCCCGGAGCGGTTGTCCGTCAAACCAAACGTCGTTCCCACCGATCCCGGCCGCGGCCCGGGTGATGGCGGCTACGCCCTGTGGGTCGGAAGGCTTTCGGTGGAAAAGGGGGTCGAGGTCTTGGTCGACGCGTGGCGCGGCGCCGCATCGGGCATTCCCTTGTCCATTTATGGCGACGGGCCTCTCCGACCCATGGTTGAAGCTCTGGCCCGAGATAATGCCTGCGTCAAGCTCATGGGACACCAGCCACGGGACGCCGTCTTCGACGCCATGAGGCGGGCCATGGCGTTGGTGTTGCCGAGCATTTGCTACGAGGGATTTCCCATGGCGCTGATCGAATCAATGGCGATGGGGGTGCCGGCCGTAGCCTCCCGCCTCGGCGCCATGGCGGCGATTGTCGTCGATGGGCGAACGGGGGCGCTCTTTGCCGCCGGCGATGCATCGGGTCTCGCCGCCAACCTGCGATGGCTCGCGGACCATCCGGCCGATCAGCGTCGACTTGCCGAGGGTGCGCGCGCCGAATACGAGGACCGCTATACCGCCCCGGACAATCTTCGACGCTTGATCGAGATCTACAACGACGCGATCGCCGCCAATGCCGCCGGCTCCGCTACGTCCTCACTTTAGAGCCTATGCGCCTTTTGCTCGTCCCCTACTACTTCGCGCCGGCCGGAGGTCCACGCAGCATTCGCTGGACGAACTTGGCGCGCTACATGGTCGGGGCGGGCCATCAGCTGACGGTGGTCGCGGCGGATTTCCCCGGCGACTGTCCTTGGATGGACCCGAGCCTCTTGGAAGTCGTCGCCGGGCTCGACATCGAGATCCACCGCCTCCCGATTGCTCAGTGCTCGCCGAACCGAAAGGAGAATGTGGCCTGGATGCAGGCGGCCCGCCGCCTCATCGACGCGCTGCCCACAACCTCCTTTGATGCGGTCATCAGCTCCGCCGTGCCGATCGCTTCGCATGGCGTCGTGTCCGGATTGCCGCGCCTTCGCGGAACCCCTTGGATCGCCGATTACGGTGACCCGTGGTCCCAGTCCGCCAGTCGGATTCGTCGCGCGCCGGTCCGTTGGCTGGAGACCGTTTACGAACGCCGGCTTTTGAGGAGGGCCGATGCGATTACGGTAACGACCCCGGCCGCGATGGCGCCCTTCGCCAAAGTGGTTTCACGTCCGGAAACCATCCGAGTCATTCCCCAAGGCGCTTCATACTTTCACCTTCAAGCAGAATGGCTCCCGCCGAAGGCGCATGATGGGCCCCTCCGCGTGCTCTATGCCGGTGGCTTTTACGCCGGCGTACGAGGTCCCGAAGCGCTTTTGGCGGGTCTGGCCATGGTTCCACATGTCGAGCTGACCCTCGTCGGGCATAGCCAGATGGACCTGGTTCCTTTGGCCGAGGCGGCGGGCGTCGGCGGCCGGGTTCACGTGCGGCCCTACGCGGATATTCGCGAGATCGTGAAAATGCAGCAGGAAGCCGACCTCCTGCTTCTGCTTTCGTGGCCGGTTGCCGAGCAGATTCCGGGCAAGTTCTGGGAGTATCTGGTCACCTCGCGCCGCATCCTTTATGCGACTTATCGGCCGGACGACGAGGTCTCGCGGATCTTGCGCGAAAAGGAGGCCGGCGACGTCGTTGGCGCCTCCGCCGAGGCCATCGCCGGCGGCCTTGCGAAGGCCGTAGCCGATTGGCACTCCGGACAACCCTTTGGCCGCGAACCCGATCGTACCGTCGGCTTCGACGCTCGTGCCGCCGCGTTTGTGGCGCTGATCGAGCAGATCAAGGCGGGGGCGATTTGAGCTTGCATCTCGCCGTCCTGACCAACGAGCTGCCGCCCTATCGGCGGCCGATTTTCGAACAATTGGCAGCCGATGGGTCGCTTCGGATCACCGCGCTGCTCAACACCTCTGCCGAAGAAGGGCGACCCTGGGAAGGTCCAGGGGCGATCCCGGGTGTGGACGTCCGGATGGTGCGTTCGGTAAGCCGCCGAGTTCACCAAGCCGCCGAAGGGGGAGTGCGCCGCGAAAGGATGCTTCAGATTCCGCTTTCGATGCGTCAAGAGCTGATCCAGATCCGACCCGATGTGATCCTCAGCGGCGAGTTCGGCGCCCGGTCGGCGGCGGCGGCACTCTATGCTCGCCAACATCGCGTGCCCCTGATCCTCTGGAGTGAAGAAACCGATCGGGCGGCCCGCAGCGCGAACCTCACGCAAAGGGCCTTGCGGCGATGGCTCTTTCGGCGGGCCGATGCCTTTGTCGCCTTCGGCAATCCCGCGCGCGACTACCTGAGAGGACAAGGGGTGCCCTCGTTTCGCATTTTTGTGGGCGCCCAGGCGGTGGACCACGCCTGGTGGACCGAGCACGCCGAGGCGGCGCGAAGCGCTCCGGCTCCCTTCGAGCATCCGGGCAAGTTGGTGCTGGCGGTCGGCCAATTGGTCCCCCGAAAGGGTTTCGACGTCCTTTTGCGCGCTTGGGCGAGATTGCCCCGAGACGTTCCTACGGCCCACACCTTGGCGATCGCGGGCGGCGGCGAAAGCGAATCCGCCCTGAAGACCTTGGCCACGGTGCTCGGCGTGCCCGACGTGCGGTTCTTGGGCCCCCAATCGGCGGAGGCGCTTGCCGCGCTCTATGCGCATGCCGACCTCTTCGTGCTGCCAACCTGGCTCGACGTTTGGGGTCTGGTGGTCAATGAGGCGATGGCCTGTGGTTTGCCCGCGCTCGTCTCAAAAGGCGCCGGGGCAAGCGAGGAGCTCGTCGAGCCGGGCGTCACCGGCGACGTTTTTGAGCCGGGAGATATCGCGAAGCTCGCGCAGCTGCTCGAAGCTTGGCTGGCCCGCGAGGTCCCCCGTCCGCTGCTCGCCGCAGCTGCCCAAGCCCAGGTTCCGTCCTTCGAAAAGGCCGTGGAGAGCATCCGCAGCGCGATCGATTACGTCACCCGACCCAATCGACCCGCTGCTTGATCGCGAAACGCGCGGCGCACCGCCAGAAACCGTTGCACCCCCAGCCAACCGTGGCGGTAGGTGTCTTTCACAAGCCGTTCCCATGCGCGGCGCCTCACCCGGCGGCGAGCCGCGGAGCGGAGCGAAGGCTCGAGATGGCGGTCGAGGATCTCGAGCAGATTGCGGACCTTGTAGTAGTGCTTCACGGGCGAGAGCAGGCTGAAAAACTGAGAAACGCGGTGGTGAAGCAGGGCCCGGGGCTCGACGATCAGCCGGTAGCCGGCTTCGCGGATGCGCAGCGACAACTCCACGTCTTCGCCATACATAAAAAACCGTTCATCGAATCCGCCAACCTGGTCAAAGACTTTCCGGGGCATCAAATAGGCACACCCCGTGAGCCAATCGGTCAGGTAGGGGGCCTCGCCTTCCGCCGCCACCAAGTTCTCGGCGGAGCCCTCTTCAAGCCGGCAAATGCCGCCCGCCGACCAGATCTCCCCGCCCGGATAGGCACGGATGAGGGGCGCGACGAGCCCGGCGTCGGGGGTTTCGGCCAGCGTAGATTCGAGGCGGTCGAGGAGGCCAGGCGTGAACAGGGTGTCGTTATTGGCCAGCAGCACGGCGTCGGCACCCCGCGCGAAGGCGCGGGCGAGTCCGCGGTTGGAGGCCGCGCCGAAACCAAGGTTGGTCTCCAGCGCGACGACTTCGATCGAGGGAAACTTCGCGGTGAGCGCGGCCGCCGATCCGTCGGTGGATGCGTCGTCGGCAAGGATGACTTCAACCTCCGGACGCATCGCAAAGAGGCTCTCCAGGCATGCGGCCGTATCGTCGAGGCCGTTAAATATGGGGATTACCACGACCGTTTTCAAGGCGGCGCCTCCCCACCCTTTTCACGAAGAAAGGGCAGAAGCCGGCCGAGCGCGGCGGGGGTCGGCGTCAGCTTCAGCGCCGCCATCAGGATGAATGCGGCGACCCCCCAAACCGGGGCCAACCCGAGCGCGGCCACCGGCTGCCGCACGACGAAATCGAGCGAAGCGATCTGCCAACCCAAGAGCGCCATGCCCGCCCCAATCGTCACGGTCAGACCCATTGCGCGCAAGGTCGGCCCCGCCGAATAACCACGCACCACGTGCTTGAACAAAACCGCGAGCAGCAGAAGGGCCTGAAGCTGGATGAAAAGCTTCATCGCCACCACGCCTTCAAGCCCGTAGTAGTAAGCGGCCGGAAACGTCAGGATGGCCGTTGCGAGAGCATTGAAGAGCGAGGTCGGATTGGCGAGCCCCGGCTTGCCCGCCGCGATGAACGCGAGCAGTATGGTCACGTTCAGGTGCTCGATGGCGCGAAACCCGGCAATGCCGATGAGGATCGGGCCCAAGCCCGCCACATACTGGTCGCGCAGCCACAGTTTCAGCAGCGGCTCGGCAAAGGCGCAAGGAACGAAGATCAAGCCGCAGCCGATCGCCAGGGACATTTTGACTATCCTCAAGGTTTCG